>NZ_JAAFKF010000043.1 GCF_013299175.1 Sphaerotilus sp.
GGTCAGGCCGGCACCTTGCCCATGGCCGCCAGTTGTGCCGCACGCTGCTGGTCGGCCTTGCGGTCGGCGGCGACCTTCTGCGCAGTCGGGCGCTGTTCGATCAGCTTGACGTAGCCCTTCCAGTCCACGCCCTGCGCGGCCAGCAGATCCTCGCCGCAGACCAGTTTCGTGGACATTGCCACCAGCGGCAGGTGCGCCACCGCCGTGCAGTCGGCCAGCGTGAAGGTGTCGCCCGCCACGTAGGGGGCGAACCGCGCCAGCCGCTTGAAGGCCGCGATGTTCTGCTCCAGTTGCCCGCGCGCCTTGGCGATCGTGCCCTCGGACACCTTGCCGCCGAAGAACGCCTGCGCATACAGCATGCGCGCCACCAGCTCCAGGTGGATGTCCATGAACAGCGACAGCTCGCGCACCTTGGCCGCCGCGAAGGGATCGGCCGGCACCAGCGGCACCTCGGGATGGGCGGCTTCGAGGTAATCGACGATGACCGCGCTCTCGCACAGCGCACCGTGCGGCGTCACCAGATACGGCAGCTTGCCCAGCGGCGAGTTCACCAGCACCGACTCGCCCCCGCGCGGCAGCACCTCCACCTCCTCGAACGCCAGCCCCTTCTCCAGCAGGACCAGCTTGACCTTGTTGTAGTAGTTGGACAGGGCAAAACCGTGCAGGCGCAGGACAGGAGCGTCGGGGGTCGTGGTCATCGGGAGTCTCCGGGTTGTGTGCCGGCACTCTAGCGCCCACCTCGCCCACGGGCAGTAACAGCGGCGACAATCGCGCCCTATGCCCGCCCGCCTCTACCTGGATGCGCCCCTGAGCGCCGACACCGAACTCGCCCTGCCCGCCGGGGCCGCCCGCCATGTCCAGGTGCTGCGCCTGCAGCCGGGCGAGGGGGTCACGCTCTTCAACGGCCAGGGCGGCGAGTGGCAGGCGGAGATCCTGCGCATGGGCCGCCAGTCGGTCGAGGTGCGGGTGACGGCACACGATCCGGTCGAGCGCGAGCTGCCGGTCGCCGTGACGCTGGTGGCGGGGATGCCGGCCAATGACCGCTTCGACTGGCTGATCGAGAAGGCCACCGAGCTGGGCGTGGCGGCGATCGAGCCGGTGGTGTGCGAGCGGTCGGTGCTGCGCCTGTCGGGCGAGCGGGCCGAGCGCAAGCGGGAGCACTGGCAGGCCGTCGCCATCGCCGCCGCCGAGCAGAGTGGCCGCACCCGCGTGCCGGTGATCGCCCCGGTCCGCACGCTGGTGCAGGCGGTGGCACAGGGGGCGGCCGATCTGGGGAGCGCGCACTGGCTGCTGAGTCTGGCCGACGCCGTTCCGATGGCACGCCTGGCAGCGCAAGGGGCCGCGGCCGGGCGGGTGCGGGTCTACAGCGGCCCGGAAGGCGGGTTCAGTGCGGCCGAGGAAGGGCTGGTGCGCGGGATCGGCGCCCATGCGGTCAGTCTGGGGCAACGGGTGCTGCGGTCGGAAACCGCGCCGCTGGCCGTGCTGGCCGCCCTGGGGCTGGGACTGGGCCTGGGCGTCACGCCACCCAGCGACCGGGCGAGCTGAAACGCGAACGTCCGCGCGGCAGCTCGGGCGGCCCCAGCGGCGCGGCGGTGCTGTCACGCACCTCGGCCAGCTCGGCACGCTCCACCAGTTCGCGCACAAACGTCCAGATCACCGGGTCCAGTTCCACCGACCCCAGCTCGCCCGTGCGCTTGAGCCAATCGTCCAGCCGACGCCGAGACGCTCCGAGGCGGCGCGCGAACTGGTCGGCGTCCATGTCGAGGCGCTGCATCGCTTCCAGCAGAAACGCTTGTTGGGTCTTGGGTTTTCTGTGTAGGGACATGGGCGGGATCCAGAACTGCAAATTCAGTCTAACGTCTGGGGCCTGCCGCGCGTGCAGTTCAACCGAAGTTGTTGCAACGCGAAGCAACAGACCCGCACCCTACATTACAACTGCATGCTCCCCGCCCAATGCCTCGATCAGCGCCACCAAGGCACGGGCAAGCTCCGCCGTGACAATGGCAACATCGGCGTCAAACCGCTCTTCGGCGCTGCCTTGCGCGTCCAGAACGCCGTCCAGGAACTCGATCTTGCGCAACTGCATCCCTTCGGTCAGCACGAAGGCGACACGGCCATTCCAGGTCATGGCCAGCCGGGTGGGCATTTTCCCCTGCGTGATGTGCAGGCGCACCTCGTCGATGTCGAGCGGATGGCGTGCGTAACGCACCACTGATTTCATCTCGTCGCTGGACTTCAGCTCGCATTCCCGATCGACCGTGAAATCGGCCGCCGGCTCGCCCGTGAGCAGCCAGTCGGCCATCACCGCGGCGGGCGACTCCTCGGTGTGCAGCGCCTGCACGGACACGCCCGCGAGCGCCTTGACCAGCAGCGTCACCACCTCGTCGGCGCGGCCCGGACTGCTGGTGTCGAGCACCACGAAGCCGCTGTCCGGCGACACCCACACATTCACCGCCGACCGCTTGGTGAACGCCATCGGCAGCAGCTCCAGCGTCGCCTGCTCCTTCAGCTCCTTGGTCTGGCGGCGGCCGGGCTTGCGGCCGGTGGTGCGCTCGACCTCGGCGGCGATCTCGTCGATGCGGCGCTTGACCACCGCGCCCGGCAACACCCGCTGCTCGATCTGCAGCCGCATCAGCCACTGACCGCGCACCGTCTCGGCCAGCGGCCCGTCGGCCGGCCCGCGCGGCGGCACCCAGCCGGCCGACTGCTCCTGCGTCGCGCCGCATTCGGCGAAACGGCCCTGGTCGAGACCGGCCTCGATCTCGTCGAACGTGGCCGACCAGCCCGGCGCGAGGCGAAACACCGTCAGATTCTTGAACGTGAACACGCGGATTCTTCCTTCACCAAAACCGCCAACGATAGCCTTGATTGGTCGGCAGATGGATCAGCGGCCCGAAAACCGTGTACGCCGCGGCGCCGTGGCCGACGGCAGCGCGGTATTTCACGCAATGGTGATGGCGGCCGGGCGTGTCCGGTACCCCGTGGTGCTTCAGCCAGAACGCGCAATCGGCCCCACAGCACCGGCGCCGCGAACCCCGCTCGTCACAGCGGCTTGACGCGCTTCCAACTGAACGGGCCGAACGCCTCGGTGCCGTTTTCCGCGTTGGCAGCGGGGTCGATCGTCAGCTTCAGATACTCCAGCGGCGTGGTGCTCCCATGCACCGTGATGCGGCGGAAATTGGGCACGCTGTAGCCGTGGGGCTGGTTCTCGTAGGCGTCCACCTTGCCGTTGCCGAAGGCCACCGGCACCGTCGCGGCAGAGCAGGCCACGGCCGCAGCACCCGACGACGGCTCGATCGCGCAGGCCGAACCGGGCTGGAGCGGGTTGTCGGTGCGGAAGACGTGCGAGTCACCGTTGAACAGCAGCACGGGCTTGCCGAAACCAGCGGCATTCGTGGCGATCTTGTCGATGAACTGCTTGTATTCGTGGATGTGGTTCTGGCCTGCGGCATTGGCCGTGAACACGCCGTCCAGATCCCACAGGTCGGCCTGGAGCTGGATCACCACGCCGATGGCGCCATTGGCGGCAGCGGCCTTGAACGCCGCGTCGAGCCAGCGTTTGTTGGCGGCCGAGCGGGTGGCGATTTCCTGCGCCTGGGCGGCGCTCGCAGTCGGGGCGCCGTACCAGACATCGTTGTCGTTGTTGGAGCCGCCGGGCACGTTCAAGGTCAGGAACAGCACCTTGGACTTCATCCACCAGACGTTCTCGACGTAGGCGGCATCGGCCGGGTAGGCTGCGTCGAACTCCTTGGCCTGGGTATGGACATCCACCGCAACGCCAGCGGTCTTGCCCGGCGTGGGGAAGAAGATCGAGCGCACGAGCTGCAGGTTGGCGATCGGATCACCGCCCACGTAGCTCAGCAGGTTGCCAGCGGCGTCCTTGAGCAGGCTGATGGCACCGGCCGTGTAGGAGCCGCCGCCTTGCTTGACCTTGTGGCAATCCGCCCATTCGTTGTCGCCAGGGGTGTAGACCACCGGGAACTTGAAGGTGCTCCACTGCGCCGCGATCGTGCGGTCGTAGGCTTCGGTGCAGTACTCCTTGCCGGAGTGGATGTCGCCGACATGCAGCACGACCGACGCGTCGGCATCGGCGTTCAGCGCCGCGATGAAGGCGGGGTGGGCCTTGAGCTGGGCATCGTCGGTAGGGCCGGTGCCGTAGGGCACATCGCCAACCACGACCACCACGGCCTTCGGCTCGACCGGCTCCGCGGTGGAACCTCCGCCACAGGCCGCAAGCGCGGAGGTCAGCAACAAAGCGGCCATGGGCCAGGTGGAGCGGCGCATCGAGGGCATCCCGGTGGATTGAACACCGGGCCGAGTATCGGATTCGACAGTGACAAATTGACGGGCGCCACGGACGGCGGCGTTCTGGTGCAAGCGTCACGGATGTGCGGGATTCGGGGATCGATAGGCTGAATGCAGCAGTACGTCATGCAAAAAACGCATGTAACCACGGCGTAATCGGCCGATGCCCCCGCCTACACTGACCGCGGGGGCATCCCGAAAGCCGCGCAGCGCACGGTTTTCGAGATGCCTTTTTTCAACCTAGGAGCCTCCCGATGAACCAACCCCTGATGGCCGGCGTACACGTCAACGCCCCCGCATTCGTCAAGAACGCCAAGCTGATCGCCTGGGTCGCCGAGATCGCCGCGCTGACGCAGCCCGCCAGCATCTACTGGTGCGATGGCAGCGTCGAAGAGTACGACCGCCTGTGCCAGCAGCTCGTGGACGGCGGCACCTTCCAGAAGCTCAACCCCGCCAAACGTCCGAACAGCTACCTCGCCTGGTCCGACCCGAGCGACGTGGCCCGCGTCGAGGACCGCACCTACATCTGCTCGGCCGCCAAGGAAGACGCCGGCCCGACCAACAACTGGATGGCCCCGGCCGAGATGCGCGCGCTGCTGCAGACCGGCGACACGCCGCTGTTCCAGGGCAGCATGCAAGGCCGCACGATGTACGTCGTGCCCTTCTCGATGGGCCCGCTCGGCTCGCCGATCGCCCACATCGGCATCGAACTCTCGGACAGCCCCTACGTGGCGGTCAACATGCGGATCATGACCCGCATGGGCAAGGCGGTGTACGACGTGCTGGGCGTGGACGGCGACTTCGTGCCCTGTGTCCACACGGTCGGCGCACCGCTGGAAGCCGGTCAGGCCGACGTGAGCTGGCCGTGCAACAAGACCAAGTACATCGTCCACTACCCCGAGACGCGCGAGATCTGGTCGTATGGCTCGGGCTACGGCGGCAACGCGCTGCTGGGCAAGAAGTGCTTCGCGCTGCGCATCGCCTCGACCATGGGCCGCGACCAGGGCTGGCTGGCCGAGCACATGCTGATCCTGGGCGTGACCTCCCCCGAAGGCAAGAAGAGCCACGTTGCCGCCGCGTTCCCGAGCGCCTGCGGCAAGACCAACTTCGCGATGCTGATCCCGCCGGCGGAGCTGGGCGACTGGAAGGTCACGACGATCGGCGACGACATCGCGTGGATCAAGCCGGTGGACGGTCAACTGCGCGCCATCAACCCGGAAGCGGGTTACTTCGGCGTCGCCCCGGGCACCAACCACAAGACCAACCCGAACTGCATGGCGTCGCTGGACAAGGACGTGATCTTCACCAACGTCGCGCTGACCGATGACGGCGACGTGTGGTGGGAAGGCATGACCGACACGCTGCCGAGCCACCTGATCGACTGGCAGGGCCAGGACTGGACGCCGGACACCGCCCGCGGCGCCGATGGCAAGCTGCGCCCCGCCGCGCACCCGAACGCCCGCTTCACCGTGGCCGCCACCAACAACCCGGCGCTCGACCCCGAGTGGGACAACCCGGCCGGTGTGGCGATCGACGCCTTCATCTTCGGTGGCCGCCGCTCGACCACCGTGCCGCTGGCGACCGAAGCCCGCAACTGGATCGAAGGCGTCTACATGGCCGCGACGATGGGGTCGGAGACGACGGCCGCCGCTGCCGGCCAGATGGGCGTCGTGCGCCGTGACCCGTTCGCGATGCTGCCGTTCATGGGCTACAACATGAGCGACTACTTCCAGCACTGGCTGGACGTGGGCGCCAAGCTCGAAGCCGCAGGCGGCAAGCTGCCGGCGATCTACTGCGTCAACTGGTTCCGCAAGGGCGCGGACGGCAAGTTCGTCTGGCCGGGTTATGGCGACAACGCCCGCGTGATGCAGTGGATGCTGGGCCGCATCGAGGGCAAGGCAGGCGGCTCGGAACACCTCTTCGGCATCAGCCCGAACTATGGTGATCTGAACTGGTCGGGACTCGATTTCAGCGAAGCGCAGTTCCAGAGCGTCATCGGCATCGACCGTGGCGCCTGGGTGCAAGAGATGGCGCTGCACGGCGAGCTGTTCACGCAACTGGCGCACCACCTGCCGGTCGAGCTGACGGCGACGAAGGCGGCGATCGAGGCCAAGCTGCACGCTTGAGCCTGCGGCGCCGCGGTGCTGCGCTGCGGGTCAGTGCAGCCGGACGGCGCCGTCGAAGTGCCAGGTCCGGCGGATCTCGACCACGTCGAACTCGCGGGCCAGTGCGGGCGGAAACGCCGGGTAGGGCCGCTGGCTCTCGATGATGCGCCGGATGGTGGCATCGACTTCGGGCACGCCGCTGGAGACCGAAAACTCCACCGACTCCACGGACCCGTCGCTGCGCAGGGCCACGACCACCGTGGGCGGCGTGTGGGGGCGCTTGGCCGCGTCGCGCACCATGTCGGGCGCGGCGTTGAGGTGGATCTTCGACGCCCATGCCTGCGCGTACTCGACGAGTTCGGCGTTCGGGTTGGTGTGGCCCCATAACCGGATGCGGCGGGCGGTGCTCAGCGACAGCGGGAGCGTGCTGGACGCGCGCGCGGTGTCGCGCCGGGCGTTTTCCTCGTCAAGCTGGCGCCCGATGGCCCGGAGCAGGGCTTCTCGTTTCGCCACCGCTGCAGCCGCCGCCGCAGCCGCCTCCTGCGCGGCCTGGGCACGCGTGGCCTCCTGCTGTGCGGCGGCCTTGCGGGCGGTTTCCTGGCGTTCGGCCTCCAGCCTGGCCACCTCGGCGCGGGCGGCGGTCTGGCGCGCGGCTTCGGCGGTCTGGCGCGCGGCTTCTTGTCGCTGCGCCTCCAGTTGGGCCGCGGCGGCTTGTCGGGCGGACTCCTGGCGCTCGGCGTCCAGGCGTGCGGTCTCGGCTCGGGCAGTGGCCTGGCGGGCGGCTTCCTGACGCTGCGCCTCCTGCGCGGTTTCGCGCGCAGCCAAGGCCACGGGATCAGGACTCGACGCACCAGACTCGACCGCGGTGGTCGCTGCCGGTGCCACGGCCGCCGGCACGACCGGCGTGGGCACGTCAGAGGGTGCCGCGGTGAGGACGGCGGGTTTCGGGCTTGGCACAGGCACAGGCACAGGCACAGGCACAGGCACGGACACGGGCACGGACACGGGCACGGGCACGGGCACAGGAGGCGGCGGTGCCGGCGCACGCTCGGGCACATCCACGACCACCGGGCTGCGCGGGCGCGGTGCAGGTGGCGCAGGTGGCGCAGCAGGTGGTGCGGGGGGCACTGGGGCCGGAGCGTTGGCTGGCGGGGGCCGGATCGACGCCCGCTGCACCGGCACCGCGGCCGTTGGGGCCACGGATTCGGCAGATGCGGCAGGCAACGGGGCGAGCACCACCTGCACATCTGGCACCTGGACCCGCCGCGCCTGCCAAGGCAAGACGAAGCCTGCAGGCCCCTGGCCCTCGCCGCCGACCAACTGGCTCAGCAGCAGCGCATGGACCAGGACAGACGCCACCAGCGCGCCATTGAACGACTTGCGTTCACGGCGGGTACGCTGGATCAGCGACGGCCGCAGCCTCAAGGCGCGCGGGGGTCGTGTCGGCGCCGCGGCTGAGTGGTTCGGGTTCCGCTGGTGGGTCATGGACCCGATTCTCGGGGATCCAGGCGCAATGCCTGCCAGAGATCAGCCCGCCGCCCGCTTCGCCAGAATCTCGAACGCCGGCAACGTCTTCCCCTCCAGCACTTCGAGGAACGCCCCGCCGCCGGTCGAGATGTAGCCCACATCCTTTTCGATCCCGTACTTGGCGATCGCCGCCAGCGTGTCGCCCCCGCCCGCGATCGAGAACGCCGCGCTCTCGGCCACCGCGCGGGCAACCGTTTCCGTGCCGTGCGAGAAGGCGTCGAACTCGAACACGCCGACCGGGCCGTTCCACACGATGGTGCCGGCCGCCTTGAGCTGCGCGGCCAGGATGGCCGCGGTCTGCGGGCCGATGTCGAGGATCAGGTCGTCGTCGGCCACGTCGGTCGCGGCCTTGACGGTCGCTTCAGCTGTCGGCGAGAAGGTCTTGGCACAGACCACGTCCACGGGGATCGGCACTGCCGCCCCACGCGCCTTCATCGCCTCGATCACGGCCACGGCTTCGGCGATCAGGTCCGGCTCGGCCAGCGACTTGCCGATCTTCAGCCCTGCCGCCAGCATGAAGGTGTTGGCGATGCCGCCGCCGACGATCAGGCCATCCACGTTGGCCGACAGCGCCTTCAGGATGGTCAGCTTGGTGCTCACCTTCGAGCCGGCGACGATCGCCACCAGCGGGCGCTTCGGGTTGGCCAGCGCCTTGGAAATCGCGTCGATCTCGGCCGCCAGCAGCGGGCCGGCGCAGGCGACCTTGGCGTACTGGGCGATGCCGTAGGTGCTGGCCTCGGCGCGGTGGGCGGTGCCGAAGGCGTCATGCACGAACACGTCGCACAGCGCGGCCATCTTCTGCGCCAGCTCGGCGTTGTTCTTCTTCTCGCCCTTGTTCAGGCGGCAGTTTTCCAGCATCACGAGCTGGCCCGGCGCCACGTCCACGCCGTCCACCCAGTGGGCGACGACCGGGATCTCGCGGCCCATCAGCTCGCCCATGCGTGCAGCGACCGGCGCCAGCGAGTCGGCGGGCTTGAACTCGCCTTCGGTCGGACGGCCCAGGTGCGACGTGACCATCACGGCAGCGCCAGCCTTCAGCGCCATCTCGATGCAGGGGATCGAGGCGCGGATGCGGGTGTCTTCGGTGATGTGGCCAGCGTCGTCCTGCGGGACGTTCAGGTCAGCGCGGATGAACACGCGCTGGCCGCTGATCTTGCCGGCGGTGATCAGGTCTTGGAGGCGAAGGACGTTCATGTGGATAACTCCGTGATGTGAAAAAAGGGGGAATAGTGCGGGGCGCTACCAGCCCAGGCCGATGCGCAGCGGCAGGAACACCGCCATGCCCACCACGATGGTGCCGAGGATGCCGCGCTTCCAGAAATAGTAGGCCAGACCGACCGCCGCCCCGAGCAGCCGCGCATCCGCCAGCGTTCCGATCAGCACGCCGCGGGTCAGCAGCACCTCCGGCACGACGATGGCGACCAGCGCAGCCAGCGGCGCGTACTTCAGCGCCCGCTTGGCCCAGGCGGGAATCGGCACCTCCTCGCGCGGCAGCATCAGCAGGCTGCGCGTCAGCACCGTGACCAGCGCCAGTCCGACGATGGTGAGGGCAGCGTCCCAGGTGTTCATGGCGCGGCCCTCCGCAGACCGCTGCGGCCCGGCCACTCCATCAGCAACCCAGCCGACACGGCAGCCGCCACCGCGACGACGATGTGCAGCTTGTACGGCAGCGCAAACGCCGCCACCGCCGCCAGCCCCGCCACCGCCGCGCACACCCACGTCGCCCGGTCCACCAGCAGCGAGCAGGTCAGCCCGATCAGCGCCAGCGTGCCTGCAAACCCCAGGCCCCATTGCGGCGGGATCACGTCGGCCAGCACGATGCCCACGATCGACGGGATCTGCCAGCCGATCCAGACCACCACGGCACCGCTGACGAAGTATTCAACCTGGCCAGGGCGTGGCTCCGGCTCGGGCCATGCCTTCACGAACAGGGCATAGTTGATGTCGGCGGCCAGGTAGGTGAGCGCCACGCGCCGGCCACGCGAGAGGTGCCCGAAGTACCAGCGCCACTGCGCGCTGTAGATGACGAAGCGCAGGTTGACGATGCAGGCCGTCAGCAGCACGACCCAGATCGGCGCCCCGGTGGCGATCAGCGGCAGCGAGGCGAGCTGCGAGGAGCCGGCGAACACCGTCAGCGACATCAGCAGCGCCAGCCACGGGTCCAGCCCGCTCTTGACCATCGCCACGCCGGTGACAAGGCCCCACGCCGCCATGCCCGGCACCATCGGCAGCATGTCGCGCACGCCCCGCTGCCCTTCAGGGTGCAGGAAGACGTGGCGCAGGCGCTGGGTCAGCGTGACAGAAAGCGGTGCGGTGCCGGGACGTGACATCCCGGCATTCTCCCATCGCGAACAGGTCAGTGGGCTGACTTGGCGTGGGCCTTGACCGGGGTGTCCTTGGGCTCGTCGATGATTTCATCGGCCGCCTTTTTCTTCGCCGCCGCATCGGCACGCGGGATGCTGGGGGCGATTCCGTCGAGCTTGTTCTCGCGCATGTACTCGTCCATCTCGCGCCAGCCGGTGTAGACCGCCGCCTTGTCCGCCTTGGGGTTGAGGGTGTAGCAGTCCTCGATGGCGCGCATGGCGTGGCGGCAGGCGCTGCCGACGGCCTTGGCGTCGGCTTCGGTGCGGGCGTGGATGGCACTCGTGGACTCGATGCCGAGCTGGTCACAGCCCGCCAGCGAGCCGGCGGCAATCAGGGCGAAGGCGATGGCATTGGCAAGGGCGGGATGGCGCATGGCTGAACTCGGGGTGTCGTCCCCTGCGCTATCGTCGTCCAGGAGCGCGACTTGAGCCGCCCACCCCTCGGCCGCGTCCCCGTCAGCCGAGCAACTCGCCGACGCCGATCCCCCAGCTCCGCAGCACATCGCGCACCGGCTGGCGCCGTCCACCCGGCCGCTGCAGGCTGCCCAGCGCGAGCGCCCCCGTGCCGCAGGCGACAACGATGCGATCGCCTTCGACCGACAGCACCGTGCCGGGGGTGCCCTGCCCGTTCATGGCGTCGGCCTGCCAGACCTTGACCACCTCGCCAGTGCGGCGGAGGCTGAAGCTCGCGCCAGGAAATGGGTCGAACGCCCGCACGCGCCGCGCCAGCACCTCGGCGGGCAGCGTCCAGTCGAGTGCGGCTTCCTTCTTGTCGATCTTGTGGGCGTAGGTGACACCCTCGGCGGGCTGCGGCGTGGCGGTCAAACCGCCGCGTGCGGCAAGCGCCAGCGCATCCACGATCCACCGGCCGCCGAGCGTGGCGAGCCGGTCGTGCAGGGTGGCGGTGGTGTCGTCCGGGCGGATCGGCTCGGGGGCGACCAGCAGCATGTCCCCCGTGTCCAGCCCCGCGTCCATCTGCATGAGGGTGATGCCGGTCTCGGCATCGCCGGCTTCGATGGCGCGGTGGATCGGCGCCGCCCCGCGCCAGCGCGGCAGCAGCGAGCCGTGGATGTTCAGGCAACCCAGGCGCGGCAGGTCCAGCACCCACTGCGGCAGGATCAGCCCGTAAGCGGCAACCACCAGCACATCGAGCTGCGCCGCCTGCAGCGCCTCGCGGGCGGCAGCAGCCTCGGCCGGATAACGGCCGTCGAGCTTCAGGCTGGTCGGCTGTGACACGGGCAGGCCGTGCGTCAGCGCGCATTGCTTGACCGCCGAGGGCTGCAGCTTCATGCCGCGGCCCGCGGGACGGTCGGGCTGCGTCAGCACCAGCGGGACGGTGTGGCCCGCCGCCAGGATCGCCGCCAGCGCCTCGGCCGCGAACTCCGGCGTGCCCGCGAAGCCGACGCGCAACACGGCGTCCGTCATGCCTCGTCCTCGTCTTCGCGCAGGCGCTTGACCATCTTGCTGCGGATGCGGTTGCGCTTGAGCGGCGAGAGGTACTCGACGAAGACCTTGCCCATCAGGTGGTCCATCTCGTGCTGCACGCAGACGGCCAGCAGCCCTTCCGCCTCGAACTCGTAAGTCTGGCCGTCCCGGTTCGTGGCCCGCACCGCCACGGTGGCGTAGCGTTCGACCTTGTCGTAGATGCTCGGAACCGACAGACAGCCCTCGTCGCTGAACACACGCTCCTCGCTGTGCGCGATGATGGCGGGATTGATCAAAACGAGCTGGTCGGACTTGTCCTCCGAAGCGTCGATCACAATCAGCCGTTCATGCACATCGACCTGCGTGGCGGCCAGACCGATGCCGCGGGACTTGTACATCGTCTCGAACATGTCGTCGATCAGCCGGCGCAGCCGGTCATCGACGGTCGCCACCGGTTTGGCGATCTTGTTCAGGCGGACATCGGGGTAGCGAAGGATGGTCAGCAGGCTCATGTTCGGAGGCAACGTCCTGGGCACCACGGCCGATTTCGTTGCAGCATCAAGGGTTTAGGGGCAGAATTTATGCGATTGATTGAAGAGTTTCGCGCGGGCCGGACTGGTCGGCGCACGGAGATGCGCTCGATGATCCTGTGCCACGGCCAGCTTGCTCCCCTGCAGCGCGCAAGCGCCAGGGCCGCAAGCCTCCTGACCCTCGCCATGCTCGGCCTGTCCCTCTCGGCGGCCCATGCATTCCCCGATTATCCAATCACCGGCGCCCAGCGGGGCACGGCGCAGAAAGTCGCTGAAGCCGGTGTGCCCTTGTCCGAGCTGGCACCCAACGCCCCCGACAGCTACACCATCAAGCGCGGCGACACGCTGTGGGACATCTCCAAGCTCTTCCTGCGCAGCCCGTGGCGCTGGCCCGAGCTGTGGGGGATGAACCTGCAGGACATCCGCAACCCGCACCTGATCTACCCTGGCCAGGTGCTGACGCTGGTCAAAAGCGGCGGTCGTGCGCGGCTGGTGGTCGGTGACGGCAGCGGCGGCACGGTCAAGCTCTCGCCGCGCGTGCGTGCCGAGGACGCCAACCTCGGCGCGATCGCCTCGATCCCGCTGCACCTGATCGAGCCGTTCCTGAACGATGCGGTGGTGCTCGACAACGACACCCTCGCCCGCGCGCCGCGCATCGTCGCAGGCCGCGAAGGGCGTGTGCTGCTCAGCCGGGGCGACACCGCCTACGTGCGCGGCGACCTGCCGGCCACGCGCGACTGGCGCATCTTCCGCGAGGCCCGACCGCTGCGCGATCCGTCCAGCGGCGAGGTGCTCGGCCACGAAGCGGCGTTCGTCGGCAACGCCGAATACGTGCGCGCCGGCGAGACCCGCACGGATGCCCAAGGCGCGCCCGAGATCGTGCCGGCCACCTTCCTGCTGAACACGCTGCGCCAGGAGGCCAGCATCGGCGACCGCATCGCGCAGGCCCCCCTGCGCGACAACCGCAACTACGTGCCCCACGCGCCGAGCAAGCCGATCGAGGGGCGCATCGTGTCGATCTATGGCGATGGTCTGTCCGCCGGACAGAACCAGATCGTGGCCCTCAACCGTGGCGAGCGTGACGGGATGGAGCGCGGCCATGTGCTGTCGGTGCTGCGCACGGGCGAGCGGATGCAGGACCGGGCCGATCCGCTGAAGACCACGCTGAAACTGCCGGACGAGGCCCATGGCCAGCTCTTCGTCTTCCGGGTGTTCGAGCGGGTGTCCTACGCGCTGATCCTGAGCGCAGAAACCTCGGTGCGTCCTGGCGACCGCTTCACGCCGCCGTGACGGTGGCCGGTCTCCACACCGCCGCGCTGGCCCGCGACGAACTCGCGGCGTGGCTGCGCTTGCTGGAAACGCCCGGCATCGGCCGCCAGCGCGCACGGCGGCTCCTGCTGGCGTTCGGCGGGCCGCGCGAGCTCTTCGAGGCGTCGCCAGCGGCGTGGCGCGAGGCGCTCGACGGCCACAAGGTCAGCGAGGCGTTGGCACATCCACCCGAAGGCCACGACGCGCTGGTGGAGCGCACGGCGCAGTGGCTGCAGCAACCCGGCTGTCACCTGCTGGTGCTGGGTGATCCGGTGTTTCCGCGGCCCTGGATGGAGCTGGTCGATCCGCCGCTGGTGCTGCACGCGCGGGGTCGGCTGGAACTGCTGGGCATCGACGCGCTGGCCATCGTCGGCAGCCGCCACCCGACGCCGCAAGGCGCCGACAACGCCTTCCAGTTCGCGGCGGCGCTGAGCGAAGCGGGGATGGTGGTCGTGTCCGGGCTGGCACAAGGCATCGATGGGGCCGCGCACGAAGGCGCACTGAGCGGCCCCTCCGGCACCATCGCCCTCGTCGGCACCGGGCTGGACCGGGTCTATCCGCGCCAGCACCACGCACTCGCCGGACGCATCGCCACCGAAGGGCTGATGCTGTCCGAACACGTCCTCGGCACACCACCGCTGGCCCCGCATTTCCCGCAGCGCAACCGCCTGATCGCCGGCCTGGGCCGCGGCACGCTGGTGGTCGAGGCGGCGCTGCAGTCCGGTTCGCTCATCACGGCGCGGCTGGCGATGGAGTGCGGGCGCGAGGTGTTCGCCATCCCCGGCTCCATCCACAGCCCGCAGGTCAAGGGCTGCCACAAGCTGATCAAGGACGGGGCCAAGCTGGTCGAGACCACGCAGGACATCCTGGACGAGCTGCACTGGGGCACCACCACCCGCGTGGCCGCAGGTTTGCCCACGGCCGCCATCCAGACCCGCCTGGACGACACGCCGGAAGACCCGCTGCTGGAGGCGATGGGCTGGACCGCCACCACGCTCGACACCCTGCAGGCCCGCACAGGATGGCCCACGGCGGAACTCAATGTCCGGCTGCTGGAGCTTGAGTTGTCGGGGCAGGTGGTGCGGCTGCCGGGCCAGTGGTTCCAGCGTCAAGCGAGCGCGTGACTCCATGCACGGGCACCACGGGCACGGCTCTGGCGTGTACCCGTGGACCATGGATCGCTCAGGTATAGTGGTTTCATGTTCGACGTGCTCGTTTATCTTTACGAAAACTATTGGCGACCCGACGCTTGTCCGGACCACGCCCAGCTTTCACGCAAGCTCACTTCCGTGGGCTTCGAGAGCGACGAGATCGAGGACGCCCTGAGCTGGCTGGACGGGCTGGCCAATGTGGCCGAGTCGCAGGCCAAGGCCCAGAGTCCGCTGTCCCTGCGCGTCTACACCCCGTCCGAGCAGGACCACCTGGGCATCGGATCGATTGCATTCCTGAGTTTTCTCGAATCGGCGGGCGTGCTGCCGGCGCCGATGCGCGAAATCGCCGTCGATCGCGCCATGGCCACCACCGGTGCGCTCGCGCTGGAGGATCTGAAGATCATCGTGCTGATGGTGTTCTGGAGCATCGGCGAGGAGCCGGATGCACTGATCCTCGACGAGCTGTTCGTCGATGCCGAGGACCGGCTGATCCACTGATCCGCAGCACCTCAGTGCAGCAGGCGTCCCGGATCGGCGTCGAGCTTCGCCAGTGCGTCGCGGGTGGCGCGCACGGTCAGCGACTCCTCCTCGACCGGCACCAGCAATCCCGCCTGCAGGAAGGCGGCCAGTCGGTGCTTCTGGAACAGGATGCCGCGCCCCTGCGGCGACACGAACAGGCTGAACTGCTTGCGTGAACCCTGCCAGGCGAGTTGCACCATGGCAATGGTGTCGCGGTAGTCCAGCCGGAACCAGCTCCCCACGCTCAGGTTGTGCGACCACGCGACCATGGCCGGCGTGGGCATCGAGCCACCCTCGGCCACCACCTCCAGATCCTTGGTTTCGTGGCCAGAGAGGTCGCGCACCATGGACTCGTCGATTTCCAGACCGTCCATGTCCGGCAGCATGTCCTCCAGCGTCTCCAGTTGCATCATCAGCTCGTTGAGGCGCTCGGTCGGGATGGTGGCGGTGCGGGCGGAGAACGCGGTCTGCAGGGCGTTGTTGATCGATTGCAGGTACTCGTCCTGCCGTGGCACCGGCACACCCGCGGACACCATGCCCTCGCGCAGCTTCTTCAGCAGCGGTGGCAGCCGCCGCAGCGCATCCGACCGCTCTTCCCGCGAGACCTTGGCACTGGCCAGCCAGATCAACTCGGCCGCCACCTTGTGCATGGCCTTGGTCGATTCGCTGGATTGGCCGGACTTGACCGCCGTCGTGGCCAGCACGTCCGCCCAGACGTGGAACAGGAATTCGCGCACCCCGTCGTGGACCGGCACCTCGTTGAGCATCTTGCGCAGCTCGATCGTGTACTGGATCGCCAGCGTCTCGCGCTGCTCGATCTGCTGGGCCAGCGACACGCCCTTGCTGGCCGCCAGGTGCGCGGACTTGAAGTAGTCCTCCAGGAAACGCTCGAACTCGGTCAGCACGGTCTGGAACACACGCCGGCCGGTATCCGGGTACGCCTCGACGACCTGCACCACGCGCTTGATCTCGCGCTCCATCGGCTCGTTCACGCCCGCGCTGCCGGCCTCGAAGCCCATCACGCAGGCGCCCATGCGGTCGATCAACTTGCGCGCCGGGTGGTCGATCGTGGCGAAGAAGTCCGGCTCGGCGATCGCCACGCGCAGCACCGGCATCTGCAACCGCGCGAACCACACCCGCACCATGGCCGGGATGCGCTCTTCGGTCAGCAGGCTCTGGAACATCAGCGCCACCACTTCGATGGTGGCGCGCTCGACCGGGGTGGTTGCGGCCTGCTTGAGGGCGGCCTTGCGGGCCTGCAGCTCCTGCAGCAAGCCCGGCGTGCTGACCGCCACGGATTGCGACAGCACCGGCACGTTGCCCGGGGCATCGCCACCACCGAAGCGGTGCCGCACGGCAGCCTCCACCTCATTGATCGCGGCACGCAGCCCCGGTGACGCGGGCGGGTGCGGCTGGGCGATGGTCGAACTGTAGAAATCCGGCACCTGCCGCGACACCAGCCGGTTCAGCCGTCCGAGCACCGCCTCGGCCTGCTCGACGCTGCGCAGCAGGCCGGGCGAGCGGGTCATCATGCGCGTCTCTTCCTGCACATCGCCTCGCCCGGTCAGGCCGGCTTCTGCACCCCCAGAGCCACCCGATCCGCCTGAGCCACCCGCACCACGGCCCAGACCTGCCATGGCGGTCGGCGCGTACTGGTGGGCGTTCTCGGGGGTCATGCCCTGGTAGCCACCGGTGCGGGGCGTGCGATTGGTCGGTGCGGGAAACCGCTCGCCGGGTGCGGCAGCGGCTGGCGCGGAGCCTGCGTTGGTGCCCGTACCACCGCCACCGCCACCGCCGCCACCGCCACCGCCACCGCCACCGCCACCGCCACCGCCACCACCGCCGCTTGCGGGTGCTGGCGTGGGTGCAGAAGGGGTGTCCCGGCTGCGCCGGATGAACTGGCGCAGGTTGACCTCCGGACACACGCCCTGGCCGATCAGCCAGCGGTTGGTTTCGTGGTAAGCCTCATGGACCAGCCCGGCAAACTCTTCGTGCAGCAGGGTCTGGACCAGCCGCCAGTGCTCGACCGACAGCCCCGCCGTGCGCCAACTGTCCACGGCGGCGCGGGCCAGCGCGTGCGGGCGCAGCACGTCGTGCGGGTCCAGCTCGTCACGCCGGTCGAGCGCCGACATGCGGTAACGCAGATCCGAAAACTCCCAGCTCGCCTTGTCCATCATGGACAGCGCCATGCGCGAGACGAGGATCTCCAGGTCGATCGTGGAATCGTCCACCAGCGCCAGCTCGCCCGCGCGGGTGGCGGTGGGGCGGGCGCCGTGGGCAGGCGCGGGGTGGCCGGCGAGCACGGCGGCCAGGTGCGCGGCAAACAGCTGCTGCCAACCTGCCGCGTGGCGCAGCAGGTCCGCCAGCAGATCGCGGCGCTTGAACATCAGATCCGGCGTGCCGACCTGGGTGCATTGCTCGCGCAGCCGGTCAATGACCGCGCGCACCGTGCGGCTCAAGGCACGGGAGACCTGATCGCAGTAAAGGCGACGGGCCTGCGCAGCAAGAACCGAGGACGGGGCAGCAGCGGAGGCCATGGG
The DNA here is from genome assembly GCF_013299175.1 of Sphaerotilus sp. Lineage (GTDB taxonomy): Bacteria > Pseudomonadota > Gammaproteobacteria > Burkholderiales > Burkholderiaceae_C > Sphaerotilus. The sequence goes on from NZ_JAAFKF010000043.1 coordinate 17,774, forward strand.
GTCGAACCGGATGCCGTGCGAACGGATCAGTAAATGAAAGAACCTTCTACTCTACACCAGCCCCGCGCAGCACCGAACCGTCCTGCGCCGAAGTCATCAGACAACCGCGCCCGAATTCGGGTCGTTCGGATCCTGGTCCTTGCGGGCACCACTGATGAGATCCTCGCGTTTGACCCCCAGCCACATCGCGATGGCCGCGGCCACGAACACCGACGAATAGATGCCGAACAGGATGCCGATCGTCAGCGCCAGCGCGAAGTAGTGCAGCGTCGGGCCACCGAGCAGCAGCATCGACAGCACCATCATCTGGGTGCAGCCGTGCGTGATGATGGTACGGCTCATGGTGCTGGTGATGGCGTGGTCGATGACCTCGGGCGTGGTCATCTTGCGGAACTTGCGGAAGGCCTCGCGGATCCGGTCGAAGATCACCACCGACTCGTTCACCGAGTAGCCCAGCACCGCCAGCACCGCCGCCAGCACCGACAGCGAGAACTCCCACTGAAAGAAAGCGAAGAAGCCCAGGATGATGATCACGTCGTGCAGGTTGGCGATGATCGCGGCGACGGCGAACTTCCACTCGAAGCGGATCGCCAGATAGATCATGATGCCGGCCACCACGAAGGCCAGCGCCTTCAAGCCGTCCTCGGCGAGTTCCTTGCCGACCTGCGGGCCGACGAACTCGCTGCGAGAGAGCTTGAGCGGCTCGGTCGCCGTGGCGCCAGAGCCGGCCTCGCAGGCTTGCCGGCTGATCGTCTCGCCCTTGGGCGTCGTGGCCTGCACTGGCTTGAGCAGCCCGCCCTCGGCCGCGCAAAGCTGGGCGTAGACGCGACCGACCACTTCGGACTGCTTCACGTCGCCCCGCAGCGGCAGGCGGATCAGCACGTCGCGCGAGGTACCGAACTTCTGCACCTGCACCTCGCCGAAGTGCATGGCCTCGACGGTCGCACGCACCTTGGCGATGTCGGCGCTCTGGGCGTATTCGGTCTCGATGACCGTGCCGCCCGTGAACTCGATCGACAGGTGCAGCCCGCGCGTGAACAGGAACAGCACCGCCAGCGCGAAGGTCAGGAACGAGATGGCATTGAAGACCAGCGCATGCCGCATGAACGGGATGTCGCGCTGGAGTCGGAAGAATTCCATGGCGGAGTCCTGTCAGGCGTTGGGGGTGGTGACGGTGGTCGAGGTCACGGTCGATGCGGACCCCGGCTTGGCAGCCGGTTTCCAGACCTGCCCGATCGAGACGCCCTGCAGCTTCTTCTTGCCGCCGTACCAGAAGTTCACCAGGCCGCGCGAGAAGAACACGGCCGAGAACATCGAGGTCAGGATGCCCAGGCAATGCACGACCGCGAAGCCGCGCACCGGGCCGGAGCCGAAGGCCAGCAGCGCCATGCCCGCGATCAGCGTGGTCACGTTCGAGTCGAGAATCGTCGCGAAGGCGCGTTCGTAGCCCAGGTGGATCGCCATCTGCGCCGAAGTCCCGTTGCGCAGTTCCTCGCGCACCCGCTCGTTGATCAGCACGTTGGCGTCGATCGCCATGCCCAGCACCAGCGCGATGGCGGCGATGCCCGGCAGCGTGAGTGTGGCCTGCATCATCGACAGGATCGCCACCAGCAGCAGCAGGTTGACGGCCAGCGACAGCGTCGAGAACACGCCGAACAGCAGGTAGTAGGCGCACATGAAGACGGCGATCGCGAGGAAGCCGTACAGCACGCTGTCGAAGCCCTTGGCAATGTTCTCGGCGCCCAGACTCGGGCCGATGAGACGCTCTTCGATGATCTCCATCGGTGCGGCCAGCGAGCCGGCGCGCAGCAGCAGCGCGGTGTCGGCCGACTCCATCGGCGTCATCGAGCCCGAGATCTGCACCCGTCCGCCACCGATTTCCGAGCGGATCACCGGCGCGGTCACGACCTCGCCCTTGCCCTTCTCGAACAGCAGGATGGCCATGCGCTTGCCGATGCTCTCGCGCGTCACGTCGCGGAAGATGCGCGAACCACGGGCGTCGAGCGTCAGGTGGACGGCGGGCTGGTGGTTGTCGTCGAAGCCGGCCTGTGCGTCGGTGAGGTTCTCGCCGGTCAGCACCACCTGGCGTTTGAGAATGAGGGGCAGGCCGCCGCGCTCGGTGTACTTTTCCGTGCCAAAGGGCACCGGGCCGCCGCCACTCAGCGCCGCCTGCGCCTCGGCGCTGTCATCGACCATGCGGACTTCGAGCGTCGCCGTGCGGCCGATGATGTCCTTGGCCTTGGCAACGTCCTGCACGCCCGGCAACTGCACGACCACCCGGTCGGCGCCCTGCTGCTGGATCACCGGCTCGGACACGCCGAGTTCGTTGATGCGGTTGTGCAGGGTGTTGATGTTCTGCGTCAGCGCCTGCTGGCCGACGTTGCGGATGGCCTCGGGCTTGATGCGGCCGGTGAGCTTCAGCTCGGCCGGATCGGTGCCTTCGGTCCAGAGCATGTCGGCCTGCGCATCCAGCAGCGCCAGACGGGCTTTCTCCAGCGTCTCGCGGTCGCGCAGGCGGACCTCGACGCTGTCGCCCGTGCGCTGGATGCCGCTGTGGCGGATCGACTTGTCGCGCAGCAGCGTGCGGACATCGCCGGTGAGCGATTCGGTCTTCTTGGTCAGCGCCGCCGCCATGTCCACCTGCATCAGGAAATGCACGCCACCACGCAGATCCAGACCCAGGTACATCGGCAGCGCGTGCAGGCTGGTCAGCCACTGCGGCGAGCGCGAGACCAGGTTCAGCGCCACGATGTACGAAGGGTTGGCCGGGTCGGGGTTGAGCGCCTTGACGATGGCGTCACGCGCCTTGAGCTGCGCGTCGGTGTCCGCCAGACGGGCGCGTACCGACAGACCTTCGAGCTGCACGAAGTCCGGCTGCAGCCCGGCCGCCTTGACCGCCTGCGCCACCCGCGGGACCATGCCGCCGTCGATCTTGAGGGTGGCTCGGGCGCTGGAGACCTGGATGGCCGGGGCCTCGCCGAAGAAGTTGGGCAAGGTGTACAGCGACCCCACCAACACGGCAATGGCGAGGATCAGGTACTTCCACCAGGGATAGCGGTTCATCGTGCGGACTCGTGGGGACGGACAGGGGGCTTGGCTTGGCGGGCGAAGCTGGACTTACTTGATCGTGCCCTTGGGCAGCACCTGGACCACCGCGCTGCGCTGGAGCTGCACGGTGACGTTGCCGGCGATCTCGGCCGACACGTACTGCTCGTCCACCTTGGTGATGCGCGCCAGCAGACCACCGCCGGTGACGACTTCATCGCCCTTGCCGAGCGCGTCGATCATGGCCTTGTGCTCCTTCTGCTTCTTCATCTGGGGGCGGATCATGATGAAGTACAGCACCACGAACATCAGCACCAGCGGCAGCATCTGCGTCAGGGAGGACATGCCGCCAGCGGCGGCGCCTGCGGTCTGTGCGTAGGCATTGGAAATGAACACGTTCTAGCTCCTCGGCGGGGAAGGACAGGGGATTGTCAGGTGCGACAAAGCGTTGGATTGTAGGCCCGCCGACACAGTCTCCGCCCGCAGCCCCCACCGGCGGGATCAAGCCCGGTGGCGCCGATCCGATAAGGGGGCATGGCCACCCCCACCCAGCGCATTGCCAGCGGACCCGCAGCGTACCGGGCCGCCCCTCCGGTTCTGGATGCCGTGCGCGGCAGCGGGGCGCCGCCCACGCGGGTGCTGCTGCAGGTGGGTGCCGCGTGGCGGGCCGCGCTGGCCGGGGCGCTGTTCGACCGTGGCCTGCAGCCGGTGCTGCCCGGCGAGGACGGGCAGGCACCGGCGCAGGTGGTGGTGCGCGAATTCGGTGCAGGGCGTCCGGCGGGCCAGACCCGCGAGGCCCATGAGAGCAGCGAGGGCCACCCGTCCGACGCGCCACCGCTGGTGGCATGGCTGTGTCTGCCGGCGGGCGATGACCCCGCGGCGCTGCGCCACCGGGCGCTGGACGCTGGTGCGGTGTCGCTGGTCCAGGCCAGTGCGCAGACCGACGAGCTGGTGCGCGTCGTCGCCCACCTGGGGCGGCTCGCCCGCCAGACACCTGCGCAGCAGCCCCACACGCACACCCCGCACACCCTGCCAGCACAGCCCACCCTGCCCGACTTGCACGATCCGCTGGCCCGCGTGCTCCAGCACGCCAGCGCCCGCGCCCACCTCGGCGCGCTCGTGCTGCTGGGCCTGCAGCGGTTCGACGAGGTGGTGCTCACGCTCGGTCCGGCCCTGCGCGACCCGCTGCAGCACGCGATCGAGCGCCGCCTGCAGATCGCCCTGGTCGCCATCGAGGCCCGCCACGCCGGACGCCTGCGCGCCCACCTGACCCGCAGCGAGGACGGGCTGGCCGTGGTGATCTCGCCGCTGCTGCGCTCGACCGACGCGCAGGCGCTGGCCTGCGAGCTGCTGCAGCGGCTGGACGATCCGGTCGATGTGGGCGACCACCGGATCGTCGTGGGCGGGCATGCCGGCGTGGCGGTGTTTCCGCACGATGGACACCAGCCCGAGGTGCTGGTCCGCCACGCCACGCTGGCCCTGCACGCCGCCCGCCAGCAGGGGCGCAGCGGCTGCGCCGTCTACGGCCCCGCGCTGGGGCGCAAGGCGATGCGGCGGCTGCAGCTCGAAGGGGCACTGCGCCGGGCGCTGGCGCAGTCGGCCTTCACGCTGCAGTTCCAGCCGCAGGCCGACCTGCACACCGGCGCGCTCACCGGCGCAGAGGCGCTGCTGCGCTGGCACGACCCCGACCTGGGTGCGGTCGAGCCGGCCGAGTTCATCGCACTGGCCGAGGACACGGGACTCATCACCCGGCTCGGTGCCTGGGTGCTGCAGCACACCTGCTGGCAGATCCGGCGCTGGCGCGACCAGGGGCTGGACGTGCCACGCATCGCCGTGAATGTCTCGCGGCTGGAGGTGGTGCAGCCCGGTTTCGTGGCCGGTGTGCTCAAGACGCTGGTGGACCACGGCCTGCCCGGCGGCACGCTGACGCTGGAGCTGACCGAACCCGCGCTGATGCACGACCCCGAGCGCCTGGGCGAGCGGCTGCAGGCGCTGCGGGCGGCGGGCGTGCGGATCGCGGTGGACGATTTCGGCAGCGGCTATTCGTCGCTGGCACGGCTGAGCCGGCTGCCGCTGGACGAGCTGAAAATCGACCGGTGCTTCCTCGCGACGCTGGAGGGCAATGGCGCCAAGGTGGCGGCTGCGGTCATCGGCATGGGCCACTCGCTGGGGCTGCGCATCGTGGCCGAAGGGGTCGAGCGCGAGGAGCAGCTCGACTTCCTGCGCCGCCACGGCTGCGACGAGTTCCAGGGCCACCTGCTGTCGCACCCGCTGGACGCGGCCACGATGGGACAGGTGCTGCACCACGCCCGCATCCAGCACCGGATGGTGATGGGAACGGGCAGCGGTGCGGGGACAGGCCCGGCGTTCTCCGAGATGCTGCCTTTCCCCAGTCTGCCCACCCTGCCGGTCGCGGCTTGAGCGACCGGTGGATGGGCCGGTGGACGGGCCGGCTTACTGCTGGAGCAGATTCAGCACGTACTTGCCGGCCGTTGCACCCGTGCCACCCGCAGCGTAGGCCACGCGCACGCGGTAGGCCTGTGCTGCCGTGGCGGTGTTGGTCACTTTGACCGTCTCCGGCAGACCCGCCGCGTTGGTGCTGGACGCCAGCAGCACACCGGCCGCGGTGTAGAGGTAGAGCTGGTAGTTCTGGGTCGCTACGGCCATGTTGAGCGTGGCCGACAGCGTTTTGCCCGCTGCCACCGACACGCTGTAGTAGTCGGTGTCGGACGCGGTGGCCACCGTGCCGTTCACCACCGCATGGGTGGCCGTGATCACCTGCGCCGTGGTGAGCGTCTCGTTGGGTTCGGTTCCGGCCACCGCCACGGGCAGCGAAGCCATCGCCGTGTCCACCGCCTTCTTGGCGTCGAGGATGCCCGCGCCGCCGCCACCGGTGAAGGCCACCGGGAAGGGCTTGGCCGAACTCTTGATCATCGCCTCGACCTGGTCGGGAGTCAGCGCCGCGTTCTTCGACAGCATCAGCGCCGCCACGCCCGCCACATGGGGCGCCGCCATCGACGTGCCCTGGTAGTAGACGTAGTTGTCGGCACCGGGCACGCTGGTGCCTGCGTTCAGCGTCGAGAGGATGCCATCGGCGCCCGGCGCGGAGATGTCCACCGTCGTGCCGAAGTTGGAGAACGACGCCTTGGCCCCCGTGCGCGTGGTGGCCCCGACCGCGATGACACCGGCGCAGCTCGCGGGCGAGAACAGCGAGGCGTTGAGGTTGGAGTTGCCTGCCGAGACGACCACCACGGTACCGCGCGTGCGGGCCGAGTTGATGGCGTTCTGCAGCGTCGTGCCGCAGGCCGACTGGCCGCCCAGCGACATGTTGATCACGCGCACGGGGTTGGCGTTGGCCGGCACGCCGGTGACAGCACCACCCGAGGCCCAGACGATCGCGTCGGCGATGTCCGAGGTGTAGCCGCCACAGCGCCCCAGCACCCGCGCCGGCACGATCTTGGCGCCATGGGCCACGCCCGCCACGCCAGAGCCGTTGTTGGTGACAGCGGCGATGGTGCCGGCGACGTGGGTACCGTGCCAACTGCTGTTGGAGGCCGCCGAGCCAGTGCCGCAGGCGCCTGCCGGACTCCAGTCGCCGGGGTCGGACGGGTCGGCGTCGCGGGCCGATCCGTCATTGGCGATCGTGGTGTCGAGGATGAAGTCGTAGCCCGGCAGGATGTTGGCGGCCAGATCCGCGTGCGGCCGGTAGCCGGTGTCGATCACCGCCACCTTGATGCCCGCGCCCGTCGCCCGGTCCCAGGCCGCGGGCAGGTTGATGCCGCCCACGGCTTCGTAGTAGTGCCACTGGTTGGCGAAGTAGGTGTCGCTGGGCACGAAATGCGGCTGCACGCGCGCGTCCGGCTCGATGGACTCGATCGTGGCATCCGCCGCCATCAGCGCCGCGGCCAGGGTGCGGATCTGCGACTCACTGAGGGCGCGGTCGGCGCGCATCACGCTGGCACCGTCGAAGGCATTGCGCTGGTGGCGCACACCGACGCCAGCCTGCTGGCCTGCATGGGCAGCACGGTCATGGCGGCGGGTGTCCTCCGCCGCCGAGGCGGCGGGTGCCACGGAGGCCACGGTGCGGTACTTGATGATGAACTGGTCGGTCGGCTCGGCGCCCGGCGTGGCCGAAGCCGCCTGTACACCCGAGGCCAGACACACCAGTGCCGCCGCGGCAGCCACCGACATCCGTCGGCTGCCCGACTTGAATTGAAACAACATGAAATTTCCCCCGAAATGGCAAAACGTCACATTGGACGCCCGCCTGTCATACCGCCAACGCACCATGCTGAGGCAGCAGGCGATTTTCAGGGAGGGTTTGTCACCCCATGAAACTGTCGAACGTAACAGTTCACAGACATATGTCACTGATTCTCTGGCGGGTAAACGCAAAGGTACCGCTCCCCTTCACTTGGGGGATGACGCCTCTCGGGCCGCACGGGCCGCAAACGACGCCCGCTGGGCCGCGATGCGCTCGCGCGGGTTGACCTTGACGACCTGCTCGTCGAGCTTCATTTCGGCGATGAACCGGCTCGGGAACGCACGTTTGGTCTCCCGTCCGCGCTTTTGCCGCAGCAAGGTGGACACCAGGAGCGTGCGCCGTGCCCGCGTGATGCCGACGTACATCAGGCGGCGCTCCTCTTCGAGCCGCTCCGCCGTCATGTCCTCTTCGTCGCGCTTGAAGGGCAGCGTGCCCTCGTTGACGCCGACGAGCACGACGTGCGGCCACTCCAGCCCCTTGCTCGCGTGCAGCGTGGACAGGGTGACGAGGTTCTGGTCCTGGTCGCCGCGCTCGGCCAGGCTCAGGATCACGCTGATCGACTGCGCCACTTCGAGCACGCTTTTCTTCTGCGTCTCCACCGCCATGCCGCCGTCGTTGTCGATCTCGCCGCCACAGCGTTTGGCCACCCAGTCGATGAAGTCGATCACGTTCGACCAGCGCGCCGCGGCGACCTTGGGGTTCTCCTCGTTGTCGAGCAGGTGCTGTTCATAGCCGAGGTCGGTGAGCCACTCCATCAGCATCGGCCGGGCGGCTTCCGCGCCGACGGTCTGGCGGGCGCGGTATTCGAGGTCGTTCACGGTGCGGCCGAACTCGTGCAGCGACCCGACCGCCTTGAGGCTCAACGCCGTGCCGAGCGACTCCTGGAACAGCGCCTCGAACAGGCTCACGCGCCACTTGCCGGCGAAATCGCTCAAGGCCGCCAGCGTCGTGTGGCCGATGCCGCGCTTGGGCGTGGTCACGGCGCGCAGGAAGGCCGGATCGTCGTCCTGGTTCACCAGCAGCCGCAGCCAGCCGCACAGGTCCTTGATCTCGGCGCGGTCGAAGAAACTCTGTCCGCCCGACACCTTGTAGGGAATCTGGGCCTTGCGCAGCGCCTCTTCGAGCTTGCGGCTCTGGTGGTTGGCGCGGTAGAGGATCGCAAAATCCTTCCACTCGGTGATGCCGGTGTACTCGCCCGTGGTGTTGGCCCGAATCGCCATGATCCGGGTCACGGCGCGCTCGGCCTCGTGCTCTTCCTGGTCCGATTCGACCACCTTCACCGGCTCGCCCTCGCCCAGGTCGCTCCAGAGCTTCTTCTGGAAGATCTTGGGGTTGAGCGCGATGACGTTGTTCGCGGCGGTCAGGATGGCGCTGGTGGAGCGGTAGTTCTGCTCCAGCGGGATCACCTTGAGGTTCGGGTAGTCCAGCGGCAGGCGTTTCAGGTTCTCGATCGTCGCGCCGCGCCAGCCGTAGATGCTCTGGTCGTCGTCGCCCACGGCGGTGAAGAGGCCGTCCTGCCCGACCAGTGCCTTGAGCAGATCGTATTGGGTCGCGTTGGTGTCCTGGTATTCATCGACGAGGACATGGCGGAGTTTGCGCTGCCACTTCAGGCGGGTTTCCTCGTCGGTCTGCAGCAGTTTCAATGGCAGGCTGATCAGGTCGTCGAAATCCACCGCCGAATAGGCCAGGAGCCGCTCCTCGTAGAGTTTCATCACGCGGGCGGCGATGCGCTCGTCGTCGTCCTTCGCGGCGGCCTCGGCCTGTTCGGGGGTGAGGCCGTTGTTCTTCCACAGGCTGATCGTCCACTGCCAGCTCCTGGCGAGCTTGGCGTCGGTCGTGGCACCCGCATCGCGCAGCACGCCGAGCACGTCGTCCGCGTCCAGGATCGAGAACTTCGGCTTCAGCCCGATCCGCTCGCCGTCCTCGCGCAGCAGCCGCACGCCGAGGCTGTGGAACGTCGCGATCAGCAGATCCTTCGACGCCCGCGCGCCCACCAGCGCCCGCGCCCGCTCGCGCATTTCCTGCGCCGCCTTGTTGGTGAAGGTGATGGCGCCGATCTGCGACGGCGCGATGCCCTCCTGCAACAGCCGGGCGATCTTGTGCGTGATCACCCGCGTCTTGCCCGAGCCGGCGCCGGCCAGCACGAGGCAGGGGCTGTGCAGGTGGTAGACGGCCTGGAGCTGTGCGGGGTTGAGGGTGGAAGGGGCTTCGGCCATGGGGAACACGCGGGGAGCGCGGAATGGAGCAAGCGGGGGCGGATGATAGCGAGGCGCTGCCCGCCACACAGGCAGAATCCCCCGATGGACCACCCCGCCCAGCCCCGCAACCCGCTCCACGGCCTGACCCTGGAGCACATCGTCACCACATTGGCCGACCACTACGGCTGGGACGGGCTGAACGAGCGCGTGCCGGCGCGCTGCTTTGCGAGCCACCCGAGCGTCAGGTCGAGCCTGAAATTCCTGCGGCAGACGCCTTGGGCGCGGGAGAAGGTGGAAGGCTTGTACCTCTACCTGCAGCGCGAGTTGCGCCGGACAGGTCGCTGACCGGCCGGACGGCCCTCCGCTCAGCAGCTCAGCGCGGCTCGGCCGACTTGGCCAGCAGCGTGAAATGCTCGACCTGCGGCGGCTGCGCGAAGAACGGCCCGACGATGGCACGCCATTCGGCAAAGGCGGGCGACTCCCGGAAATCGACGGTGTGGTTCTCCAGCGTCTCCCACCAGATCATCAGCAGGTAACGCTCGGGGGACTCCATGCCCTTGTTGACCTTGTAGCCAAAGAAGCCCTTGGCCTGGCTGATGACCGTTTCGACGCCACGCTGGATGGCGGCGTCGAAGTCGGCCTGGCGGCCGGGCTGGATGCGGATGTCGGCGAGTTCGAGAATCATCGGAAAGTCTCCAAAACAGGAGACGGCATCCTAGCCGCAGCCGCCCGCACTTGAGTGGTCCGCAGCCTGCACGCGCGGGATGGGCGACCGGCGTGCGGAATTTCACACTGGCCGACATGCGCCAGACCCTGCCTTCCTCCCTTTTGCTGCGGCTGTTCCTGCTGCTTGCTGTGCTGCTGGCGGCACCCGTGCAGGCCCAGACGGCACCCAGTTGGGAGCAGGTCGCCACCGAGATGGTCCAGCGCCCCGAGTTCGCCGCCCTGCCGCTGCAGATCCAGGTGCAGCGCGAACGGCCCGGCCGTGGCTCGCCAGCGGAGATGCAGCTCCAGTCCGGCCAGTGCATCCTGCACCTGCGCACCCGCGACAACCCGCTGGCCGACATCCTGCTGACGCAGGCGGCGCCCGAAGACCGCACGCTCTGGCTGCAGGCCGTCATCGCCCACGAGTTCGCCCACTGCTGGCGCTGGCAGGGCGACGACCCGGCGATGCAGCAGCTCGTGGCGCTGATGGGCACCGCCGGCACCGACGCCCGCGCCGCCCGCCAGGTGCAGCGCCAGTTGGGCCGGGAGGAGTCGTTTGCCGACGTGGCCGCGCTGGCGTGGGTGGCGCAGGCCGCGCCGCAGCGGCTCGGCGCGATCCTGACCGCCTTCCAGCGGCTGCGCGGCAACACCAGGCTGTCCACCGGCCCGCACGACACACGGGCCGCACTGGACCGCGTCCAGCGCGAGGGCTTCACCGCGCACCTGCCGCTCTTCCTGGCGGCCGAGGCGCTGCTGGACGGTGCCGCCGAGTAAGCCGCCCTGGGGTGGCAGACCGCGCGCCTAGAATCCCCCGATGGCCATCCGTTCCACCGTCCACAAAGCCGAGCTGTCGATCGCCGACATCGACCGCCACTACTACGCCGACCACGCCTTCACGCTGGCCCGGCACCCTTCCGAAACCGAAGAGCGCCTGATGGTGCGCCTGGTCGCCTTCGCCATGCACGCGCACGAACGGCTGCTGCCCGCGGGTGGCCTGTCCACCGAGGATGAACCGGATTTCTGGCGCTGCGACGACACCGGCTCCATCCAGCAGTGGATCGAGGTGGGGCTGCCCGACGAGCGGATGCTGCGCAAGGCCAGCGGGCGCTCGGACGAAGTGGTCCTGATCACCTACGGCGGACGCAAGGCCGAGGTCTGGCGCACGGAAAACGCCGCCGCGCTGACCAAGCTGCGCAAGCTCACGATGTGGTTCATCACCGAGGCCGATTGCGAGGCGCTGCAGACGCTGGTGGAGCGGACGATGCGCATCGGGGTGACAATTCAGGAAGGGCACCTGCTGCTGGCGAGCGAGAAGGACAGCATCGAGGTGACACCGGTGCTCTGGCAGGGGAACAAGGCGGCGTGATCGGGCGCGGCGGATCTGTCGCGCCCCACAGGCGACAATGCCCCCTTCGCGCGTCACCCCCTGACGCCGCCGCTCTTGCCCACCGCCCACCATGTCCGACCTCTCCACCGAGATCCGCCGCCGCCGCACCTTCGCGATCATTTCCCACCCTGACGCCGGCAAGACCACGCTGACGGAAAAGCTGCTGCTGTTCTCCGGCGCGATCCAGATCGCCGGCTCCGTCAAGGCGCGAAAAGCCTCCCGCCACGCCACGTCTGACTGGATGGAAATCGAGAAGCAGCGCGGCATCTCGGTCGCCTCCTCCGTCATGCAGATGGAGTACGGCGACTGCGTCATCAACCTGCTCGACACCCCCGGCCACCAGGACTTCTCGGAAGACACCTACCGCGTGCTGACCGCCGTGGACGCCGCGCTGATGGTGATCGACGCGGCCAACGGCGTGGAGCCGCAGACCCGGCGCCTGCTGCAGGTCTGCCGCGCCCGCAACACGCCCATCCTCACGTTCATCAACAAGATGGACCGCGAGGTGAAAGACCCGCTGGCGCTGATGGACGAGATCGAGCAGGAGCTGGGCATGACCGTCGTGCCCTTCACCTGGCCGGTCGGCATGGCCAAGTTCTTCCACGGCGTGATGGACCTGCGCGAGGACCAGATGCGCCTGTTCGCGCCGGGCGAGGACCGGGCCGGTGGTGACGAGGAAGTGCTGCACGGGCTGGAGAACCCGGTCCACGCCGAGCGTTTCGGCGCGCCGTACGAGCAGGCGCTGGGCGAGGTCGAGCTGGTGCGCGAAGCGGCGCCCGCGTTCGACCACGCCGAATTCCTGGCCGGCCGGCAGACGCCGATGTTCTTCGGCTCGGCGATCAACAACTTCGGCGTGCGCGAGGTGCTCGATGCGCTGGTGGCCCTGGCGCCGCCCCCCGGCAACCGGCAGGCGATCGAGCGCACGGTCGAGCCGAACGAGGCGAAGTTCTCCGGCGTCGTCTTCAAGGTGCAGGCCAACATGGACCCGGCGCACCGCGACCGCATCGCCTTCGTGCGCGTCTCGTCCGGCAAGTTCATCCGCGGCATGCGGCTGAAGGTCGTGCGCAACGGCAAGGAAATGCGCCCGCAGACGGTGGTGAGCTTCCTGTCACAGCGGCGCGAGCTGGTGGACGAGGCGGTGGCCGGCGACATCATCGGCATCCCCAACCACGGCGTGCTGCAGCTCGGCGACACGCTGACCGAGGGCGAGATGCTGCACTACACGGGGCTGCCCTTCTTCGCGCCGGAAAGCTTCCGCACGGTGGAGATCAAAGACCCGCTGCGGGGCAAGCAGTTGCGCCA
>NZ_JAAFKF010000045.1 GCF_013299175.1 Sphaerotilus sp.
TCAGCCCGCGCAGCGTCGCCCAGCCCGTCAGCCCCATCACCAGCAGCACGACCAGCGACTTCAGGCTCCCGCCGCCCACGCGCACCAGCGTCTTGCTGCCACACCCCGCCGCCAGCACCATGCCCACGCCGAACAGCAGCCCGCCCGCCAGCGCCGAGCCAACCAGCCAGCGCGGCCCGCCATGCACGGTGTTCGACGCCTGCACCCACCCCAGCGCGACCATGCCGTTGAAGCCGGCCACCGCCACCCCGGCGGCCAGCGCCCACATCCGCATCCGGCTCCAGTCCCCCAGGTTGACGATGTCGGCCACCGCCCCCATCGTGCAGAAATGCGTCTGGCGCACCAGCACGCCCAGCGCGAAGGCCAAAGAAAAAACGGCCCAGAGCACCTGGGCCGTCAGCAGTTGTACATCCACCGCGGCAAGGGTCACAGGCGTCACGTCACTTGAGCTGCTTGATGCGCTCGCGCCCGGATTGCGCTGCCTCGGACTGCGGGTAGTTCGCGATCAGCTCTTCGAGGGTCTTGCGCGCACCCTTGCTGTCCTTCAGCTCGATCTGGCAGTTCGCCAGCGCCAGCAGCGCCTCGGACGCCCGCGGGTGGTCCGGCGTCGAAGTGACCAGGGTGCGGAAGATGGCCATCGCCTCCTTGACCTCGCCCTTGCCGTACAGCGCATTGCCCAGCCAATACTGCACATGGCCGTTGTAGGCGCTCGACGGGAAGCGTTTCTGGAACGCCGCCAGCGCCGTCGCCGCATTGGCGAACTCGCCCTTGCGCAAGATGCCGATGGCCTCGTCGTAGGCTTTCTTCTCCGGTGCATCGACCACGGCGTCTTTGCCGTCGAGCGAGACGCGCTGCGGCTCCAGGCGGCGGATGCGGTCATCGATGGTGGCCACCATGTCCTTGTACTTGCGCTGCAGGTCGGCGAGTTCGCGGGCCAGATCCTTGTTGCCCTGGGCGAGCTGCTCGTCGGCGCCACGCAGCTTGGCGATCTCCGTGCGCAGGGTTTCCATCTGTCCGTTGAGGTCCAGCAGGCTGCGCTTGAGCACGTTGATCTGCTCGGCCTGCTCGGCCACCACGCCGGCCAGCGCCTTGCGTTCGTTCTCTTCCGTCTGCGCCGCCCGCTGGGACTGCTCGAACCGGCTGCGCAGATCGACGATGGCCTTGCGGGCCTCCTCGTCGTCGAAGAGGCCCGCACTGGCCGCCATCGGCCAAAGCGCGGACGTGACCAGCACCAGAGCGGCGGTCAGAGTGGACAGTTTCAGGGGCTGGGCGCGGCGCATCTCAGCGGTCCTTCAGCTCGGCACGGCGGTTCTTGGCCCAGGCCGCTTCGTTGCTCCCGGCGACAGCCGGCTTTTCCTTGCCGAAGCTCACCGCCTCGGTCTGACTGTCCTGCACCCCCAGCAGCGTCAGCGACTTGAGCACCGCTTCCGCGCGGCGCTGGCCCAGCGCCAGGTTGTATTCGCGGCCACCGCGTTCGTCGGTGTGGCCTTCGATCAGGACGCGGCGCTTGCGGTCGGCACTCAGGCGGCGTGCGTTGCCTTCGACCACGCCGCGGAATTCATCCTTGACCACGTAGCTGTCGAAGTCGAAGTACACGACCCGGCCGGCCGCGTTGGCGGCTGCGTCATTGCGGGTGACATCGATCGGCGTGACCGTGGACTGGGCCGCTTGTCCAGTGGTGGCGCTGGCGTTGGCGTTCGGGGCCACGGTGGCCGTTGTGCCAGCGGCAGCGGTCAGGCGGTTTTCAACGGGCGCCGGCGGCTCGACGCGGGTGTTCGACGCACAGCCGGTCAGCACCAGCACAGCCGCGCCAAAGGCGGCCAGCCACACAGCGCGGCCATTCAGGAAAGAGGACATGGAATCGCTCCAGAAACGGTGGGGTCGGACAAATCGGACAACTCGGATAAATCGGACAACTCGAAAAAACAAGGACACACGGGCGGCACACGCCCTGGTCAGCGGCTGTAAGGCCCCCAGACCGGCTCTCTCACCTCCGCCTGGGGCGGGCTGAGTCGGGCCTTGATGGTGCCGTCGAGCGTGGTGGTCATCAGCAGATCACGTCCGCCAGCGCGGCTGGCGTAGATGATGAGCCGACTGCTGGGTGCGAAGCTCGGGCTTTCGTCGTCGTTGGTGTCGGTGAGTGCGGTGACAGTTCCCGAGGTGAGGTCCATCAGTTGCAGACGGAACTGGTTGCTGCCGTTGCGGTTGACGTAGGCCAGGTAGCGGCCATCGGGGCTGGGGGCGGGGCTGATGTTGTAGTTGCCGCTGAAGGTGACGCGCTCGGCGTTGCCGCCGGACGCGCCCATGCGGTAGACCTGCGGGCCGCCGCCGCGGTCGCTGACGAAGTAGATCGACTTGCCGTCGGACGACCACGCCGCCTCGGTGTCGATGCCGGGCGCGTTCGTGAGGCGGCGCAGATTGTCGCCCTGACGGCCCATGGCGTAGATCTCGGAGTTGCCGTCCTTGGTCAGCGTGACGGCCAGTTGCGTGCCCTCCGGGGAGAAGGCCGGCGCGCTGTTGGAGCCACGGAACTCGGCCACCGTGCGCCGGCGGCCGTTGAGCACGTCCTGCACGTACACCACCGGCTTGCCGGTCTCGAACGAGACGTAGGCCAGCTCGTTGCCCTCCGGCGACCAGGCGGGCGAGATGATGGGCTGCGCGCTGCTCAGGGCCGAGCGCGAGCCTTCGCCGTCCGCGTCCGCCACGAACAGGGTGTAGCGGCCGGCGCCCTTGGAGACGTAGGCGATGCGGGTGGAGAACACGCCGCGCTCGCCCGTGAGCTTCTGGTAGATGTCGTCGGCGATGCGGTGCGCAGCCAGGCGCAGGTCTTCCTTGGGCACCGCCAGCGACTGGGCGATCAGCTCGGTGCCCTTGACCACGTCCCACAGCCGGTAGCGCAGGTCGTAGCGCCCATCGGCCAGCCGCGTCACCGAGCCGGCGGCCAGCGCGTCGCTGTTGCGGCTGCGCCAGTCGGCAAAGACGGGGCGTGCGGTCTCGTCGAGGCTGTCGGCCGGCGTGGCCACCAGCTTGAACAGGCCGCTGCGCTCCAGGTCGGCCCGCACGATCTGCGACACCGGCTGCAGCGCCTTGTCCTCGTCCTTGAAGCGCACGATGGCGATGGGCACCTGCACCGCGCCGATGCCGGAAATCTCCACGCGAAACTGCGCCGCCGCCGGCAGCACCCCCGCCAACGCGGCACACCCGCCCACGCTGCGCTGGAGAAACAGCCGCCGGTCCACCAGTGCATCCGGGTTTGATCGTTGCATTCAAGCCACATTCAAAGAGATCAGTCGTCAGGTGCGGTACGGCAAGTGCCGCCTGCACCACCAAGCTGGCTGGATTGTAGGCAACAACCCGGCTGCGCTGATAATCGCGCCTCTGCGGCGACCCCGCTCTTCAGAATCGCCCACAGCCCGCGTCCGCCTCGATGAACTCTCTGCTCCAGCGCCTGCGCCGCATCTGGCCGTACTTTTCCCCCAGCCGCTCAGGCTTCATCGTCTCGGCGGTCTGCACGGTGGTCGTGGCCGCCACGGAGCCGATGGTGCCCAGCCTGATGCAGCGCCTGCTGGACTCCGGCTTCAAGCAAGGCACGGCCGGCATTGCGCTGTGGCAGGTGCCGGTGGCGATCATCGGGCTGTTCGCGTTGCGGGGGGCGGCGGGCTATGTCGGGCAATACACGCTGGCCTGGGTCGCCTACCGCGGCACGCAGGCCATGCGGGCCGCCCTCTTCGGCCGGCTGATGGACGCCCACCCGCAGCTCTACGCCCACCACTCGGCCAGCACGCTGACCAACATGGTGGCGCACGAGGTGCAGTCCGGCGCGCTGCAGTTGTCGAGTTCCGGTCTGACGCTGCTGCGCGACCTGCTGACGCTGGTGGCGCTGCTGGGCTACCTGCTGTGGATGAACTGGCAGCTCACGCTGTTCGTGGCGGTGCTGTTCCCGGCCGTGGCCTTCGTGATGCGCAACCTCAGCCGCCGGCTGCACAAGCTGACCCTCCAGGGCCAGCAGGCCACCGACGAGCTGGCCTACACGGTCGAGGAGAACGTGCAGGCGTGGCGCGTGGTGCGGATGCACGGCGCGCAGCAGCACCAAACCGCCCGCTTCCTGCGCATGAGCGAGGAGATGCGCCACATCGCCATGAAATCGGTCGCCGCCGCCGCCACGATGACCCCGCTGACGCAGGTGCTCGCGGCCATCGCGCTGTCGGCGGTCATCGTCACCGCGCTGTGGCAGAGCGGCCACGACAACCAGACCGTCGGCGGCTTCGTCGGCTTCGTGATGGCGATGCTGATGCTGGTGGCGCCGATCAAGCGGCTGTCCGAAGTCGCGGTGCCGATCACGCGCGGTCTGGCGGCACTGGAGCGCGGCATGACGCTGATCGACGAGGCGCCGGTCGAGCACGACGGCACCTTCGACCCCGGCCGTGCGCGCGGCGAGATCCGCTTCGAGCAGGTCTGCGTCACCTACGGCGAACAGAATGCCCCGGCACTCCAGTCCGTGGACCTGCACATCCCGGCCGGCCAGGTCGTCGCTCTCGTCGGCCCGTCCGGCGCCGGCAAGACCACGCTGATCAACCTGCTGGCCCGCTTCGTCGAGCCGACGAGCGGCACGGTCTGCATCGACGACACGCCCCTGAACGACTGGCGCGTCACCGCCCTGCGCCAGCAGTTCGCGCTGGTGAGCCAGGATGTCGTGCTGTTCAACGACAGCGTGGCCGCCAACGTCGCGCTGGGCCAGGACGTGGACCGGCCGCGGGTCGAAGCCGCCCTGCGCGCCGCCAACCTGCACGACTTCGCCGCGGCCTTGCCCCAAGGCATCGACACCGGCATCGGCCACAACGGCCAGCGCCTGTCCGGTGGCCAGCGCCAGCGGCTGGCCATCGCGCGGGCGATCTACAAGGACGCGCCCATCCTGATCCTGGACGAGGCCACCTCGGCGCTGGACTCCGAGTCCGAGCGGCTGGTGCAGTCGGCGCTGGAGCGGTTGATGGTCGGGCGCACTGCCATCGTCATCGCCCACCGGCTCTCCACCATCGAACGCGCCGACCGGGTGGTCGTGCTGGACGGCGGGCGCGTGGTCGAGCAAGGCACCCACGCGGAACTGCTCGCCCGCGGTGGCCTGTTCGCGCGCCTGCACGCCCTGCAATTTCAGACCTGATTCAGACCGCCACCGGAGAATGCGGCAAATGCCCACCACCCCCGCCCCCATCAGCCGTTACCCCGTGCCCGACCTCGCGGCACTGCCCGAGGACTTGCGCGAACGCATCCTCGCCGTGCAGGACAAGGCCGGCTTCGTGCCGAACGTGTTCCTCGCGCTCGCGCACCGGCCGGACGAATGCCGCGCCTTCTTCGCCTACCACGACGCGCTGATGCTGCGCCCCTCGGGCCTGACCAAGGGCGAAAAGGAGATGGTCGTCGTCGCCACCTCGGGCGCCAATGGCTGCCTCTACTGCGTGGTGGCCCACGGCGCGATCCTGCGCATCATCGAGAAGAACCCACTCATCGCCGACCAGGTCGCGGTCAACCACCGCAAGGCCGACCTGACCCCGCGCCAGAAGGCCATGCTCGACTTCGCGCTCAAGGTCTGCCTCGACTCGGCCGCCCTCGGCGACGCCGACTACGCCGCGCTGCATGCCCACGGCTTCAGCGACGAGGACATCTGGGACATCGGCGGCATCACCGCGTTCTTCGGCCTGTCCAACCGCATGGCCAACCTGGTCAACATGCGGCCCAACGACGAGTTCTTCCTGATGGGCCGCGTACCCCGTCCACCGCGCACCACCGCACCTGCATGAGTTCCAGTCCTGCCCCGCTCGTCACCATCGTCTTTCTGGCCTACCAGCAGATCCAATGGGTGCGGGCCTCGGCCGAAGCCTGTCTGGCGCAGCGTGGCGGCCCTTACGAGATCCTCCTGTCGGACGACCACTCCACCGACGGGACGTTCGAGGCATTGCAGGCCGTGGCCGCCGCCTACCGCGGCCCGCACCAGGTCAGCGTGCGCCAGTCGGCCACCAACCTGGGCATCGGGCAGCATTACAACGACCTGGTGCGCCTGGCCCGGGGCGAGCTGCTGGTGACGATGGCCGCCGACGATTTCTCGACCCCGGACCGGGTCGAGCGCCTGCTTGCGGCCTGGGAGTCCACCGGCCGGCGCGCCGATCTGGTCGCCAGCCACGTCCTCGACATGGACCCGCAGGGGCAGCTCCACGGCGTGCTCCGCGTGGACGACCTCGGCCAGTGGACCTCGCTGGCGCAGTGGGCCGAGAAGCGCCCCTACATCATCGGCGCCACCCACGCCTTCACCCGGCGCCTGATGGAGCAGGTCGGCCCGCTCGACCCGCAGGTGTTCTACGAGGACCAGATCATGGTGTTCCGGGCCATCGCCATGGGGGGTGCGGTCACGGTGGACGCGCCGTTGGTGCATTACCGCCGCGGTGGCACCTCGATGAAGCCCGCGTTCGAGTCGCCGGAAGCGTTGCTGCGGTGGACGCAGCGGCAACGGCGGCGCGAGCTGGCCGAGATGCGGCAGTTGCTCGCCGATGCGCAGATCCTGGGTTGCGTGCCGCTCGTGCAGCGCCACATCGGTACCAAACTCGCCCGCATGGCCTATCTGCACGCCCTGGGCGAGTCCACCACCGATGCCCAACGCTGGCAGCTCGTGCGCGAACACCGGGACGCGCCGTTCTGGTGGCGGCTGCGCAAGGCGCTGCACGGGATCTACCCGCAGCAGACACAGGCCCTGAAGCAGGGGCACCGGACACTGCGCAACCTGTTCAAGACCAGCGCAGGCAGCCGCTGACCAGTCCCTGCCTCACATCAGCACGATGTCGTACTGCTCCGGATTCACCGCGGCCTCCGCCTGCAGCGAAATCGGCTTGCCGATGAAATCGCTGAGACCGGCCAGGTGCGTGCTTTCCTCGTCAAGCAGCATCTCGATCACGGAAGGACACGCGATGACGCGGAACTCCTTCGGGTTGAACTGCCGCGCCTCGCGCAGGATTTCGCGCAGGATGTCGTAGCAGACCGAGCGCGGGGTTTTCACCTGCCCGCGCCCGCCACAGGTCGGGCACGGCTGGCAGAGCATGTGCGCCAGCGATTCGCGGGTGCGCTTGCGGGTCATCTCGATCAGGCCGAGCTGCGTGAAGCCGCTGATCGTGATCTTGGTGCGGTCGCGCGCCAACTGCTTGCGCAGCTCCGACACCACCTGCTCCTGGTGGTCGGCGCGGGTCATGTCGATGAAGTCGAGGATGATGATCCCGCCCAGGTTGCGCAGTCGCAACTGCCGCGCAATGGCCTGCGCCGCCTCCAGGTTGGTCTTGAAGATCGTGTCGTCGAAGTTCCGGGCACCGACGTAGCCGCCCGTGTTCACGTCGATCGTCGTCAACGCTTCGGTCTGGTCGATGACGAGGTAGCCGCCCGACTTCAGATCGACGCGCCGCGCCAGTGCCTTCTCGATTTCCTGGTCGATGCTGAACAGGTCGAAGATCGGCCGCTCGCCCTTGTAGTGCTGCAGGCGGTTGACCGAACTCGGCGTGAACTGCTGGCCGAAGCGGCGCAGCGCGTCGAACTGCATCCCGGAGTCGATGCGGATGGTCGCCGTGCGCTCGTCCACCAGATCGCGCAGCACGCGCTGCACCAGATTCAGATCCTCGTGCAGCAGCGAGCCAGGCGGCGACTTCAGGGCAGCGGCGCGGACCGTGACCCAGGTCTTGCGCAGGTAGGCGATGTCCTCGGCCAGCGCATCGTCGGTGGCGTCTTCCGCGTTGGTGCGCAGGATGAAGCCACCGCCGCCGCCCGTGTCCCGGTTGCCAACCAGCACGCCCATGCGCTGGCGCAGTTGTTCGCGCAGTTCGTGCGAGCCGATCTTCTGCGAGATGCCGATGTGGTCGTCCTGCGGCAGATGCACCAGCAGCCGACCGGCGACGCTGACCTGCGTGGACAGCCGCGCGCCCTTGGTGCCGATGGGATCCTTGATGACCTGCACCACCAGCGTCTGGCCCTCGTAGACCAGCTTCTCGATCGGCGGCATGGGGGTGTTGTCGCCGTGGTGGCCGCGCCCGGTCTGGCCGGCGACCTGCACATCGGCGACGTGCAGGAAAGCCGCACGCTCCAGCCCGATGTCGATGAAGGCGCTCTGCATGCCCGGCAGCACGCGGGCCACCTTGCCGGCGTAGATGTTGCCGACGAGGCCGCGTTCCAGCGTGCGCTCGACGTGCAGCTCCTGCACCGCGCCGTGTTCGACGATGGCCACGCGCGTCTCCTGCGGCGACCAGTTCACCAAGATGTCTTGCATGGAATGGGACGTTTCCGTTGTTTTTTCTTGTGGGTTCAGAGGGTCCAGCCTGCTGCGCTCAGCAGCCGGGCGGTCTCGAACAAGGGCAATCCCATGATGCCCGAATAACTGCCGGAGATCCGCTCGACCCAGGCCGCCGCGCCGCTCTGGATCGCATAGGCGCCGGCCTTGCCCATCGGTTCGCCGGTCGCGACGTAGGCGGCAATGCGCTGGGCATCGACAGGCGCAAAACGCACCCGCGACACGCTGAGTGCTTGCAGCACGCGCGCGCCATCGGCCAAGGCCACGGCGGTGAGGACGCGGTGTTCGTGGCCCGCCAGCGCGCCGAGCATCTCGCGTGCTTCGTCGGCGTCGGCCGGCTTGCCGAGGATGCGGCGGCCGAGCGCCACGGTGGTGTCCGCGCAGAGGATCGGCGCTGCGGGCAGACCGGCGCGCTGCAGGCGGGCACGGGCGGCGTCCAGCTTGGCCAGCGTCACGCGCTGCACGTAGGCGCGCGGCGCTTCGTTCGGGCGCACGGTTTCGAGCGCCTCGGCGTCCTCGTCCGGGCCAGGCAGCAGCAGCTCGTGCCGCACGCCGATCTGGTCGAGCAACTGGCGGCGGCGCGGGCTTTGCGAGGCGAGGTAGATCCAGCGGGTCATCGTCGGCTCGGCGGGATCAGCGCCGGTTCATTCGCGGTGGTAAGGGTGGCCGACCGTGACCGACCACGCCCGGTAGAGCGCCTCGGCCAGCATCACGCGCACGAAGGCGTGCGGCAAGGTGAGGTCCGACAGGCGCAGCAGCTCGTCGGCGCCGCTGCGCAGGGCGGGGTCGAGTCCGTCGGGTCCGCCGATGACCAGCGCCACGTCACGGCCATCGTGCTGCCAGGCCGTCAACCGCTCGGCCAGCGCCACGGTGGTGACGCGGGTGCCGCGCTCGTCCAGCACGACGCGGCGCACGCCCTTGGGCAACGCCGCCTCGATGCGGACCCGCTCGGCCGCCATCAGCGCCTCGACCGGCTTGCCGCTGGTGCGCGGCTCGGTCTTGACCGCCTTGAGTTCGAGACGGCAGTCTGGTGGAAAACGCTTGGCGTAGTCCGCGTAGGCCGTCTCTGCCCACTCCGGCATCTTCTGGCCGACCGCGACGAGGTGGAGCTTCAAGGGCCGACGCAGCTCAAGTGCGCTTGGCGGGCGCAGCCTTTTTGCGGGTGCCGGGCTTGCGCTCGCGGTCGGGCGCGTTGACCACGATGGTCTTGAGCTTCGGAGTTGCAGTGGCCGTTGCACCGGTGGCCGTCTTGCGGGCCGGGGCCTTGCGGGCGGAGGTGCCCGTGCCCGTGCCGGTGGTCGCTGCGGTCTTGCGTGCCGGTGCCTTCTTGGCCACCGGCTTCTTCAGGTCCGCAGCCGCTTCCGATGCCGACGACGAACGCTTGCGCGGCGCGGCCTTGCGGGCGGGTGCCGCCGGGGCGTCGTCCTCGTCTTCGTCCTCGTCGCGCGAAGCCTTGACCAGCCCCTGCGTGGCGCTGGCGAGCTTCAGGCGCACCGGCTTGCCGCCCCAGATCTCTTCGAGGTGGTAGTACTGGCGGATGGCGGGTTGCATCACGTGCACCACGGCCGCGCCGCAGTCCACGATGATCCATTCCCCGTTGTCTTCGCCCTCGACGCTCAGGACGTCGCCGCCCAGCGACTTGACCTTCTCGCGCACGCTGGCGGCGAGCGACTTGGTCTGCCGGTTGCTCGTGCCGGAGGCGATGACGACGCGCTCGAACATCGCCGAGAGGTGTTCGGTGTTGAAGACCACGATGTCTTGGGCCTTCACATCTTCGAGTCCATCGACGATGGTGCGTTGCAGCTTGCGGATGTCCATTCAGCGCCGTTCTTGTTCCAGAGGATTCAGGATTGAGGAGAAAAACCAGGGTGTGGATGGTGGGGCCGGTACAGCCCGTGGCGATCAATATAGCGCGCCACGTCGGGCGCCACCATCCGGGGCGCCAGTGAAAGGGCCGGCTCGCCTGCGGCCAACCGGGTTCTCAGCTCTGTCGAGGACACCGCCATCGACGGCATGTCGAGTGCCACGATGCGGTGTCCGGTGTTCATCAGTTCAGTCGGGGCCTGCACGGGAACGCCTGCGCGCCCCGCCACTGCCAGCGTCACCCGCTGCAGCAATTCGGTCCAGCCATGCCAGGTGCAGAAGTTGTGCAACTGGTCCTGACCGATCACCAGAAACCACTGCGCCGGGCGATGTTCTCGCTGCTGCAGGGTGGTCACGGTGTCCAGCGTATAGCTGAAACCGGGCCGTTCGACCTCGCACTTTTCGAGCACGAAAGCGGGATTGTCGCCGATTGCCAGCCCGACCATCGCGGCGCGGTGTTCGGCGGGGGCGAGACGGCGGGTTTTCTGCCACGGCTGACCGGCGGGAATCCAGCGCAACTCGTCCAGCGCGAGCTGCCGCAGGGCGGTGTCGGCGAGTGCGCGGTGGGCCGTGTGGACCGGGTCGAAGCTCCCGCCGTACAGCCCGATGCGCCGCGGTTCAGCGGCCATCGCCACACGCGTCCGACATGCCCAGCCAGTCCCGCGGGCGCAGGAAATCGCTGTAGAGCCGTGCCTCCGGTGTCCCTGGTTCGGGGGCCCACTGGTAGCGCCACATCACCTGCGGCGGCATCGACATCAGGATCGACTCGGTGCGCCCGCCCGACTGCAGGCCGAACAGGGTGCCGCGGTCCCAGACGAGGTTGAACTCGACGTAGCGCCCACGCCGGTACGCCTGGAAATCGCGCTCGCGCTCGCCGTAGGGTGTCTCGCGGCGGCGCTGCGCGATCGGCAGCCAGCCCTTGAGCAGCGCGTCGCCCACGTCCTTCAGCACCGCGAAGCTGCCCTGCGCACCGAGGGCCGAGAAGTCGTCGAAGAAGATGCCGCCGATGCCGCGCGGCTCGTTGCGGTGTTTCAGGAAAAAGTAGTCGTCGCACCACGCCTTGAAGCGCGGGTAGAGCGCCGGATCGTGCGGGTCGAGCGCATCGCGGCAGGCGCGGTGGAAATGGACCGCATCCTCCTCGACGCCGTAGTACGGCGTCAGGTCCATGCCGCCGCCGAACCAGCGCACGGTCTGGCCGGCGAGCGGGCCTTCGGTGGGCGTGGCCGACAGCATGCGCACGTTCATGTGGACCGTCGGCACATGCGGGTTGCGCGGATGGAACACCAGCGACACGCCCATCGCCTCGAACGGCGCGCCGGCGAGTTCCGGCCGGTGCTGCGTGGCCGAGGCGGGCAGCGCCACACCGCGCACCTGCGAGAACGCGCACCCACCGCGCTCCAGCAAGGCGCCGTTCTCGATCAGCCGGGTGATGCCCGCGCCTTCGAGCTGGCCGCCGGGCGGACGCTCCCAGGCGTCGGTGATGAACGGCTGTCCATCCTCGGCCCCCACGGCGTCGCAGATCGACTGCTGCAGGCCCGTCAGGTAGGCCCGGACCTCGGCGTTGCTCAGCGCGTCCACTGCATCAGCCCTGGGGGGTGGCAGTGCCGACACTGGCGCCCGTGCCCGTGCGCTTGATGGCGCGGTAGCCGATGTCGTGGCGGTACTGCATGCCAGCGTACTGGATGGTCTCGGTCGCCTCGTAGGCGCGCTGCTGCGCATTGCGCACCGAGTCGCCCAGCGCCGTCACGCACAGCACCCGCCCGCCGCTGGTCACGACGCCACCGGTCGCTCCGGTCACGGTGCCCGCGTGGAACACCTTGCAGTCTTCGGCTTCTGCCGGCAGGCCGCGGATGGTGTCGCCCTTCTTTGGATCGAGCGGATAGCCAGCAGCGGCCATCACGACGCCGAGCGCGACCCGGCGGTCCCAGTCCAGCGTCACCTGGTCCAGCGTGCCGTCGGTGGCGTGTTGCAGCACCTGCAGGAAATCGCTCTTCAGCCGCATCATGATCGGCTGCGTCTCCGGGTCGCCCATGCGGGTGTTGAACTCCAGCGTCTTCACGCCCCCCTTGGCGTCGATCATCAGACCGGCGTAGAGGAAACCGGTGAAGGGGATGCCGTCGCGGCGCATGCCGTCCACCGTCGGGCGGATGATGTCCTGCATCACCTTGGCGTGGATGTTGGGCGTGACCACCGGGGCCGGCGAGTACGCGCCCATGCCGCCCGTGTTCGGACCCTGGTCGGCGTCCAGCAGGCGCTTGTGGTCCTGGCTGGTGGCCAGGGCCAGGATGTTGCGGCCGTCCACCATGACGATGAAACTGGCCTCCTCGCCGACCAGGAACTCCTCGATCACCACGCGGGCGCCGTCGGCGTTGTGCTGCACGCCGAGCTTGTTGTCGAGCAGCATCCAGTCCACCGCCTGGTGCGCCTCGTCGAGCGACATGGCCACGACCACGCCCTTGCCCGCCGCCAGCCCGTCCGCCTTGATGACGATGGGCGCCCCCATGCGATCGACATAGGCATGCGCCTGCGCCGCGTCGCTGAAGGTCTCGTAGGCCGCCGTGGGAATCTTGTGGCGCTTCATGAAGTCCTTGGCGAAGGCCTTGGAGCTTTCGAGCTGCGCGGCCGCCTGGGTCGGGCCGAAGATGCGCAGACCCCGCGCGCGGAACTCGTCCACCACGCCCGCCGCCAGCGCCACCTCGGGGCCGACCACCGTCATGCCGATCTTCTCGGATTGCGCAAAGTCGGCCAGCGCGGCCACGTCCGAGATCGGCACATTCGCCATGCGCGGATCCAGCGCCGTGCCACCGTTGCCCGGCGCCACGAACACCTTGTGGACGCGGGGGGATTGGGCCAGCTTCCAAGCCAGTGCATGTTCACGGCCACCGCCGCCAATCACGAGAACTTTCATAGGACTTTCTTCATCATCGTTTTGTCTGAACACTGAACCCGGATACCCGTGGTGTCCGGTCCCCGCCTCGGAATCCTGCCCTGTCACTCGCCCAGCTCGGCGTTGTGAAAGACATCCTGCACATCATCGAGGTCTTCGATGATGTCGAGCAGTTTCTGCATGCGCTGGGCCTCGTCGCCTGCCAGCGCGATGGCGTTTTCGGGCCGCATGGTCACGCCGGCGATTTCCGCCACCAGACCCGCCGCTTCGAGCGCGGCCTTGACCGCCTCGAACTCCGGCGGCGCGGTCAGCACCTCGATGGCGCCATCCGCGTCGGTGATCACGTCGTCGGCGCCGGCCTCCAGCGCGATTTCCATCACCTTGTCCTCGTCGGTGCCCGGCGCGAACACCAGTTGCCCGCAGTGCTTGAACTGGAAGGCCACCGAACCATCGGTGCCGAGGTTGCCGCCGTATTTGCTGAAGGCGTGGCGCACCTCGGCCACGGTGCGCACGCGGTTGTCGGTCATCGTGTCGATGATGATGGCCGCGCCGCCGATGCCGTAGCCCTCGTAGCGGATCTCCTCGTAGTTGACGCCTTCGAGGTTGCCGGACGCCTTGTCGATGTTGTACTTGATGCGGTCCGCCGGCATGTTGGCGGCCTTGGCCTTCTCGATGGCCAGACGCAGGCGCGGGTTGGTGCCGATGTCGGAGCCACCTTGCCGCGCAGCGACCGTGATCTCACGGATGATGCGGGTCCAGATCTTGCCGCGCTTCTCGTCCTGGCGGCCTTTGCGATGCTGGATGTTGGCCCACTTGGAATGACCGGCCATGAATGCTCCTGGGTACGCTTGCGTGCGCTGAGTTCGTTAGACTGCCATTTTACTTTTGCCGCGCTGCGCGCCCGACCCGGAGACACAAAAATGACTGAGCCGATCCTGCTCGCCTGCCATGGCGACATCGAATGTCACCTGCTGCCGGCACTGGCGAACCGCCACGGCCTCATCACCGGGGCCACCGGCACCGGCAAGACGATCACCCTGCAGAAGCTCGCCGAGAGCTTCTCGCGCCTGGGCATCCCGGTTTTCCTGGCCGACATCAAGGGCGACCTGACCGGCATCGCCCAGAAGGGCCAGCTCGGCGGCAAGCTGGCGCAGATCCTCCAGGAGCGTGGCCTGAGCGAACCCGAGTGGAGCGCCTGCCCGGCCACGCTGTGGGACGTGTTCGGCGAACAGGGCCACCCTGTGAGAGCCACTGTCTCCGACATGGGGCCGCTGCTGCTGGCGCGCATGCTCAACCTGAACGAGACGCAGCAGGGCGTGCTGCAGCTCGTCTTCAAGATCGCCGACGACAACGGCCTGCTGCTGCTCGACCTGAAAGACCTGCGGGCGATGCTGCAGTACGTCGGCGACAACAGCAGCGAGTTCCAGACCGAGTACGGCAACATCAGCGCGGCGTCCGTCGGCGCGATCCAGCGCGGGCTGATGCAGATCGACCAGCAAGGCGGCGACCAGTTCTTCGGCGAGCCAATGCTGTCGATCGAGGACTTCATGCAGACGGTGGACGGCCAGGGCGTCGTCAACATCCTCGCCGCCGACAAGCTGATGAACGCACCGCGGCTGTACGCGACCTTCCTGCTGTGGATGCTGTCGGAGCTGTTCGAAACGCTGCCCGAAGTCGGTGACCTGGACAAGCCGAAGCTGGTGTTCTTCTTCGACGAGGCGCACCTGCTGTTCAAGGACGCGCCGGCCGCCCTCACCGAGCGGATCGAGCTGGTGGTGCGCCTGGTGCGTTCCAAGGGCGTGGGCGTGTACTTCGTGACGCAGAACCCGCTCGACATCCCCGAAACCGTGCTCGGCCAGCTCGGCAACCGCGTGCAGCATGCCTTGCGCGCGTTCACGCCGCGCGACCAGAAGGCGGTCAAGTCGGCGGCCGACACGATGCGCCCGAACCCGAAGCTCGACATCGCCGCCGCGATCACGGAAATGGGCGTCGGCGAAGCGCTGATCAGCCTGCTCGACGCCAAGGGCCGGCCCAGCGTCACCGAGCGCGTCTACGTGCTGCCGCCGGGCAGCCAGATCGGCCCGATCAGCGCCGCCCAGCGCCAGCAGTTGCGCGACGGCTCGCTGGTGGCGGGCGTCTACGAGAAAGCGGTGGACCGCGAATCGGCTTACGAGAAGCTCAAGGGCCGCGCCGCGACCTCGTCCGACGCGGGCGACAACCTGCGCGGTGAAGCGGGCAAGTCGGTGGCCGACGGCGCCCGTGCGGCGGCGGAGGAAGCCGGTGGTGGTGGGTTCGGCGGCATGCTGACCGGCGCACTCGGCGGGCTGCTGTTCGGCTCGACCGGCCCGCGCGGCGCCCGCCACGATGGGCTGGTGCAGACGATGGCCAAGTCGGCGGTGCGCACGGTCGGCTCATCGGTGGGCCGGGAAATCGTGCGCGGCGTGCTCGGCTCGCTGCTGGGCGGCAGCACCGGCCGCCGCCGCTGAACCCATTGCACATACTGGGCGACCCGGTACCGCCGGGTTTCTCACGAACTGCACGGCCACGGATCCGCGTCAGAATCGGGTCGCGGCAAGCCGCCGCGCCGCTGCCCGGAGTGCGCCATGCTCAAGATGCTGTTGATGGGGATCGCCGCGGCGCTCCTCGGCCTGCTGGGCTACGCCAGCACCCAACCTGACACCTTCGTGGTCGAGCGTGCCGTCCACATCCAGGCACCACCGGACAAGATCTACCCCTACCTGGCCGACTTCCGCCAGTGGAGTGCGTGGTCGCCGTGGGAGAAGCGCGATCCCGCGATGCAGCGCCGTTTCAGTGGCGCCGCCAGCGGCCAGGGCGCGGTCTATGCCTGGGAAGGCAACCGGGACGTTGGCAGCGGACGCATGGAAATCCGCTCCGCCCGCCCGGTGTCGAGCGTGGACCTCCAGCTTGATTTCCTCGCCCCTTTCGAAGCGCACAACACCGCGACCTTCACCCTGGTGCCCCAGAACGGCGCCACCGCGGTGACATGGACCCTGCAGGGACCGATGCCGTTCCTCTCCAAGGTGATCGGCGTCTTCGTCAGCATGGACCAGATGGTCGGCAAGGATTTCGAGGTTGGACTGGCCAATCTGAAGGCGACCGTTCGCGACCGCCAGCCCCCATTCGTCGCAAACCGGCTGCATCTGCCGCACGTCTCCCGGACCATGACGCCATCGTCACCGTCCACCCTCCGGGAGATCCACCGCCATGCAGCGCCGCCACCTCGTCCATTGCCTCGTCGCCAGCCAGATCGTGCTGGCCGCCACCCTCGCCCTGCCAGCCTGGTCCGCCGACTTCGCCAGCGCAGTCGCCACCTTCCGGCAGGCCAGCGACGGCGACGCGGCAGCCACCACCTCCGCCGCCACGCAATTCACCGCGCTGAGCCGCCAGCAACCGCTCGACCCGCTGTTGCTGGCCTACGCCGGCGCCGCCACCTCGATGCAGGCGCGCACGACGTGGCTGCCCTGGAAAAAGATGGGTTACGCCGAGGACGGGCTGGCGCAGATCGACAAGGCGCTGGCCTTGCTCACGCCAGCCCATGACACCGTGCTGCAACGCGGTGTGCCGGTCGCACTGGAAACCAAGCTCACCGCCGCCGGCACCTTCCTCGCGCTGCCGTCGATGTTCCACCGCGGCGAGCGCGGCCGGCGCCTGCTCGACGAGGTGATGCAGCATCCGGCCTATGCCGGCACGCCCGCCGCGTTCCAGGAAGCCGCCCGCAAGATCGCCGCGAAGGCCGCACCATGAGCGCCGCCGCCGTCATCGAACTGCGCGGCGTGCGCAAGACCTACCGGCTGGGCACGCACACGGTGCCTGCGCTGCAGGGCGTCGATCTGGGCGTGGCGGCGGGCGAGATGGTCGCACTGACGGGTCCATCGGGCAGCGGCAAGAGCACGATCCTGAACCTCGCCGGACTGATCGACGCGCCGGACGCGGGCGAGATCCGGCTGTGCGGCGCGGTGGTCGATGCCCGTGCCGAACACGCCGCCACGCTGCTGCGCCGCGACACGATCGGCTTCATTTTTCAGGGCTTCAACCTCGTGCCCGTGATGACCGTGGCCGAGAACGTGGACTACCCGCTGTTCCTCGCCGGCCTGCCCACGGCCGAGCGGCGCACGCGGGTGGCCGCCATGCTCGACGCGGTCGGGCTGGCTGAACACGCGCAGCACCGGCCCGACGCGCTCTCCGGCGGCCAGCGCCAGCGGGTGGCCATCGCGCGGGCGCTGGTGAAGCGGCCCGCACTGGTCATCGCCGACGAACCCACCGCCAGCCTCGACTCGCACACCGCCGAGCAGATGCTCGACCTGATGCGCGACCTCGGCCACCGCGAGGGCGCGTCCTTCCTCATCGCCACGCACGACGGCCGCCTGACCCGGCGCTGTGACCGCGTGATCGCACTGCTCGACGGAGTGATCCAGCCATGAACGCCCTGCCCCTGACCCTGCTTTCTGCGCTGCCGTGGCTGCCCTGGCTGCGTTTTGCGTGGCTCAACACGCTGCGCAACCGGCGCCGCTCCCTGGTGACGGTCTCGATCGCCGCCTTGGGCACCGCCGCCATCCTCATCGCCAGCGGCTTTGCGCAATCCACCTACCGCGGGCTGGCCGAGGCCGCCGCCCGCACCACCGGCCACCTCGTCGTCGCGCAGCCCGCCCAGTTCGACGGCGACGAGGACGTGCCGCTGCAACACGGCCTGAGCGGCGCCGAGGCCCTCACCCGCCAGTTGCTCGCCGATCCGCACGTCCGGCAGGTGCTGCCGCGGGTCGAGTTCAGCGGCTTGATCAGCAATGGCGACAAATCGACGGTGATGACCGCTGTCGGCATCGCGCCGGACGCCGAGTTCGCGGTGAAAGGCCCGTTCCTCACGGTGCAATCCGGCCGCGTGCTCGCCAGCAACGACCGCGACACGGTGATGCTCGGCGCCGGTCTGGCGCGCAGCCTCAAGGCGGACGCGGGCAGCGCGCTGACCCTGCTGGTGAGCACGACCGCCGGCGCACTGAACGCCCGCGACGTGCAAGTGGCCGGCGTCGTCACCACCGGCATCGCCGAGATCGACCAGCGGCTGGTCTACACCGATGTTGCCACCGCGCAGGCGCTGCTGGTCACGGACAAGGTGTCGAGCCTGGGCGTGTTCCTGGACCGGATGGAGGCCACGCTGCCGGCCCGCGAGCGGCTGCAGCCCGCACTCGGCACGCTCGCGGTGCGGACCTGGGAAGCGCAGGCGCCGTTCTACCGCAGCGTGCGGGCGCTCTACAACCGGATCTTCGGCGCGCTCGGGCTGATCCTCGGGGTGATCGTGGTCTTCGTCGTCACCAATGCGATGGCGATGGCGGTCATCGAGCGCACCCGCGAGATCGGCACGCTGCGGGCGCTGGGCACGCTGCCCAGCCAACTCGTGCGCAGCCTCGCGCTCGAAGGGCTGGTGCTCGGCGGTGCGGGCGGCTTGCTCGGGGCGCTGACCGCGGTGGCGGTGTCGGTCGGGCTGCTGCTGTTCCCGGTGGAGATGCCGCCGCCGCCGGGCCGCACGGTCGGTTATCCGCTGGTGATCGACCTGCATGCGGACCTGTGCGCCGCGACGCTGCTCGGGATGCTCGCGCTGGTCATGCTGGCCTCGGCGCTGGTGGCACGCAGGACGGTGCGCCGGCCGGTGGTCGATGCGCTGGCCCATGTCTGAAATGTCCCCCAGGAGAAACGCCATGTTCCGCCCGCTGCCCCTGCTCATCGCCGCCCTGTCGTTGTCCCTCGTGGTCCCGGCCCGCGCCGCCGATCCGGATGTCACCCGCCTGCTCGCCGACGCCGACCACTTCCGCGTCAGCGACGAACACCTCGTCATCGACACCCGCGTCAACACCTTCAAGTCCGACGGCACGCCCGACAAGGAGCGCCTCTACACCGTCCACACCAGCACCGGGCGGCGCTCGCTGGTCCTGATGCGCTCGCCGGCCGAACAGGGCCAGAAAGTGCTGATGGTCGGTGACGACTTCTGGCTGCTGATGCCCGGCACGCAGCGCCCGATGCGGATCACGCCCAGCCAGAAACTGCTGGGCGACGCCTCCACTGGCGACATCGCCACGCTGCGCTGGAGCGAGGACTACCGTGCCACCCTGGTCGGCGAGGAACGCTGTGACACCGCGCCCTGCTGGCACCTGAGCCTGGCGGCACAGCGGCCCGGCGTGAGCTACCAGCGCATCGAGCTGTGGCTGGGCCGCGAGCGCCACCTGCCGCTGAAAGCCGATCTTTACCTGCAGTCCGACAAGCTCGCCAAGCAGGCCCGCTTCATCGCCGATTCGGCGGAACGGCCGACGCAGATCGACGAGATGGTGCTGCAGGACCAGCTCGGCCACCACCGCGAGACCCGCGTGCGCTACACCAGCCGCGAGAAGAGGACCGTGCCCGAATCGTGGTTCAACCCGATGTCGCTGGCCCGCAACCCGACGCTGGATTGAGCAAGCGATGCACAAGCCCCTCTCGCCCGCCACGCTCCGCCCCAGCCTCGCCGCCGTGCTCGCGGCCATGGCCTGCACGGACCTTGCAGCGCAGTCTCCGCCCGGCGTCACGGGCGAGTGGCAGACCGTCCGCGAATGGCGGCTCGCCAATCCGCTCGGCCCGGCGCCCGCCTTCGCGCCGCGCAGCCGCTGGCGCAGCACGCTGGATCTGCAGACCGACCAGCGCCTGCCGCTGGGGCTGGCCCTCCATGCCGACGCAGTGCTCGCCGTGGAACGCGGCGACGGTGACGCCAACCCGGTCCACTCCGCACGGGTCAACGCGCTGTACGCCAGCACGGGCAGCGCCGACTGGCAGTTCAGCGCCGGACGCCGCATCCTCGGCTGGGATGTCGGCCAGGCGTTCCGGCCCAACGACGTGGTGCAGCGCGAAGAGCGCCGCCCGCTGCTGGCCGCCACGCCGCAGGGCCGCAGCGTGGTGCAGGTCGAGCACTTCGGCGCGGACGACGCCACCAGCCTCGTCTGGGTCGATCCGCAGCGCAGCCCGTCGGACGGCGCGCTGGCCCTGCGCCACTACCGCCGACTGGGCGCCCTGGACCTCCATGCCCACGGCCACTGGAGTCTGGCGACGGGCGGCAACCTCGGTGCGGCGCTGGCCTGGGTCGCCTCGGACGCGGTGGAACTCCATGCCTCGACCCGCTGGCTGCCGGCACTCCACCGGCACCAGAGCCTGCTCGGCGCCACCTGGACGGGCGGCCCGCACCTCACCGCGCTCGGCGAGGTCTGGCACGACGGACTCGCCAGCGCGTCGGTGGCGCGCCGCAACGTCTACACCCGGCTCGCCTGGGAGCACGGGGCGTGGCAGCTCTCGGCCGACGTGCTCTGGCAGCCAGCGGACGGCGGGCGTGTCGCCGGTGCCGGGCTGCGCTGGCAAGGCGACCAGTGGCGCGCCGAGGCCGTGTGGCGGGTGTTCGCTGGTCCGGCCAGCGCCGCGCTGCGCCACACGCCCTTGCGCCAGACCGGCGCCGTGGCCCTGACGCGCAGTTTCTGACCCGCCAAGCCTGCTACAACGCCGTCCATGACACTCCGCCCGGCTTCCCTGCACGACTGGCCCGCCACGGTCTTGCGCCATACCCTGCTCACGCTCGGTCTGGCCTTCGCGATCTCGCTCGCGCTGACGCTGATCGGCCACGGGCGCTTCCTCGACAACCTGGTCTACTCGCTCGCCATCGGGGTGCTGTGCGAGCTGCTGCTGGACGGTGGCCGGCTGCTGGCGGCCTGGGTCATCCGCCGCCAATCGCCAGACGACGCCCCGGCAGGCCACGGCTGGCCCGGCTGGGGCTGGATGGGCGCATGCATTGCGGTGGGCGTGCCAGTCGCCTACCTCGGCGGCCACGCCTTGGGCGACTGGATCACCGGCTACCGCTCCGACCTCGGCAACTGGCGGCCCAACGCCGCGATGCTGCTGGTGTCGCTGGCGCTCGGGCTGGCCGCGACCTTCTTCTTCAAGTCCCAGGGTGAACTGGCCGCCAGCCGGGCCGAGGCCGAATCCGCCCTGCGCACCGCGGCCGAACACCGGCTGAAGCTGCTGGAAAGCCAACTGGAGCCGCACATGCTGTTCAACACGCTGGCCAACCTGCGGGTGCTGATCGCCCTCGATCCGCCACAGGCGCAGGCCATGCTGGACCACCTGATCGCCTTCCTGCGCAGCACGCTGCAAGGCTCGCGCAGCACCACCCATCCGCTGGACACCGAGTTCGACCGCCTGCGCGCCTACCTGGCCCTGATGACCGTGCGGATGGGCGAGCGGCTGCAGACCGAATTCGTGCTGCCGCCGGACCTCTCGGCGGTGCCGGTGCCCGCGCTGCTGCTGCAGCCCTTGGTCGAAAACGCGGTTCGCCACGGGCTGGAACCCGCGGTCGAGGGCGGCGTCCTGCGGATCAGCGCCAGCCGCATCGACGGCGCCCACGGCGCACGGCTGCGGCTGGAGGTCTTCGACAGCGGGGCCGGGCCGGGCGTGGCCGCCGCCGTGTCCTCCGGCGCGGGCTTCGGCTTGACGCAGGTACGCGAGCGGCTGTCCGCACTCCACGGCGCCGACGCCAGCTTCGGCCTGACCCGCACCGACACGGCCGGCGGCACCCCGGCCGGCACCCTGGCGCGCATCGAACTGCCCTTCCCCACCGACGCCACCGCACCGACCCCATGACCCCACGCACCGCCCTGATCGCCGAAGACGAACCGCTGCTGGCGGCACACCTGCGTGCCGAACTGGCCGCGGTCTGGCCCGAACTGTCGATCGTGGCCCTGACCACCAACGGTGTGCAGGCGCTGGACCGGACGCTCGCGCTGCGGCCGGACGTGTGCTTCCTCGACATCCGGATGCCGGGCCTGACCGGGCTGGAGGTGGCGCGCGCGCTGGCCGAAGACTGGCCAGCCGATCCGGGCGCGCCGTTCCCCCTGCTCGTGTTCGTGACCGCCTATGACCAGCACGCCGTCCAGGCGTTCGAGCTGCAGGCGGTGGACTACCTGCTCAAGCCGCTGAACCCCGGGCGGTTACAGAGTTGTTGCCAGCGGTTGCAGCAGCAGCTCGGCCGCCGCGACGCCACCCACCGCCCCGGCGAGGGCGATCTGCTGGCCGTCGCGCGCCAACTGCAGGCGCTGCTCGCCACGCCCGGCGCCGCCCAGCCAGAAGGCAAGCCAGCCCATCTGGACTACCTCACCGTCCAGACCGGGCACACCGTGGAGATGGTGCCGGTGGACGATGTCGTCTATTTCGAGGCAGCGGACAAATACGTCCGCGTGCTGACCGCCGACCGGGAACATCTGATCCGGATGTCCCTGCGCGAGTTAATCACTCAAATGGATGAAAGGCGCTTCTGGCAAATTCACCGCAGCATTCTGGTGCAGACCCGCTGCATTTCCCGAGCGGTGCGCGATGAACAGGGCAAGCTCAGCGTGATACTCCGCCAGCGCAGCGAGACCTTGCCGGTGAGCCGGGTGTATGCCCATCTGTTCAAGGGAATCTGAGCCAAATTGCGCCGATGTGGGCTTATGTGGATCGATCTGCGCCCATCCAGACGGCGGGTGCTGGCCCAGCAACGGCCCAGCAACGGCTCAGAAGCGGCGCTGTTCCTGCACGGCGCGCTGCAGCTCGACCAGCTCATCGAGCACCTCCATCGCGAACCCGCGGCGATCCGGCCGGGCGCTGATGAGCAATTCGTCGAAATAGGCGTTCACCGCATCCTCATCACCCCAGAGAATCGCGAATTTATTCACGATATGTGGGTGGCGCTTGGCCGTGATGAGTGGACGTACTGTCACGGACAGGGATTGGAGCCAGTGGGCGCCATACCGGTCCAGACGCTCTGCCGTGAGCAGCGGCGGGGCTGAATGCTGGAACGCTGCGTGGGCGGACCGTGGAGTTGCGGATACCCCGGCAAACCCGTTCGAGGTCAAACCCGAAAGCGGCGTGGCGCTGGTGCGGGTCGGTGCGCGAAAGAAATCAAGCTTTTGCATGGAGTCCCCCGAAAATTGAACACTCGCGGACATTGTGCGCTCCGTAACGACTTGTGCAA
The DNA here is from genome assembly GCF_013299175.1 of Sphaerotilus sp. Lineage (GTDB taxonomy): Bacteria > Pseudomonadota > Gammaproteobacteria > Burkholderiales > Burkholderiaceae_C > Sphaerotilus. Next base: position 23,098 of record NZ_JAAFKF010000045.1, read on the forward strand.
AAGGGTGGGACTTTAAAAATGCCGACTGTGGCACGAGATTCACTGTGCCCGCCCCACGCAGCGGAACTGCAATATCCGGGAAGGCCGTGGGCACCGGTGGATATTGCCGCAGCCGCTTGGCTCGGCGCCTTGGTTCCCACGCAGCAACGGCCGGATAGGGCACGGCGTCGTCGGCAGGGTCCAGCGTCAGCAGTTCGGGTTCATTCGCCATGGTGTTCACTGGTGTCCACAATTCTGACAAGGTCATGTCAAGGTGTGACCGTGTGGTGCCATGGTAGCGAGGCGCTCCCGCCATTGCCCACCCCGCAACCGCTGGGCATCCGGGCCACGGGCAGCCAGAACTTGCAGCTTCGGCACCGACCCCGTCCGGCCAAGGCCCCTCGGTACAATCGTTCGATCCATTGATCGATTGACTCCGACATGCCCGACGCGAACAAGATCCCCACCGATGGCCCCGCCGCCGAGCACAAGCCCAGCAACTTCCTGCGCGCCATCATCGAGCGCGACCTGGCCCAAGGCACCTGCGCCAGCCTGCGCACCCGTTTCCCGCCCGAGCCGAACGGCTACCTGCACATCGGCCACGCCAAGAGCATCTGCCTGAACTTCGGGCTGGCGCGGGACTACGGCGGCGTCTGCCACATGCGCTTCGACGACACCAATCCAGAGAAGGAGGAAAAGGAATACGTCGATTCCATCCTCGACGCGGTGCAGTGGCTCGGTTTCGGCTGGGAGGCGCACGGGCAGTCGCACCTCTACTACGCCAGCGACTATTTCGACTTCATGTACCGCGCAGCCGAGTCCCTGATCGCACACGGCCACGCCTATGTGGACGAACAGACGCCCGAGGAGATGCGCGCCAACCGGGGTGACTTCGTGCATCCCGGCAAGGACAGCCCCTTCCGCAGCCGCACGCCCGCGGAGAACCTCGCCCGCTTCCGCGAGATGCGTGACGGGGTCCACGCCGACGGGGCGATGGTGCTGCGCGCCAGGATCGACATGGCCAGCCCGAACATCAACCTGCGCGACCCGGCGATCTACCGCATCCGCCGCGCCACGCACCACAACACGGGCGACACCTGGTGCATCTACCCGATGTACACCTTCGCGCACCCGATCGAGGACGCGCTGGAGAAGATCACCCACAGCCTCTGCACGCTCGAATTCGAGGACCAGCGCCCCTTCTACGACTGGCTGCTGGAGCGGCTGATCGAGGCCGGGCTGCTGGAGGCCCCGGCGCCGCGCCAGTACGAGTTCGCCCGCCTCAACCTCACCTACGTCATCACCAGCAAGCGCAAGCTGGCGCAGCTCGTCAACGAAGGCTTTGTCAGCGGCTGGGACGACCCGCGCATGCCCACCATCGTCGGCCTGCGCCGACGCGGCTACACGCCCGCCGCGCTGCAGCTCTTCGCCGAGCGCATCGGCGTGACCAAGGCCGATAGCTGGATCGACTACTCCACGCTCGACATCGCCCTGCGCGACGACCTGGAAGGCAAGGCACACCGCGGCATGGCCGTGCTAGACCCGGTCAAGCTGGTGCTGACGAACTGGGACGACGTGATGGGCGCGGGGCACCTCGAAGCCTGCACGCTGCCCGCACTGCCACACCCGCCCGAAGGCCAGCCCGCCCCGGCCGCGCGCCAGTTCGTGATCGGCCGTGAAGTCTGGATCGAGCGCGAGGACTTCGAGGAGGTCGCGCCCAAGGGCTACAAGCGGCTGTTCCCCGGCAACAAGGTGCGGCTCAAGGGCGGCTACGTCGTCGAATGCACCGGCTGCGAGAAAGACGCCGATGGCCGCATCACCGCCGTGCTGGCTGCGGTCGTGCCCGACACCAAGAGCGGCACGCCCGGTGCGGATGCCGTCAAGGTCAAGGCGGCCATCACCTGGGTCAGCGTGGCGGACGGCGTGGCGGCGGAGGTGCGCCTGTACGACCGCCTGTTCACCGACCCGCAACCCGACGCCGGCGGCAAGGACTTCAAGGCCAGCCTGAATCCGGCCAGCATCCGCACGATCACCGCCTATGTCGAGCCGTCACTGGCGCAGGCGGCCCCGGACGCGAAGTTCCAGTTCGAACGCTTCGGCTACTTCGTGGCCGATCGGCGGGACCACACGCCCGAGCACCCCGTGTTCAACAAGACCACGGGGCTGAAGGACGGCTGGAAATAAGGCCAGCCAAGCGCACAAGGCTCACACGCCGGTCTGCCGGGCGGCGTCCGGCAGGCTCTGCAGCTTCTGGCGGAGCTGGCGCCGCTCCAGGCGCAGATCCTCCTGCAGGTGCGTCAGGTTGAGCACGATGTCGCGCAGCCGGGCGTTGTCGCCGATCACCGCCGCCAGCGGCATCGGCGCGGAGGCCGCGGCCGAAGCCAAGTCCCCGAAGTTCGAGCTGTTGACCGACTGCACCTGCACCACCCGGTCACGCAGATCGACGAAGTGGTGCGCCAATTGCTCACCGCTCGTGCGCAGCGCCCCCTCGACGCCTCCCAGGCGCCGGTCCATCTCGCCCAGGCGGCGGTCCAGCACCCGCTCCAGCACCCGCTCCAGCCGCTCGAACCGCGTGTCGAAGACGGCGGCCACGGACGCCTGCGTCGTGGTTTCGGCCATGCGGGCGTATTCGGCCAGCAAGGCATCGCGCCCGCGCAGGAGTTGCGCGTCCAGGTGCTGGAACTGCTGTTCGAGCGCGCGCTCGCGGTCCCGCAACCGCAGCCGCAGATGCTCGACCTGCTCCGCCTCGGACACGAAACTGCGCTGCGCACGCAAGCTCCAGAACACCACCGCCGCCGCCAGCAACAGCGCCGCCAGCAGCAGCAGCACCCGCGCCGCCGTGATGTTCGGGGACTCGTTGATGTCGAGCAGGCTCGGCACGCTGCCGGTGGCGACCGATTTGAGATGCAGCCGGGCCAGGTCGTCGTTCAGATACGCCAGCAACCGGTCGCCCGCCATCACCAACGGCGCCATCCAGGCGCACGACACCAAGGCGATCCAGGCCGCGCGCATTCCTGACTTCATACGACTCCACATGGGCAATCCCTTTCTTGGGGGTGCATCATTTCCCGGACGCCATGGAATTGGTTCTCATTGTTACCAAATTTCACATTTGCATCTGATTTATCAATTGGAGTCACCAACATCGGGATTTCATGGGAACCCGCGTTCTTCTTATGCGTTCTTCTTCTGCGTTCTCTTCCTGCGTTCATTTGGCCACTAAATCAAACTACCAGCTTTATTAATGCCCGGAACTGAGCAAACAACCATTCCCTACAAATCAATGATATTAATGCTTGCCGGATGGAACTCTGAATTGATACTATGGAGGCGAGGTCGGAATAAAACGAAAACAGCAACACCGCGACACAGCCAAAGCCCGCCATCCTTTGTACACGGATCTCTCCCGAGGATCTCCCCAAAGATCTCCACCAGGAAGCTCGCACCATGTCAGATCGCAACACGCCCCATCGTCTGCCCATGCCGCTGTGGCTGCGCCTGAGCCGCTGGCTGGGTGTCTCGCACAGTACCGGGCGCAACGGCAGCGGTGACAGCGCCCGCATGGACCTGGGCTACGAGGCCGCCTATGCGCCCGTGCTGACCGAGCGGTCCTGGGTACCGTCGCGCTTCGAGGACGACCGCTCGGTCCCTTCCTGAGCACGCACCGCCGGACCAAACAGCCCGAGCGCCAGCGCGTCCGGGTCGTTGACCGTGCGCAGCCGGTCGTGCGCGTCGGCGGCCTCGGGGTGGCGGTGGCGCAGCAGGTGCAGCCACTGCTTGAGGCGCCCGGCCCGGTGGCGCGGGTCGAACTGCAAGCCGACCCGTTCCCAGAAATCGCGCAGCAGCGCCAGCACCGCCGGCCAGTCCATCGCCGACCGCCCGCCGCTGAGGATCGCCAGCGCCAATCCCGGATCGGCCACCTGTCCCCGACCCAGCATCAGCGTGTCGCACCCCGACTCGACCTGGCAGCGCCGGGCGTCGTCCACGGTCCAGATCTCGCCATTGGCCACGACATGCAGCCCCGGTACCGCCATCCGCACCTCGGCGATGCGCGACCAGTAGGCCGGTGGCCGGTAACCCTGGTCGCGGGTGCGCGCATGGACCACCAGCTCGCACGCGCCCGCCGCGGCCACGGCGCGGGCGCAGTCCTCGGCGCCACGGTCATCGTGCATCCCCAGCCGCATCTTGGCCGACACCGGCATCTGCGCCGGCACCGCGGCCCGCACGGCCGCCACGATCCGGAACATCAGCTCCGGCTCGTCGAGCAGCGCCGCACCACCCCGGTGCCGGTTGACGGTCTTGGCCGGACAGCCAAAGTTCAGGTCGATGCCGGCCGGACCGAGGGCCGCCAGCCGCGCGGCGTTGTCGGCCAGACACACCGGGTCGGACCCGAGCAGTTGCGCCCGCACCGGTACCCCCGCAGCCGTGTGGCCACCATTTCGCAATTCCGGCAGGATGCGGTGAAATACACGGTCTGGCAGCAGCGTGTCCGTGACGCGGATGAATTCGCCGACGCAACGCTCGAAACCACCCGCCCGAGTCAGCAGATCTCGCAAGGTGCAGTCCAGCAGCCCCTCCATGGGGGCCAGCAACAGTCGTGGGGTGTTGTGCATGCCCCGCAGTGTCCCCGATCCCAGCGGACGGCCGGCAGCCCATAATCCAGCGAGTCCAGCAAGCGAAACCCATGGCCCTTTACCGATGCAACCGATGCGGGCACCTGTCCGAACCTGCCGATGACCAGATCGGCACCACCACGGCCTGCCCGGCCTGCGGCACCGACAACCAGGTCTACCCAACCACCGCCTTCCTGCGCACGATGCTCGACCGCTACTTCGCCGCGCGGCGCGAGCTGGGCGAGGCCCGTGCGGAAATCGAGCGCCTGCGCCGGCCGGCGAGCGAATTGCCACCGCTGGAGACCGCGCTGACCAGCCACACCCTGCCCACGGATTTCGACACCCGCAACACCGACCATTTCTGCAGCCGCGTGCAGGTCGCCCCGGTGCTGGACTGGTTTCGCCAGGCGGGCGTGTCGGTCGATCTGGATCCGCGCTCGCTGGAAACCTCGGGCCATTTCGACGAGGTGTCGGCCAACATCGGTGCCCATTACCCGCAGTTGCACGAGATCGTCGAGCGCATCCGTGCCGCGCAGAAACAGGACTACAGCTTCATCAACATCGACCTCGGCAAGCGCACCCCCGCCGAGGTGAAGTCGCTCAACGACTTCTGCCGGACGCTGAGCGAGAGTGGTTTCCTGTCGAAGTACCTGCACCAGGATGGCGACCAGGTCGTGCGCCTGTCGCTGCAGAAGGCCGACGCGGTGCGGCGCTTCTTCGATGGCGGCTGGCTGGGCTGGTACAGCTTCATGCTCGGCCTGCGCCATCTGGTGGGTGCCGGGGTGGACTTCTCGGTGGCGCGCGACGTGAGCCTGTCGTGGCCGAAGGACGAAGGGCACGCGCTGGACCTGGTGTTCCTGGTCGGACAAGGCCCGCCGCTGTGCGTGCAGTGCCGCACCGGCGAGGTCATCCCGCACATCGACCGCCTGATCCATGTGCGCGACCGCCTCGGTCTCGCACCGGAAAACTACCTGCTGTGCGTCAGCGATCTCGCGGAGCTGCAGGCCGAGGAACTCTCGCGCCGCCACGGCCTGCACATCGCGAGTCCCCGGACACTCAAGGCGTGGTTCGAGACCCACATCCCGACACGCTCAGTGGCCTGAGACACGGGTGAAGAGCCGGCGCAGCAGCGTCCAGACCCCGAGCACGGCAGCACCGGCCAGCACGCCTGCCACCCCATTGGCCAGCACCGGCAGCAGCACCTCGCCAATCCCCCCCAGCACGGCACCGGCCTGTCGGGTCCAGTCTTCGATGCGGTGGTGGGCGGCCGGCACGCCGTGGGTCAGGATCCCGCCACCGACCAGGAACATCGCCGCGGTGCCGACCACCGACAGCACGCGCATCAGCACCGGCGCCGCCCGCACCAGCCCTTGTCCGATCTGTGTGGACAGTCCGCGCCCGGTGCGCACGAGGTGGAGCCCCAGGTCATCGAGCTTGACGATGCCCGCGACGCAACCATACACCCCGACCGTCATCAGCATCGCCACGCCCGCCAGCACCGCGAACTGCGTCAGCGTGGGAGCACCCGCCACGGCGCCCAGCGTGATGGCGATGATTTCGCCCGAGAGGATGAAGTCGGTGCGGATCGCGCCGCGGATCTTGTCGCGCTCGAAGGCGACGAGGTCGATCGCCGGATCGGCCAGCGCCTGCGACAGCTCGGCGTGGTGGGTTGCGTCCTCCTCGGCGCTGTGCAGGAATCGGTGGGCCAGCTTCTCGAACCCCTCGAAGCACAGGTAGGCCCCACCCACCATCAGCAGCGGCGTGATCAGCCACGGCGCAAGGACACTGACAAGCAGCGCCACCGGCACCAGGATCGCCTTGTTGAGCAACGAGCCCTTGGCCACCGCCCACACCACCGGCCATTCGCGGTCGGCCGCCACCCCCGTCACCTGCTGCGCATTGAGCGCCAGATCGTCGCCCAGCACACCCGCCGTCTGCTTGGCGGCGACCTTGGTCAGGACGGCCACATCGTCCAGCACGGTGGCAATGTCGTCGAGGAGGGCGATGAGGCTGGCAGCGGCCATGGGTGGGTCTCCCTTGACATCCTCCCCGCCCTAAAGGACGGGGATTCCGGCGGGCGCGACCGCTTGCGCGGCCGAGCCTTCGGCGGGTTCCTGCTTCCTCGCGGCTGCGCGTCGTCCCCTCACGGGTCTGGCACGTCTGACCTCCGC
>NZ_JAAFKF010000044.1 GCF_013299175.1 Sphaerotilus sp.
TCGGCTTGCAGCAGGTCTTCGGAGAGCCGTTGCAGCACCTGCTGCTGCAGCCAGAATTTATCCATGGGAAAGGTAGGCATCTCGAACAAGCGGGGACAAGCGGGGGTCAGGTTTTGATTATGAAGGACTCATTGCCCCGACCGGAAAGGGACGGGGCGCGAAATGGTCGCGGGTCCAGGCGGAGGGGTCGGCCTGAAAATCGCAAGTTCTGATACACCATCAGAAGAACGCAGGGGGAATCGACATGCACACGCATGCACACAAGAAAACGCTGTCCGAGCGGGACATCTGCACCCAGTACCTCGTCCCGGCCCTCGTGCAGGCCGGCTGGGATCTCCACCGCCAGGTGCGCGAGGAAGTCACCTTCACCCGCGGTCGCGTCATCGTGCGCGGCAAGCTCCACAGCCGCGGCCAGGCCCGCCGCGCCGATTTCATCCTCTACCACCAGCCGAACCTGCCGCTGGCGGTGATCGAGGCCAAGGTCAACACCCTGCCGGTCGGCGCCGGGATGCAGCAGGCGCTGGACTACGCCGACGCGCTGGGCGTGCCCTTCGTGTTCAGCTCCAACGGCGACGGCTTCCTGTTCCACGACCGCACCGGCACCGGCGCCCAGGTCGAAACCGCGCTGACGCTGGACCAGTTCCCCGGCCCCGATGAACTCTGGCGGCGCTACTGCCAGTGGAAGGGCCTCGACGGGCCGGCGCAGACCCGCGTCGAGGCGCCGTACCACGACGACGGCTCCGGCCGCCTGCCGCGCTACTACCAGCTCAACGCCATCAACCGCACCGTCGAGGCCATCGCCAGCGGCCAGAACCGCGTGCTGCTGGTCATGGCCACCGGCACCGGCAAGACCTACACCGCCTTCCAGATCATCTGGCGCCTGTGGAAGAGCCGGCAGAAGCGGCGCATCCTGTTCCTGGCCGACCGCAACATCCTGGTGGACCAGACCCGCAACAACGACTTCAAGCCCTTCGGCCAGGCGATGACCAAGATCGCCAAGCGGCAGATCGACAAGTCCTACGAGGTCTACCTCTCGCTTTATCAAGCCGTGACCGGCGCCGAGGAAGACCAGAACATCTACCGCCAGTTCTCGCCCGACTTCTTCGACCTGATCGTCGTCGATGAATGCCACCGGGGCAGCGCGTCGGCGGACTCCGCCTGGCGCGAGATCCTCGACTACTTCGGCAGCGCCACCCAGGTCGGCCTGACCGCCACGCCCAAGGAAACCAAGGACGTTTCCAGCCGCCACTACTTCGGCGAGCCGGTCTACAGCTACAGCCTGAAGCAGGGCATCGACGACGGTTTCCTCGCGCCCTACAAGGTCGTGCGCATCGACTTCGACAAGGACTTGCAGGGCTGGCGCCCGCCCAAGGGCCAGCGCGACAAGCACGGCGAGGTGGTCGAGGACCGGATCTACAACCTGCGGGACATGGACCGCGCCCTGGTGCTGGAGCAGCGCACCCAGCGCGTGGCGCAGAAGATCACCGACTTCCTGCGCCTCAGCGGCGATCCGTTCCAGAAGACCATCGTCTTCTGCGACGACATCGACCACGCCGAGCGCATGCGCCAGGCGCTGGTGAACCTGAACCCCGAGCGGGTCCGGGAGAACCGCAAGTACGTCATGCGCATCACCGGCGACGAGCAGGAAGGCAAGGCCGAACTCGACAACTTCATCAACCCGGAGGCCCGCTACCCCGTCATCGCCACCACCAGCAAGCTGATGAGTACCGGCGTCGATGCGCAGACCTGCAAGCTCATCGTGCTCGACCAGCACATCCAGTCGATGACCGAGTTCAAGCAGATCATCGGCCGCGGCACCCGGATCAACGAGGACCACGGCAAGTTCTGGTTCACGATCATCGACTTCAAGAAGGCCACCGAGCTGTTCGCCGATCCGGCGTTCGATGGCGAGCCGGTGCAGGTCTACGTTCCCCAGGGGGATGACTCGCCCGTGCCGCCCGATGACGGGCCGATCGACGGCGAGACGGTGATCGGCGAGGACGGTTTGCCCGTGGTGCCGCCGGGCCAGCTCGGTGGGGGTGACGGTCTGGGCGATCTGGGCGACCTGGGCGGCGGCGAAGGTCCGGGCAAGCGCATCAAGTACGTGATCGGCGATGTCGCGGTCCACATCGTCGCCGAGCGGGTCCAGTATTACGGCGCCGACGGCAAGCTCATCACCGAGACTCTGCGCGACTACACCCGCCATTGCGTGCAGAAGCAGTACGCCTCGCTCGGCGACTTCCTGCGCCGCTGGAGTGGCGCCGCGCAGAAGAAGGCCATCATCGACGAGCTGGCCGCGCAGGGCGTGCTGTGGGAGGCGCTGGAGGACGAGGTGACGGCCAAGCTCGGCAAGACGCTGGACCCGTTCGACCTGATCTGCCACGTCAGCTTCGACCAGCCGCCGCTGTCGCGCCGCGAGCGGGCCGACCAGGTGCGCCAGCGCGGCTACTTCGCCCGCTACCAGGGCGTGGCGCGGCAGGTGGTCGAGGCGCTGCTCGACAAGTACGCCGACACCGGGGTCGAGCACATCGAAGACCGCAAAATCCTGCAGCTCGACCCGTTCAGCCGGCTCGGCGCGCCGGTGGAGCTGCTCCAGGCGTTCGGCGGCAAGGACGGCTATGCCCGCGCCGTCCACGACCTCGAACAGCAGCTCTACGCCTGAGCTTTGCCTCCTCTCTTTCACTGAATTTCACTGAAAACACGTTCCATGTCACTCAGCGGTTCCATCAAATCCATCCAGGACATCATGCGCAAGGATGTCGGCGTCGATGGCGACGCGCAGCGCATCGGCCAGCTTGTCTGGATGCTGTTCCTCAAGGTGTTCGACGACCGCGAGCTGGAGCGCGAGGCGCTGGAGGACGACTACCGCTCGCCGCTGCCCGAGCCGTTCCGCTGGCGCCACTGGGCGGCCGATCCGGAAGGGATGACCGGCGAGGCGCTGAAGAGCTTCATCGACAACGAGCTGTTTCCCGGCCTGCAGGGGCTGGAGAGCTACAGCGCGGCGCCGGCCGCGTTCGTGATCCGCGGGGTGTTCGAGGACGCCTACAACTACATGAAGTCCGGGCAGTTGATCCGCCAGGTGATCAACAAGATCCAGGAGGGCGTGGACTTCAACAAGGCGCAGGAGCGGCACGCCTTCGGCGAGGTGTACGAGCAGTTGCTGCGCGACCTGCAGAACGCGGGCAACGCGGGCGAGTTCTACACGCCGCGGCCGGTGACCGAGTTCATGGTGCGCCGGGTGGACCCGACGCTGGCCGAGAAGGTGCTGGACCCGGCCTGCGGGACGGGCGGGTTCCTGACCTGCACCATCGAGCACAAGCGCCGGCACTACGTGAAGACCGCCGCCGACGAGCAGGTGTTGCAGGCCAGCCTCCACGGCGTCGAGAAGAAGCCGCTGCCGCACCTGCTGGCGACGACGAACATGGTCTTGCACGGCATCGAGGTGCCGAGCCAGATCCGCCACGACAACACGCTGGGCCGGCCGCTGATCAGTTGGGGGCCGAAGGAGCGGGTCGATTGCATCGTGGCGAATCCGCCGTTCGGGGGCATGGAAGAGGACGGCATCGAGACCAACTTCCCGGCGGCCTTCCGCACGCGGGAGACGGCCGACCTGTTCATGGTGCTGATCATGCATCTGCTGAAGGACGGCGGGCGGGCGGCGGTGGTGCTGCCGGACGGCTTCCTGTTCGGCGAGGGCATCAAGAGCCGCATCAAGGAAAAGCTGCTGACCGAGTGCAACCTGCACACCGTCGTGCGGCTGCCCAATGGCGTGTTCAGCCCGTACACCGGGATCAAGACCAACCTGCTGTTCTTCACCAAGGGCGTGCCGACGCGGGAGGTGTGGTTCTACGAGCACCCGTATCCGGCGGGGTACAAGAACTACTCGAAGACGCGGCCGATGCGGATCGAGGAATTCGCGGTCGAGGAGGCGTGGTGGGGCGATGCGGCGGACGGGTTTGCCGGGCGGGTGGAGAACGAATTTGCGTGGAAGGTCAGCGCCGAGGAATTGAAGGCGCGGAACTGGAATCTGGACTGCAAGAACCCGCATGTGGGCGAGACGGTCAGCCACGATCCGGAGGAACTGCTGCGCGAATACGCCCGGATGCAGGCCGAGATTGCGGCGCTGCGGGACCAGCTCAAGGGCGTGCTGGCCGAGGCACTGGAGCGTGACGCATGAGCCGGCTGGTCACGGATCACCTGCCGCTGCTGGCGGGGGCGCTGAATGGGGTGAAGAAGCTGCGGGAGTTGATTCTGGAGCTGGCGGTGCGGGGGAAACTCGTGGCGCAGGATTCGGGTGATGCGGCAGTTAATTCCGATAGCGAGGATGGCTGGCCTTTTTTACTACCAAGTGCATGGCGCTGGTGTTCACTCCGCGACCTCCAGCCCGATTTTCAGAATGGTGCATCGAGTCGTGGAGACCCTGACGGTGACAGCATCGTCGTTTTAAGACTTGCAGACATTAAAGCAGGTGAAATTGACCTCACAAATGTGAGAAACCTGAATTTGAATGCAAGCGCAGTCGAAAAATACAGACTCAATGCCAATGATATTCTTGTAATCCGTGTCAATGGAAGTGCGGATCTTGTCGGTAGATTTATTTCTTGCCAAGAAGACATTGATGCAATTTATTGCGACCACTTTATACGACTGAGATTGCCTCGACATTTGATAAATGCAAGATATTTGCAAATAGCCAGCAACTCAAAAACCATACGATCGAGAATTCAGGATTTATTTGTCACAACGGCGGGGCAGAAAACCGTTAATCAAGGACATATTGGATCTTTGCCAATTCCTCTTCCGCCAAGTGCCGAACAAAACCGCATCATAGCCAAAGTCGATGAACTGATGGCCCTGTGTGACCGCCTAGAAACTCGCCAGTCCGACGCCCAAGCCGCGCACGCCCGATTGGTGGACGAGTTGCTGGGGAGATTGTTGCAGGCTCGGGATGCGGAGGATTTTGCGGAGTGTTGGGGGCGGGTAAAGGAAAACTTCGATGTGCTGTTCACGACTGAGCAAAGCGTTGACGCACTGAAGCTGGCTGTCATGCGAATAGCAGTGTCGGGCAAGCTTGTAGCGCAACACAATTGCGATAAGCCAGCAGGGACGATAATTTCGGAGCTTGCAAAGCATTGGGAACAGAAGCGAAATTCACGCAAAGCATCCCTTTCCGAAGTCCCCGTCGTAGAACATAAGCACCCGCTACCTGAATCTTGGGTATGGGCAAGGTTTGGATATGTAGCTGAAACCCGCCTAGGGAAAATGCTGGATGCTGCAAAAAACAAGGGGATGCCAAAACCGTACTTGCGAAATACAAATGTCCAGTGGGCAAGATTCGACCTAAGCGACCTCAAGGAAATGCGCCTCGAACAGGACGAGCTGCAGGAATACTCCGTCAAAGCCGGAGACCTGTTAATTTGCGAGGGTGGTGAACCTGGCCGCTGCGCCATCTGGCGCGAAAGTGATCGCGAAATATATTTCCAGAAAGCTCTGCACCGCGCTCGACCTCTTTGCGGAATATCGTCCGACTACCTGCAGATCTTTCTGACGGTCGATAGTCTATCGGGCTCGCTGTCCGCTCTATTTACCGGAGCGACGATCAAACACTTTACCGGCGAGAAACTGGAGCAGTACGTAATTGCCCTTCCTTCAATTGGTGAGCAAAACCGCATTGTTGCCAAAGTTGATGAACTGATGGCGTTGTGCGATCGAGTCAAAGTAAAGCTGGTACGGGCGCAGGCGTTGAACGAGCGGCTGGCAGGGACTTTGGTTGAGCGGGCGGTGTTGTGATAATTTTCTGTGCAAGGTGCGGCAGACGACTGCTGCCGGCTTCTTCCAGATGAACGGCAGCGAGGTTTACAGATGAATATCCGAACAGGTAAGCAGGCGTTTTTCAGTGACCGAAACCGGCCAGCAGTCAATAAGCATCAGAAGAATGCATCAAGCGCCCTCACCCAGTCTGTCAGCTCGAACTTCCTCCGTGATGGCTTGACTGCAAGCTCGCTTGTCGCAGTCCGTGACGGCGATAACGAGGCAGGGAAACAGACACCAAAGACCAAGCTTAAAAGAATCAGGCCGTGCGCTGTGATGTTACCAAGGCGAGGCTAAAAGTAGTGGGCGCCTTTGGGATGTCGGGCAAGTCCATCTGCCGCTCAGAGGCGGGAAGCTCGATATCGTCAATACGCTGAATGGGCAAGCTCGCAGTCGTTGCGAGCGTTAGGACATCACGGTCATTGGTAATGACTTGAGAACATCCGTTCACCTTCCCGATTGCTACAATCTGCCAATCGACTTTGATTTTCTGCCAATCCGCAGTTTCAGGCAGAGGCGCCCGCTTGTGTCCACCCGTAAGGCGCGCAATGCGGTGGAGTTCTGCACAGGTGTGCGCGGCCCTCTGGTCGAAGCTGGCGATGACAATATTACGGTTCTTCGTGAGCGTTTGTATAATCCCCTCGGATGCTGCACCTGCGTTCACAAGATACTCAGATAGGGCCGGGGTCGGTACGACGATTTTTCCACGCCTGGAAACAATACTACTGAGCAACCAAGACAGCTTTTGATGGCGCAACTGGTTTTGCTTCGTTCCGCCCTCTCTGTGGTCGATCAGGTGAATAAGAAAGTTGGCGTCAACAAGTACACGCATCAATCATTTCCCCTGAATTTTTCTAACTCTTCGATTGGATCTTCAAAATCATGCCATCCATTGCCAGGAATCCCCCCGAGGCTCTGGAATAGCTCATCCAAGGGGCGGGCGTCTAGGCGTTCATAGGAGGTCACCTGCATTCCAGTGCAGGACCACTCCCCAACCTCGTTGCATTGCCATGTGGCGATGCCGGAAACGCGAATTTCCTCCCCAAACAGGAAGCGTGCAAACTCGCGAGCCAAGTCACGACCCTTGACCGTCACGTCAACGTAATTATCTTCGTCCGTCATCAAGGTCATCGGCACAGTTTCATCCCTGCCGCCGATCTTGATGACGGTGCCTATAATCTGGTCGGCCTGCTTGACCGTTCGCGGCTCAAAGCTGGGTTCTGACCTAGCACGACCGGGGAAGTCGATGATGATTCCATCGGAGTTGTTTTTTAGCTCTGCACTCCAACCCCGCGTGCCCAAGTATTCATTGAGCTTGTGAATCGTGGCAGGTTTGTTGGTATCGGCTTCAGCCTTGGCGTGTAGTAGCCGTACTCGAACATCATCAATCGCCGGGTCCATGACTTGGACTTGAAGCCTTGCGCTCCCTTGTTTCAATCCTTTAAAACGAAGTTGCGCTGCAGACCCCAAGAGGTCCGAAAGGTGCTTTGCAACTATGGCAAGCGCATCTAATGGCAAGTCGCGGGGCTTCGTGCCCTTTATCCGCAACTCATATGTCCAACCTAGGGACTTCATGGAGTTTTTGACAAGTGAAAGCCAATCAAATTCTTTGTGTGCAGGATACAGGAACTCGCAAGCCCTGCCAAGTCTCGTCTATGCGGGGCGTCTTCCATTGTCGCGGCAGTTGTTGGCGCTGGCGAGCGCTTGCACTGTCTTTTGTGGTCTTCTTGTTCGCGGCTCCATTCTGGTGCTGGTGATAGTCACGGCGATTGGGGCATGAGCAAGGCGGGTGGGCGAGGTACGTGAAGGTAGTACGAGTGGTGAAGAAATGCCGGAATATTTTCATGACCGCTTCCTAGGCGGATCAACGCATAGTTTTGCTCTATGCATGTCGGCAACGAGTCGATATCGGCCATACTGATACTATAGTAACTTGCGAGTAGCATATTGCCAAAACTGCGACTCAATCCAGGGTGGGTCGTCTTATTTCTTTGGCCCCGTCTTCCATTGCGTCCGGAAGCCAAGCGATCGATTGAAGTCAAAGGGATTGCAGCAGGTGACCCCCATCGCCTTGCACACGTCAGGAACCTTGCGGTTCTGGCGCTGCTTTTTGGGTTGAGAAGTCTCGACGGTCACAACGCATCGCCCTTTGGCCGCCATCCCGTAAGCGATCAAGAACGGATCGCGTCCGATTTGATCGACCTCGTCGTCGGTCAGGTCAGGTGCATAGCCTTCAGCAATTACTTTGCGCAAGAGGTTTGGATTAACATCCTCATTGAGCAGCAAGGCTTTCTTGTTCGCAGCATCCTGAATCCAGGCGAAGAGCAGATCTTTCTCAGCGTCGCTCGGGCCGTCCTTGACTTCCTCGAAGATTTCAAACGGCATCTTCACATACCCTTGGCTACCCATATAGGCCAGCCATTCCCAGTATTCAGGAACGCGGTCTACCGGGTAGTAAGAGTTATTGGCCGTGATCAGAACGTTCGCGTCGATTAAATACAGCATCGAACAACCGATCAGGCAGAAAGCGAAAGCAACGGGTAAACGCTCCGGGGTTTGACCCCCAGCACCTTGGCAGCCTTGGACGGCGACAGCGCCCCCGCATCCGTGTAGCGCCTAGCGAAGTCCAGCATGGCATGGCCCAACCGATGACGCCGCACGACGTAGTAGCTCGGCCCGCTGGAACCCTTCGATTTGTCCTTCTCGCGCCGCCGCTCTACGGCCCAGCGTTCACTGATGCCGGTTTCCAGCCGCAGCCAGACCTCCCGCGTGATGCGGCCAGTCTTGAAGAGGCTGTACGCCACCATCTGGCGACTCACACGCCAGCGGTTTGCCAACACGGTCACCTGCTGGATCTGCGCATCGAGATCATCCCCGACCACCTGCAGTGCCTGGAGATCCACCGGCGACAGTAAGAACGCCCCCGCCACCTCGTTGCAGAATCGCTCGATCTTCATTTCCGGCACCCCACCGCTCACCCCCGTCGCGCCCAGCCACAGGTGCGCGAGTTCGTGCAGCAGCGTGAAGGACCACGCGGCCTTCGCATCCCCGTCGTTGATCACGATGAACGGCGCGATGGGATCGGCAATGGCAAACCCCCGGAAGGCGCTCACCGGAATCGCCGAGTGGTGGCTGCCCAGATTCCCCGCCAGCAAGACGAACACGCCCGCCTGCTCGGCCCGCTCGCGCAGCAGGGCAAACGCCTCCCCGGCGTCGTTCTTCTGCCGGTACTCCGTGCGCGTGAGGCCGAGCTGCTGCTCGATGGACTGGACCAGCGCCGCAACCCCGTCCGCCACTCGGGCCGACCCGATGAACGCCAGCGGCTGCGTGTCCTCGTCATCCTCCAGCACCGTGCGCACCAGCCGCTGCCGCGCCCGCAGGTCACGCACCAGCGCATCGACCTCGGCATTGGCCGCCGTCGTCTGATCCGCGGCGACCGTCCGGAAGTCTTCGCCGCGATCCCCCTTGCGCGGCGGCGCCGGCAGGTAGAAGGTCAGCAGCGAGCGGTGGTACGCCTTCGCCATGTGCGACAGCATCGTTCTCGACGGCGCCTTCTCGCCTTGCTCGATCGCCAGCAACGACGCGGCAACGATCCCGATGACCCGCGCCGCGTCCTCCAGCGCAAGGCCGGCACTCTCTCTTGCCCATCGAAAAACGTCTGGATTGAAGGCGGTTTCCATAGGGAAGTCAGTGTACCGACGCGGGTGCGCGGCGACACCGCCCCGAACCCTCGATCAGCTCAACCCGCCAGCATCTCCATCGGCACCGAAAACCGCCCCGCCAGCGCCTGCACCTGCCGCAGATTGAGCCGCCGCTTGCCGGCCAGCACCTCGGACACCACGCCCTGCGAGCCGATCTCGGGCAGGTCGGATTGCCGCAGCCCGTGCGCTTCCATCAGGCTGGCGAGCACGCTGGCCGGGGTGCTGGTGTCGGGCCACGGATGCACGCGGTGCTCGTACTCGCGGATACGGTCGGCTGAGATTCGGTGCGGCGCCGGGGACGGCAACCGTGGCGATTATCCAGAATTATCTGCATGGAGATAATTCATCTCAGGGCGGGGGTTCTGCACTGAACCACCCCGCATACGGCGTGTTCTTGACCAGATGCCGATTGAAATCCTGGGCGCCGTCGGTCCACCAGACGGGGCCGCGCTCGCCCAAGGCCACCTTGGCCGCGTGAACCGCCGCACGGGCCGCGGCCAGCCGCACGGCATCTCCTGCGCGGCCCGCGTCCCGGATGTCCCTGCGCGCCTGCATGAGGTCGCGCACCAGCGCCGCATGCAGGTCTGGCGCGAGACCGGGATTGGCCGCTCGCCACAGGCGGCCACGGACGACGATGTACCGGCCATCCGGCGTCGCGAGCGGTTTCAAGGTCAGCCGCGCCGCGCCGCCTCGATCGCCGCCACGTCGATCTTCGTCATCTGCATCATCGCCTCGAACACCCGCTTGGCCGCCGCCCGATCCGGATCGGCGATCGCCGCCACCAGCGCCCGCGGCGTGATCTGCCATGACACGCCCCACCGGTCCTTGCACCACCCGCACGCGCTCGCCTGCCCGCCGTTGCCGATGACCGCGTCCCACAGGCGGTCGGTCTCGGCCTGGTCGTCGGTCGCCACCTGGAACGAGAAGGCTTCGCTGTGCGGAAAGATCGGGCCGCCGTTCAATCCGATGCAAGGGATGCCCATCACGGCGAACTCCACCGTCAGGACATCGCCCTCCTTGCCCATCGGATAGTCGCTGGGCGCCCGATGCACCGCGCCCACCGCACTGTCCGGGAACGTCTCGGCGTAGAAGTGCGCCGCGTCCAGGGCGGCGCCGTCGTACCAGAGGCAAATCGTGTTCTTGCTGACCATGGCGGTTCTCCAGGCTGGGGGAACATGGGCGTTCACGGCGTGATTCGTCCCCGCCAGCTTGCCATCAACCCCGCCCACTTCCCCCGCACCTTGGCGAGATTCCCCGCCTTCACCCGCCCATACCCCCGGATCTCCTCCGGCAGCCGCGCAATCTCCACCGCTGCCCCCAGCCGCTCCGCCGACAAGCGCCCCAGCACCTCCTCGATCGCCGCCCGGTACTCGCCGACCAGCGCCCGCTCGGTGCGCCGCTCCTCGGTCCGGCCGAACGGGTCGAACGCCGTGCCGCGCAGCCCCTTGAGCTTCGCCAGCCACGGCATCACCCGGTGCATCCACGGCCCGAATGCTTGCTTGACCGGCTGGCCCTGCGCATCGGTCTTGCCGAGGATGGGCGGCGCGAGGTGGTGGACGAGCTTGAATTCGCCCTCGAACATCGCCCCGATCTGCGCCGCAAACGCCGGGTCGCTGTGCAGCCGGGCGACCTCGTACTCGTCCTTGTAGGCCATCAGCTTGAACAGGTAGCGCGCCACCGCCTCGGTCAGCTTCGTGCTCGACAGCGGCGCCTCGGCCGTGCGCACCTTGCTGACAAACGCGCGGTACTCGTCCGCATAGGCCGCGTTCTGATACCCGGTGAGGAACTCCACCCGCTTGCCGATCACCTCGTCGAGCGACGGCCGCTTGACGATCTGGATCACCTGCTGCGCCGCATACAGGCTGCGCACGCTGGCCAGGTCATGCGCGCAGCGGCGGCCCCACTCGAACGCCGCCTGGTTGTTCGCCACCTGCACGCCGTTCAGCTCCATCGCCTTCAGGATCGCCGCCCGGCTCAGCGGGATGCGGCCCTTCTGCCACGCGAAGCCCATCAGCAGCGGGTTCGTGTAGATCGAATCGCCCAGCAGTTGCACCGCCGCCTGCTCTGCGTCGAACGCGCCCAGCCCGTCCGCGCCGACCGCCGCCGTCAACGCGGTGTCGCAGTTGCCGGCCGGAAACTGCCAGTCCGGGTTGTGGACAAACCCCGCCGTCGGCGCCCCATGGTTGTTGAGCGCCACGAAGGTGCGCCCAGCCTGCATCGTCCCCAGCGTCGCCTTGTTCGCGCCGACGATCGGGTCGCAGGCGATGACCAGATCGGCGCGGGCGATGTCCACCTTGGTGGTGTGGATCGCCTCAGAACGGTTGGCGATCTGGATGTGGCTCCAGGTCGCGCCGCCTTTCTGCGCGAGTCCGCCAGCGTCCTGCGTGACGACGCCCTTGCCTTCGAGGTGCGCCGCCATGCCCAGCACCTGCCCGACCGTGATCACGCCCGTGCCGCCGACGCCCGCGACGACGATGCCCCACGCACTTTCCGCTACCGGCAGCACCGGCTCAGGCAACGCGGGCATTGCGGCCAGATCCCCGCGCTGCTCCTTCTTCGGCTTCTTCAACTGCCCGCCCTCGACCGTGACGAAGCTCGGGCAGAAGCCCTTCACGCAGGAGAAGTCCTTGTTGCACGAGTTCTGGTTGATGCGCCGCTTGCGGCCGAACTCGGTCTCGATCGGCTCGACGCTCAGGCAGTTGCTCTGCTCCGAACAATCGCCGCAGCCCTCGCAGACCAGCTCGTTGATGACGACGCGCTTCTCCGGGTCGGCCATCGTGCCGCGCTTCCTGCGGCGCCGCTTCTCGGTGGCACAGGTCTGGTCGTAGATGATCGCCGTCGTGCCCTTGCGTTCGCGGAACTGCCGCTGGATCGCGTCGAGTTCATCCCGGTGATGCACCGTCACGCCCGGCAGCAGCGCCGCGCCGTCGTACTTCGCCGGCTCGTCCGTGACGATGACCAGCTTGGTGACGCCCTCGGCGAGCACGCTCTGCATGATCTGCAGCACCGAATGCCCCTCCGGCCGCTCGCCCACGCGCTGGCCGCCGGTCATCGCCACCGCGTCGTTGTAGAGGATCTTGTAGGTGATGTTCACCCCCGAGGCGATCGACTGCCGGATCGCCAGCAACCCGCTGTGGAAGTAGGTGCCATCGCCGAGGTTGGCGAAGACGTGCGTGTCGGTGGTGAACGGCGCCTGCCCGACCCAGGCCACGCCCTCGCCGCCCATCTGGCTGTAGGTGACGGTGCTGCGGTCCATCCACACCGCCATGAAGTGGCAGCCGATGCCGGCCAGTGCCCGCGAGCCTTCGGGCACCCGCGTGCTGGTGTTGTGCGGACAGCCGGAGCAGAACCACGGCGTCCGGTCCCCGACCACCGCGACGGGGGTGGCCAGCGCCCGCTCCTTCGCCGCGATCACGTCGAGCCGCTGGTCCATCCGCGCCGCGATGTCGGCCGGCACGCCGAGCTTCTTCAGCCGCTGGGCGATCACCTTGGCGATGATCGCGGGCGTCAGGTCGGCCTTGGCGCGCAGCAGCCAGTGCTGGCCCGGATTCGGCATCGACCACTCGCCGCCGGTCTGGTCGCCTTCCGGCTCGTCGAACTTGCCGAGCACGTTGGGCCGCACGTCGTCGCGCCAGTTGTACAGCTCTTCCTTGACCTGGTACTCGATGACCTGGCGCTTCTCCTCGACCACCAGAATCTCTTGCAACCCGCGCGCGAACTCCCGCGTGATCGTCGCCTCCAGCGGCCAGACCACGCCCACCTTGTGGACCCGGATGCCCAGCGCCCGGCAGGTGTCGTCGTCCAGCCCCAGATCGGCCAGCGCCTGGCGCATGTCGTTGTACGCCTTGCCGCTGGCGATCAGCCCGAAGCGGTCGTTCGCGGTCGCCACGACGTTGTAGTTCAGCCGGTTGGCGCGGATGTAGGCCAGCGCGGCGTACCACTTGTGGTCCATCAGCCGCGCCTCCTGCTCCAGCGCCGCGTCGGGCCAGCGGATGTGCAGCCCGCCGGGTGGCATCTGGAAGTCCTCGGGCATCAGGATCTGCACCCGGTCCGGCTCGATGCTGACCGACGACGACGATTCCACCACCTCCTGGATCGTCTTCATCCCCGCCCAGACGCCCGAGTAGCGGCTGAGCGCCAGCGCGTGCAGCCCCAGATCGAGGATTTCCTGCACCGTGCTCGGGAAGAACACCGGGATGCCGCACGCCTTGAAGATGTGGTCGCTCTGGTGCGCGGCGGTGCTGCTTTTCGCGACGTGGTCATCGCCGGCAATCGCCAGCACGCCGCCGTGGCGCGCCGTGCCCGCCATGTTCGCGTGCTTGAAGACATCGGCGCAGCGGTCCACGCCCGGCCCCTTGCCGTACCAGAGGCCGAACACGCCGTCATGCTTTTTCGTCTGCGGGAACAGGTCGAGCTGCTGCGTGCCCCAGACGGCGGTGGCGGCGAGTTCCTCGTTCACGCCGGGCTGGAAGACGATGTTCTGCGCGGCGAGGTGTTTCTTGGCAGCCCAGAGGGACTGGTCATACGTGCCGAGCGGCGAGCCGCGGTAGCCGCTGATGAAGCCGGCGGTGTTCAGCCCGGCGGCCTTGTCGCGCTGCTGCTGGAGCATCGGCAAGCGAACCAGCGCCTGCACGCCGCTCATGAAGGCGCGGCCGTGGTCGAGCGTGTACTTGTCGTCCAGCGTGACCGCGTCGAGCGAGCGGCGGACGGCATCGGGCAGAGGGGCGTTCATGCAAGGACTCCAGCGCGGGCAACCGGACGGGCCGCCAATGCCAGAAAGTGTAGGCATCCACGCCCGACAGGTGTTTTCTTTTCATGCCCTGCTTACACTGTGCGCAGCAAGCATTTGAACAAGACAGGTCCATGAACGAAACAGCATTGCCGCAATCCTCTGATTCAGGGAAAACCCGTATTTCTGCCGACGGGGGACTCGACCGCTACGACATCGCCATCCTGGCCGAGTTGCAGCGCGATGCCCGGCTCACCAACGCCGAACTCGCCACCCGCATCGGCCTGTCCGCGGCCCCGGCGTGGCGGCGCGTCAAGCGGCTCGAAGAGGAGGGCTACATCACCGGCTACCGCGCCGAGATCGACCGCCGCAAGATCGGCCTGGGCGTGCTCGCCTTCGTGCGCGTGGACGCCGACCGCAACAACGCCGACGCGGTGCGCGGCTTGGAGGCGGCCTTGCGGGCGATGCCGGAGGTCGTCGCCTGCCACTACATCAGCGGCACCGGCACCTTCGAGCTGCACGTCGTCACCACCGACCTCGACGCCTACTCGCGCTGGGCGAGGGAGGCGCTGTTCACGTTGCCCCACGTCAAGGACATGCACACCAGCTTTTCGCTCGGCGAAGTGAAAGCCGGCGCAGCGTGGCCGCTCGGGCACCTCACGCATTCAGGCGGGCGGGGCTGAGGGGTGGGAATATTCCACGGAATCGGGGAAGATCAGCCCGGATTCTCCCCCTCCTTCCGTGCCGTGACTGCTCTGTGAACAGCTCAACAACCCCCGTGGCCGACTGGCTGCTTGGCCCTGCGGGTCCGCAACGCTGGCGTGTGACCCAGAGCCTGCTGGCGCTGGGGGCGTATGCCGTGCTGACACTGGTGCTGGCCTGGCAGTGGCGGCTGGACCTGATCCGCACGCGGGCGGCGCTGCCGCTGGGTCTGTCCGGACTGGCCTGCGGCATGGTCTTCTACGGATTGACCCGCAGCGGCGGCAATTTGCTGCTGCAGCGGCGCTTTGGCTGGGAGCCCTCGCTGACGCTGGCGCAGTCGATCGCCGGGCTGGTCGGCGCGCTGTGGATCTACCTCGTGGCCGGGCCGACACGGGGTGCGGCGCTGGGCTTGCTGGTGCTGGTGGTCGTGTTCGCGATGTTCCGGCTGGGGCCGCGCGAGGCGCTGGGGCTGGCTGCTGCTGCGCTGCTGCTGCTGGGGGCGGCCTCGCGCTGGCTGACGCTGTCGGACGCCTTCCACTTCCCGGCCGATGTCGAGGCGCTGCACATGGCCTACACCACGGTGGTGCTCACCGGCGTGGCGCTGCTGGCGATGCGGGTGACGCAACTGCGCGAGCAGCACCAGCAGCAGCGTGTCGCCCTGCAGCAGGCGCTGACCCGCATCAGCGAACTGGCCACCCGCGACGAGCTGACGGGCCTGCCCAACCGCCGCGCCATCCTCGACCAGCTCGCCACCGAAACCGCCCGCCATGCGCGCAAGAAGCTGCCGCTGGCGGTGGCGCTGATCGACCTCGACCACTTCAAGCGCATCAACGACCAGCACGGCCACGCCGGCGGCGACCAGGTGCTGCGCGGCTTCGCGCACCGGGTGGAGTCCGAGCTGCGCGGCGGTGACGTGATGGCGCGCTGGGGCGGCGAGGAGTTCCTGCTGATGCTGCCCGATACCTCGGTCGAGGCAGCGCAGCAGTGTCTGGATCGGCTGCGCGAGCGGCTGCGCCAGACGCCGTTCGACGAGGTGTCGCCGGGCCTGTCGATCACGTTCTCGGCGGGCGTCACCGGCTGCCTGGGGCAGGGTGACATTGACAGTGCGATCGAACGCGCCGATCAGGCGATGTACCGTGCCAAGCAGGCGGGGCGGGACCGGGCCGAATTTGGCTGAGGCTAGTATTCAAGCCGCAGTATCGACCGTATCGAAGCGTATCCCATGAAAATGCCAATCGACCAGCGTGTCCAGGTTGATCAGCACGATGGCGGGATTCTTCTCACCGCTGCTGGTGGCTTCTTGCGTGAAATAGCTGGTTGTCACGATATAGCCGCACCACGCTTGGTTTTCTTCTACCACGCCTTTCATCTGCTGAATGGTGGGTCGGCCTACACCATTTTCCGGGGCGTAGCGTTTGCACTGTACAACGATCAGACCCTGTTGGTGGCGGGCAAATCCATCCACCCCGGCATCATTACTCCGCTTTGTTACCCAGGCGAGTAGGCCGGCCTGCATGAAAAAACTCATCACATGCTGCTCAAAAGCATAGGCATCCATGTTCAGCAGCAGTTGACGAACGGCCTGAGCATCTTTGGCATAAGGTTGCTGAAGCGGTTCTGCCATCTCTTGCGACATGGCGTTGCGCATAGATTGGTGGGTGCGTCGCAGCACCTCGTCTCTTGCGATCAGTGCGCCCACGACAGACAGGTAGCTGCTGGCTTCGGTGCTGCTCAAGAACGCTTCCAGGACGGAAGTGACCCCAGCGACGCCCAGGAAAACCATCAGCAGGGCAGGTAAACCAATGGCCGAGCCAAAACCTGCAATGCCTACCGAGTGGCCGCCAATCACCATCCCGGCGCCCAGAGTTGCTGGGATGGCGACCTTGACGGCCAGCGGCAAATCAGCATCTTTGTAGTTCTTGAATACTTCGGACACGCTGTTGAGCAGACTGCGTGCCACGCGGCGGGAGTCGGTGATCTGATAGATTTTCCGGGTCTTTTCGGCCAGCCCTGCATCGTTCTGTGAAAGTGTTTCCCTGGCGATCGTCAACCACGCGATCACATCCAGATGGTCTTGCTCGGTGGAAATGGCCTGCACTGCTTTGATGAATAAAGAAACCAGCCAGTCTCGAATAGACGATGCGGGGTTTCCAATACCTTTTGCCATGTCTCCTGCTCGGCTTGCGGTATGGCTCGCGATACGGCGCGCTCGGTCCATCATGTTCACGAAATACCCCTTGTCGCATTATTTGGGCCACAGCACCCACAGCTTCAGCGGCTGCTTGGTCCGCCCCGCCCGCTCTTCCACCCCATCCCCCCAGCCCCAGAAGTAGTCGGCGCGCACGGCACCGAGGATCGCGCTGCCCGTGTCCTGCGCCAGCACGAGGCGCTGCAGCGGGCGGGCGGGCGGCGGGTTCTGGCTCCAGCCCTGCGGTTCGGTGCTGGCGATCCACACGGGAGTGCCATAGGGAATGCTGTCCTTGTCCACGGCAATCGAGCGGCCCGGTGTCAGCGGCACACCCTGCGCCCCGACCGCGCCGATCGCCGGGTCCGCCAGTGGCTCCTCGCGGAAGAAGACGTAGCGCGTGTTGACGGCCAGCATTTCCTTGATGCGCTGCGGGTTCTGGCGCGACCACTGGCGGATCGCCGGCCAGCTCGCCTGCTCCAGCGTGAACGCGCCTTGCTCGACCAGCCAGCGGCCGACCGACTGGTAAGGCTGGTCGTTGTGTCCCGCAAACGCCAGCCGCACCATGCGCCGTGCGCCGCCCGGCTCGGTGAAGGTCAGCCGGCCAGACCCCTGGATCTGCACCAGCAGCAGGTCCATCGGGTCGGTCAACCAGGCGATCTCGCGGCCCTTCAGGGCGGCTTGCGCGGCGGGCTGGGTGTCGATCTCGCCGCGGGTGAACCAGGGTTTGCGCACGCCGTAATCGGCCGGCAGGCCGTACACCGGCACCGTGTGGCGCTCGGTGCGGACCCGGCTGGCCTCCAGCAGTGGCTCGAAGTAGCCGGTCATCAGGCCGTCCGGCTTGCCCTCTGGGCTCTCGACGCGCCAGGGCTGCAGCCGCGACTGGAGCAACTGCCGCACCTGCACCTCGTTCGGGCCGGGGCCGAGGCGGCGCACCTCGCGGCACAGCGTGTTCCATTCCGACGCGAAGGCGAAGGGGTTGAAGCTGACCGTGCCGGTGGCGATGCTGGCGGCGGCCAGGCCGCGGCCGCTGGTGTTGCCGCCGTTGGTGGCGGTGATCACCTTGTCGCAACTGCGCTGCAGCGCGGGCCAGGCCATCAGCGTCTGGTCCGCATCCCAGCCCGGCAGGTCCGACCACTCGCCGCGGACCCAGCGCCCGCGCGGCGTGGTGCGGATCTGGGCGTCGGTGGCGGCGGGCGGCGGGGTTTGCACCGACGGCGGGATCTCCAGCGGCGGCGGTGGTTCGGGCGCCCGGTGCGGCGTGCTGCCGCAGCCGGCCAGCGTGCCTAGAATCGCGGCCACCAAGGCGGCTCCGATCTGCTGGCGCACACGGTGCGCGCCTGCGGGGCTGTTCGAGAGGAACAAGGACATGACGCTGATCATTCTGGAAGCACTGGGGGCCGGGTTGCTGCTGGTCGGGATCGTCTGGTGGACGATGTTCTCGGGGCGCCGCGGCGGCGAGCGCATCGAGGACACCCCGGAAAGCCCGGACGACCGGCGACTGTAGCGCCTGCCCGCCTCAGCCTGGCCGCAGAAAGCTGCCCGGCGCCTCGCGCAACCGCCGCCGCAGCGCAGCGTACAGCCGCCCGCGGTCGCGCACCTTCAGCCCCCGCGAGCGCAGCGCCAGCCGGAAGGCCAGCGTGAAGCTCACGAGCACGTTGAGCGCCCCTGTCAGCGGCACCGCTGCCACGCACCACCAGAAGGCCGGTTCGTGCAGCACCGGCACCCCCAGCGTGCCCAGCGCCGCCGCGAGCTGGCCCGCCGACAGCGTGACATGGCGCACCTCGATCGGAAGCCCGAAGAAGGCGGCCAGCGTCGGTACCAGTCCGAGCATCATCCCCAGCGAGCAGTTGGCGGCCAGCCCGGAGATGTTGCCGCGCCACCAGTGCGACCAGCGTTGTGCCCGCTCGGCGCCCAGCCAGCGCACGATGCGCGGGTTGTGGGCGATGGCGCTGTCGAGGCGGTGGAAGACGAACCAGTTCTCCCACCAGCCCGCGATCAGGCTCGACAGGAACAGCAGCACGCCCGTGAACGCCGCATAGAGCAGCGTCGGCCCGGCCAGCGTGAGCTTGTCGAGCACCTTGTGTGCCGTGTGGGCGTCGATGAGCGGCGCGCCCTGCAACAACCACGCCGCCCCTTGCGCCAGCAACACGACCGGCGCCACCACCAGCACGTTGCCCAGGATGCCGGCGATCTGGGTGCGGATCAGGTGCGTCACCTCGTCCACGAAGTCCTCGATCGCGGCGTCGCTGTCACCCACGTCGTCGAGCTTGGCGGCCATCGCCGGAGCGGTCATCGCCGGCTGCTTGGTGGCCACCGTCCAGTGCAGCAGGTGGATCAGTACGAAGCTGGCGGCGTAGTTGGCACCCGCCCAGAACCCGGCCCAGAACGCCGACAGCGCCAGTGCCCCGATGGCGAATTTCAGGAACGTGGTGCCCGCGATCACCAGCCCGCCGCCGCAGGCGCGGCGCAGCATGTCGAGGTATTCGTCGCGGGTGCGGGTGATGTAGTGCTCGCCGGTGGCGGCGCTGCGCTCGGCGACCTTGCGGGCGAGCATGGCGTAGTGGTGCGAGAACAGCGCGCCGATGCTGCGCCGCGTCTGCACGCTGCGGGCGAAGGCCACGGTCAGGCGCTGCCATTCGTGCGCGGGTTCGGGCGAGGCCAGGCAGTCCAGCAGGGCCTCGATGCGCGCGATGCGCTCGTGCAGTTGTTCGATCTGGAACACCACGTCCACCGACACGCCCCAGGCGTCGAGGTGTTCCCGCACGCTGGCCGCCGCCGTGCGGCAGGCGTCGAGCAGCACGCGCAGGTAGGTCATCTGCTGTTGCTGCTGCTGTTCCGCAGTGTCCACGGATTCGTCTGCGTCGGAGAGCAAGGCGGCAGCCTGTGCGAGCTGGTGGAAGGGGCGGTCAGCCAGCAGCGCGGGGTCGATGCGTGGCCGGATCGACGCCGACAGCCCGACCGCCCGCACCTGGCTGGCCAGCATCTGCACCGAATCGATCAGCGCCCGGTGCCAGTGCCCGCGGACGTGGTCATCCACCAGCAGGCGCTCGATGCGGGACAGCGTGGGTGCGTCGATGGCACCGAGCCAGTCCGCGTCGCCGGGGTGGTGGAAGACCATCAGGAAGAGCTGGCCGAGATCGCCGGTGTCGGGCGTGCCGGGCAGCGTGACCCTGCGCAGCCGGTCGATCAGCTCGGCGCCGAAGCCCGAGCGCGGCGAGAAACCGAAGTCCGCCAGCAGCGTGCCAGCGTCGGCCGTGGCGAACACCGAGCGCAGCACGGCGCGGCAGCGTTGCGCCAGCAGGGGATCGGTGTCGAGCAGGTCGAGCAGGTGGCGCAGCCGCTCCAGCGGGACCGCCGTGTCGCCGGTGGCCGTGTCGGCGGGGCGCAGCGCGTCCACCAGTGCGATCAGCCAGAGGTGGCGACTGGCGCGCGCCGCACCGGGATCGGCGGCGTCAAGCAGCGCGGGCAGGTCAGCGTCGGGCTGGGCGGCCAGCACCGTGCGCAGTTGCAGCAGCAGCGCCGTCAATGCAGTGCGTGCGCCTGTGACAGCTCGAAGGCAGGGACCGGGGTGTCGAAGGGCCGCGCTTCGTCGGTCATGCAGAAGAAGGTGCCGCGCATCTGCCCGCGGGGCGAGGCCAGCCGGGTCCAGCTCGTGTACTCGAACCGCTCGCCCGGCTTGAGCATCGGCTGGTGGCCGACGACGCCCAGACCGCGCACTTCCTCGGTGTGGCCGGAGGCGTCGGCGATGATCCAGTGGCGCCCGATGAGCTGGGCCGGCACGTCGCCAGTGTTGACCACCGTGATGGTGTACGAGAAGGCGTAGATCCCTTTCGACGCGTCCGAATGCTCGGCGAGGTAGGCGGGGACGGCGGTGCAGGTGAACTGGGGATGCGGCATGGTGCAGATGATAGACGCATGCATTTTTCCACGTTCGCGGCCCACTACCCAGCGTGCGGCAGGGATGGCCCAGCGCGTCGAACAGCCGGTTCCCCGTCCTGGGCGGTGGCATGCCCGACCCGCGTCAGCCCCGACTTCGCCTTGCTGTAGGACAAGGGCGCGATGTCCGCAGGCGGCGCGGGCCTGCCGTGGTGCGTCCTATACTGAAATCTGCATCTGATTCGACAGGCGAACGACATGCCCATGACCGACCTCACCCTCACCCTCCCCATCACCGGCATGACCTGCGGCGGTTGCGTGCGCAGCGTCACCAGCGTGCTGCAGGCGCTGCCCGGCGTCGCGTCCGTCCAGGTCACGCTGGAGCCGGGGCAAGCCGAGGTGCGCTTCGACGCCGCGCAGGTCACGCCTGCGCAGCTCCGCGCCACGGTCGAGGATGCCGGCTTCGACGTCCCGGCATGAGCGGCGGCCCGAAGATCGCGCTCGTCACCGGCGGCCACGCGCGGGTCGGGCTGGCCATCTCGCGGGCGCTGGCGGCGCAGGGCTGGCAGGTGCTGCTGCACGCCTTCCGCGGCGTCGAGCGGGCGCAGGCACTCGACCGTGAACTCAACTCCGTGCCGCTCGGCATCTGGCAAGCCGATTTTGCCGATGTCGAGGCCACGCTCGCGTCCTTCGACCGCCTGCTCGACACCCTGCCGCCACAGGCCGAACTGGCCGTCGTGTTCAACGCCAGCATCTTCGACAACGACGACCGCGACACCGCCACGCTGGCGAACTTCCGGGCCAACCACGCGGTGCATTACGAGGTGCCGGTGCTGGTGACGCTGGCGGCAGCGCGGCGCTTTCCGGATGGACAGGCGCTGATGCTGCTCGACCAGAACGTCGAGAACCTGCACGACCAGTTCCTGAGCTACTGCCTGTCCAAGGGCGCGATGTACGCCGCGCTGAAGCGGCTGGCGCTGACGCTGGCGCCGTTCCGCGTCAACGCCGTCGCGCCAGGGCCGACGCTGCTGCCGCACGGGGCCGATCCCGTCCGCTTCGAGGAGGCCGCCCGAGCCTCTCCGCTGCGCGGCGCGAGCACGCCCGAGGACGTGGCCGATGCCGTCGTCTGGCTGATGGGTGCCGGGCGGGTCACGGCGCAGACGGTCTTCGTCGATGCGGGCCAGCACTTGAAACAGTGGCGCGAGCCGGCCGCCCCGGATCGCCTGTAACCGCGCTGTTCCCTAGAATCCGGGGCATGACGATCCCCATCTACCGCATCGCCCCTTCCATCCTGTCCGCCGACTTCGCCCGCCTGGGCGACGAGGTCAAGAACGTGCTCGCCGCGGGCGCCGACTGGATCCACTTCGACGTGATGGACAACCATTACGTGCCCAACCTGACCTTCGGGCCGATGGTCTGCCAGGCGCTGAAGAAGCATTCGGTCAAGCCGGATGGCACACCCGCCCCGATCGACGTTCACTTGATGGTCTCGCCCGTCGATGCGCTGGCGCAGGCGTTCTGCAAGGCCGGCGCGGATCTGGTGAGCTTCCACCCCGACGCTTCCGCGCATGTGGACCGCACCTTGCAACTCATTCAGGCCGAGGGCGTGAAGGCGGGACTCGTGTTCAACCCGGCCGAGCCGCTGGACGTGCTGGAGTGGGTGATCGACCGGGTGGACCTGATCCTGATCATGAGCGTGAACCCCGGCTTCGGCGGCCAGAGCTTCATCGACAGCGCGCTGCGCAAGATCGAGAAGGCCCGCAAGATCATCGACGCGAGCGGGCGGGACATCCGGCTCGAAGTCGATGGCGGCATCAAGATCGACAACATCCGCCGCGTGGCCGACGCGGGTGCCGACACCTTCGTGGCCGGCAGCGCGATCTTCAACACGCCCGACTACGCCCGCGTGATCGACGCGATGCGCAGCGAACTCGCCCGCTGAACGCCATGTCCGCCGTCTGGTCCGCCCACTGGGCTGCCGCCGAGCCGATCCTGGCCCACGCTGCGCCGGCCGCCGATGCGCGCCAGCACCCGCTCGCGCCGCTGCGGGTGCTCGATCTGTCACGGCTGCTGCCCGGCCCGATGGCCTGCAAGCACCTGGCGGATCTGGGTGCGCAGGTGCTCAAGGTCGAGCCGCCGCTGCCCGGTCGCCCCGGTCTGCCGGGCGATGACGCGGCGTACATGGGACCAGGCGAGGACGGTGTTTCGCACTTCTACCGCGTCGTCAACCACGGCAAGCGCCGGCTGGTGCTCGACCTGAAACAGCCGGACCAGCTCGCCACGCTGCGGGCGCTGGTCGCCGAGGCGCACGCGGTGGTCGAGGGTTTCCGCCCCGGCGTGATGGACCGGCTCGGCCTGGGCCACGAGGCGCTGCGGGCGATCAACCCGGCGATCGTGCTGACCAGCATCAGCGGCTACGGGCAGGAAGGCCCGCTGCGGCTGGCGGCCGGCCACGACATCAACTACTTGTCACTGGCCGGCGTGATCGACCAGACGCGCACGCCCACGCCCGAGGCCCGTCCGGTCTTCAGCCACCTGCAGATCGCCGACCAGCTCGGCGGGGCGCAGACGGCGGCGATCGGCACGCTGGCTGCCGTGCTCGGCGCACAGTGGACGGGGCAGGGGCGCTGGGTCGATGTGTCGATGACCGACGCGGTGCGCCAGCACCAGGTCATCCTCGGCACCGATGCGCTGGCCGATGGCGCGGCGCCGCAGGCCGGGGCGTCGCTGCTCAACGGCGGCGTGCCTTGCTACAACCTTTATCGCTGTGCCGATGACCGCTGGCTGGCGGTGGGGGCGCTGGAGCTGAAGTTCTGGCAGGGCGTGTGCGCGGTGGTCGGGCGCGACGATTGGGCCGAACGGCACTGGAGCCTGGGCGAAGCGCCGGGCAGCGAGGCGGCGCGGGCGCTGACCGACGAGCTGGGGGCGCTGATCGCGAGTCGGCCGCTGGCGGTGTGGGTCGCGCGGTTTGCCGGGGCGGATTGCTGCGTCACACCAGTGCTGGATGCGCACGAGGCGCTGTTCGGGCGGGGAACGGTGACGAAGGATGAGGGGCTGCAGCGGTTGACGGCGCCGGCGGTGACGCTGCGCTGACCGCAGGCGCTGCGTCTGGATCGCATTCCAGCGCAGTTGTTCACACGCGGGCCTGCGCTCGGCTTGCCGACCCTTCGTAGACTGCCGGCACCTCAGACACCGGGAGTTCGCTTGACTGGTTTGACAGGCTTGACCACCGAGGCCGTGCTGGCCCTGGCCCCCGATGCTGCCTCGGCGAAGGCGGCGCGGGGGCTGATGAACGTGTCCCAGTGGCCGACGCTCGGGCATGACGCCGCGGCGGCCTGGGGCGAGTGCCAGGGCAGCGGATCGAAGCCGTATCAGACGCAGGTCGATCTGAGCGGGCCGGTGTTCAAGTGCTCGTGCCCGAGCCGGAAATTCCCTTGCAAGCATGGGTTGGCGCTGTTGCTGCTGCGGGCGCAGGACGCCGGGCGTTTCACCACCAGCGAGCCGCCCGAATGGGTGAGCGCCTGGCTGGAGGGGCGGCGCGCGCGGGCTGACAAGCAGGAACAGAAGCAACAAAACCAGCAGACACAGGCGGTGGCCGAGGCCGCGCCGTCTGCGAATGCCGCCCATGCCGCCGATCCCTCCGCCCGCCAGGACAAACGCTGGCAGCGCATCGACGCCGGGCTGGAGGAGTTGGCACGCTGGCTTGCCGACCGGGTGCGGCGCGGGCTGGCGGTGCAGACGGCGGACAGCGCGGGCGAGTGCAGGACGATGGCCGCCCGCATGGTCGATGCGCAGGCGGGGGCGTTGGCCGGTTGGCTGAACGCGGCCGGCGCCGAGTCCGACAGCGCCGCGTTGCTGGCCCGGCTCGGGCGGCTGCAACTGCTGATCGAGGCGGTGCGTCGGCGGGCGACGCTGGACGCTGGCGTGCTGGCCGACGTGCGTGCCACGCTGGGCTGGCCGCTGGACCGCGACGAGGTGCTGGCGCGAGGCGAGGCGATCAACGACGTGTGGCGCGTGGAGGGCCAGATCGTCGAGGAGCGCGAGCAGCGGCTGGTCGAGCGCCGGGTCTGGCTGTCGGGGCGGCGCAGCGGGCGGCGGGCGCTGCTGCTCGATTTCAGCCACGGCGCGACGGGTTTCGAGACGAGCTGGATCACGGGGCAGGCGCGGGCCGGGCGGCTGGTGTTCTTTCCGTCGGCGGCGCCGCTGCGGGCCTTGTCGGTGCAGCGTGAGGCGGCGCCCGAGGCGGGTCACGCCGGGGCACTGGCCGGGGTGCCGGAGACTTCCGGCTGGCACGACGAACTCGACCGCGCCGCCGCCGCGATGGCCGCGCACGCCTGGCTGCCGCTGTGGCCGCTGCGGCTGGCGGGGGCGTCGATCCGGGTGGTCGAGGACGCGGTCTGGGCGTGTGGCGAGGACCACGCGCTGCCGCTGGCGGTTCCGGCCGATCAGGTGCCGACGCTGCTGGCGCTGTCGGGCGGCGCTGCGGTCGATCTGCACGGCGAATGGGATGGCCGGACGCTGCGGCTGCTGACGCTGCGCAGCGATGAAGGGCTGTGGCAGATCGGCCGCGTCGAGGGAGGCACGCGATGACGGGTTCGATGATGGATCGACTGCTGCCGATCGCGCTGGTGGGCACGGAGCGTTCGCCGGGGTTGCGGGCGCTGTTGCGGGAGGCACCCGCGCCGCTGAACGGGTTGATGCAGGCGCTGGCCGTGGTGCCGGACGAGGACGCAACCGTGCTGCTGCGCGCCGCCGGGGTGCTGGCCGTGGCGGAGCGGGTCGGCTGCGGGGTGGCGTCGGTGGCTTCGCTGCCCGAGGCTTGCGCGCCGGCCCGAGCCGATGCCCGCCCGGCCTTGTCCGCCGAGTCTCATGTGGGCTTGCTGCAGCGGCTGCTGGACGACTCGGTGCCCGACGGCCTGCGCGTCGAGGCGCTGTCGCTGGTCGCCCAACGCGGCTGGCGGCTGCCGGCCACGCTGCTGCCGCCGATGCTGGCGCTGGCGCTGCGGGTGCCGATGCTGCGACCGGCGGTGGGGGCGGTGATGGGCGAGCGCGGGCGCTGGCTGGTGCAGCAGCAGCCGCGCTGGCGTTCGATCGTCGAGCGGCCCGCCGAGCCGACCGAGGACGACTGGGCGCATGGCAGCGGCGCCGCCCGGCTCGCCTTCCTGCAGAACGAACGCCGCTGCGACCCCGCCGCCGCCCGCGAGCGCCTGAGCGCCGAACTGCCGTCGCTGGCCGCCCGCGAGCGAGCTGAACTGGTCGAGGCGCTGGCGGTCGGGCTGTCGTCGGCGGACGAGCCGCTGCTGGTGAAACTGTTGCGCGACCGCGGCGGCGAGGTGCGGGCGCTGGCGGCGACGCTGCTGGTGCGGCTGCCGGACAGCGAGCAGTCGGCGTGGCTGGCGGGGCAGTGGGCGGCGCTGCTGCGGGTCGAGTCGGCGTGGCTGGGGTTGAAGAAACGCTGGCACATCGAGCCGCCCGCCGCCGAAGACCCCGCGTGGAAAACCCGTGGCCTCGACCCGCAGCGCCCGCGCCACGACACCCTGGGCGAGCGCGGCTGGTGGCTGTACCAACTGGCGCGGCTGACGGCGCCGGCGTTCTGGACTGCGCACCTGGGCCTGGCGCCGGCTGAGCTGATCGACTGGGCGCGTGGCACCGACTGGAAGGACGCGCTGCTGCGCGGCTGGCGCGAGGCGGTGCTGGCGGCGGTGGGTTCTGCGGGCGTGGTCGGCGAGCCGGACGCGCAGCCGGGGGCGGTCGAGGCGCGCTGGCTGCTGGCGCTGCTGGCCTGCCGTGACGCGAAGGACTGGCCCGTACAGGAACTCGCCACGCTGCGCAGCCACCTGCCGCTGTCGGCCCGCACGGCGCTGTGGCGCGAGCGGCTGCACGGCGCCCCGGTCGAGGTCGCCACCGAGGTGGTGCAGACCTGCGCCCAGCCGCTGATCGACGGCCGCCCCGAACGCGCCGCGCCGCTGGATCCGGCGCTGGCCGCCGCGCTGTCGGCGGTGATGGTGCGCGACCTGTCCGCGCTGTTCAGCACCCAGACGCTCGACGAACGCCGTGCCGCCGCGTGGCTCGACACGGCCCCTGCGCTGATCGGCTGGCTGCCGCTGTCCTGCCTGGACGCGATCGAGGCGCTGCCCGCACCGACGCCAGCCCCCGCCGAAACCCACACTTGGCTGCATGCCCGCATCGTCACGCTGCACGACCGGCTGCAGCAGGCCGTGGCGCTGCGCCGGGCTTTTCATGCGCTGCCCGTGGCGGCGGTTTCCTCTTCTACCGACTCCCGCTGAACATGACCGAAACCTCTGCCCCCACTGCTTCCGCTTCCGCCGTTCTGCGCCGCCATGCCGAGCACCAGTACGCCGAAGAACTCCACGAACTGCGCCGCGCCGACCGCCGCCAGCGTCCCGACCACTGGGAACTGTCGCCGTGGGCGGTCGTGACCTACCTGCTGGGCGGACGGCTCGACAACGGCTTCGAGGTCAGCCCGAAGTACATCGGCGCCCGCCGGCTGATGGAAATCGCCGTGGCGACGCTGGCGACTGACCGCGGCCTGCTGCTGTTCGGCGTGCCGGGCACCGCGAAATCGTGGGTCTCGGAGCACCTCGCCGCCGCGATCAGCAACAACTCGACCTTGCTCATCCAGGGCACCGCCGGCACGGGCGAAGAGCAGTTGCGCTACGGCTGGAACTACGCCGAACTGCTCGCCCACGGCCCGTCCGAGAAGGCGCTCGTCCCCAGCCCGCTGATGAACGCGATGCGCACCGGCCGCATCGCCCGCATCGAGGAGCTGACGCGCATCCCCGCCGACGTGCAGGACTCGCTGATCACCGTGCTGTCGGAGAAGACGCTGCCCATCCCCGAACTCGGCAGCGAGGTGCAGGCGGTGCGCGGCTTCAGCGTCATCGCCACCGCGAACAACCGCGACAAGGGCGTCAACGAGCTGTCGAGCGCGCTGAAACGGCGCTTCAACACGGTGATCCTGCCGGTGCCGTCGAGCGAGGCGGAAGAGCTGTCGATCGTCGTCAAGCGCGTCGCCGAGATGGGCCGCTCGCTCGACCTGCCCGCCGAGCCGCCCGCGCTGCGCGAGGTCAAGCGGGTGGTGCAGATCTTCCGCGAGCTGCGCAACGGCCAGACCGAGGACGGCAAGACCAAGCTCAAGAGCCCGAGCGGCACGCTGTCCACCGCCGAGGCGATCTCGGTCGTCAGCAACGGCATGGCGCTGGCTGGGCATTTCGGCGACGGCGTGGTCGGGGCGCACGATCTGGCGTCGGGGCTGCTGGGCGCGGTGATCAAAGACCCGGTGCAGGACGCGGTCGTATGGAAGGAATACGTGGAGACGGTCGTGAAGGAGCGCAGCGACTGGAAGGATCTGTACCGCGCCTTCCGCGACCACGGTTGATCCCGATGAGCACGACTCCCGAGGTCCGCTACTTCGGCATCCGCCACCACGGCCCCGGCTGCGCCCGCAGCCTGCAACGGGCGCTCGACGACTGGCAGCCTGATGCGCTGCTCGTTGAAGGCCCGCCCGAGGCCGAATCGCTGCTGCACCACCTCGCCGATGCCGCGCTCGTGCCGCCGGTGGCGCTGCTGGTGCATGCGCTCGACGTGCCGCAGCGGGCGGTGTTCTACCCGTTCGCGCGGTTTTCCCCGGAGTGGCAGGCGCTGCAATGGGCGGTCGGGCGCGGGGTCACGGCGCGGTTCATCGACCTGCCGCGCACGCACGCGCTGGCGCTGGATCAAGCGGAGGCCGAGGCGCTGGCGGAGCCGCCGACCGATGCCGATGAACCTGCCGAGCCACCGGTTCCACGCCGACTGCGAGGCGATCCGTTCGACGACTTCGCCCGCGCCGACGGCCACCCGGATGGCGAAAGCTGGTGGAACCGCTGGATCGAGGAACGCGGTGCCGACGCCGACGCCGACATCTTCACCGCCATCCACGAGGCGATGACCGAGATGCGCCGCGACGAACCCCCGCCCGAACCCCGCGAGGCGCAGCGCGAGGCCCACATGCGCCAGTGTCTGCGCACGGCCCGCAAGGAAGGTTTCGAGCGCATCGCCGTCGTCTGCGGTGCGTGGCACGTCCCGGCGCTGCAGGACGGCGTGTCGAGCGTCAAGGCCGACGCGGCGCTGCTCAAAGGTCTGCCCAAGCTCAAGGTCCAGGCCACCTGGGTGCCGTGGTCGCACCGGCACCTGACCCGCTCGGGCTACGGCGCGGGCGTCGTCTCGCCGGGCTGGTACGACTTCCTGTGGCAGCACGACCCGAAGGCGCATCCGCGTGCGGCCGGCTGGCTCGCCAAGGTCGCCACGCTGCTGCGTGCGCACGAGATCGACTGTTCCAGCGCCCACGTCATCGAGGCGATCCGGCTCGCCGACACGCTCGCCACGCTGCGCGGCCACGCGACGCCGGGGCTGGCCGACCTCGACGAAGCCGTGCGCAGCGTCATCGGGCAGGGCGACGACGCGGTGCTCGGTTTGATCGGGCACTCGCTGCACGTTGGCGAGGCGCTGGGTTCGGTGCCGGCCGATGTGCCGATCGTGCCGCTGCAGCGCGATGTCGAGGCGCAGCAGAAACGCCTGCGCCTGAAAGCCGAGGTGGCGCAGCGGGTGCTGGATCTGGACCTGCGCCAGCCGAACGACCTGGACCGCAGCCGGTTGCTGCATCGGCTGCGGTTGCTGGGGCTCGACTGGGGCGTGCCCGATCGGGGCAGCCGCGGGGCGAAGGGCAGCTTCCACGAGACGTGGCGCTTGCAGTGGGCGCCCGAGTTCGCGATCACGCTGATCGAGGCGAGCCGCTGGGGCACGACGGTCGAAGCCGCCGCGAGCAGCCGCATCGCCGACCGCGTGGCGCAGGAAACGTCGCTGCCGGTGCTGGCCGCACTGGTGGACGACGTGTTGC
>NZ_JAAFKF010000046.1 GCF_013299175.1 Sphaerotilus sp.
GCTGGACGAGCTGGGCAAGCGCATCGGGCGGCGCTTCCGGCTGATCTGCTTCGACGAGTTCCACGTCGCGGATGTCACCGACGCGATGATCCTGCACCGGCTGCTCGACGCGATGTACGCCAACCGTGTCTCGATCATCACCACGTCGAACTTCCACCCCGACGGGCTGTACCCGAACGGTCTGCACCGCGACCGCATCCTGCCGGCGATCGAGCTGCTCAAGGCCAAGCTCGAAGTCATCAGCGTGGACAACGGCACCGACTACCGCCGCCGCACGCTCCAGCACGTCCAGCTTTACCACACCCCGCTGGGTGCGCAGGCCGATGTCGCGATGACGCAGGCGTTCGACGAGCTGGCCGAGGTCAAGGACGAGTCACCCGAGCTGCACATCGAGAACCGTGTCATCCATGCCCGGCGCAAGGCCGGCGGGGTGGTGTGGTTCGACTTCAAGCAGCTCTGCGGCGGACCGCGCTCGCAGAACGATTATCTGGAGCTGGCGACCCAGTTCCACACGCTGCTGCTGTCGGACGTGCCGCTGATGCCGCCGCGGCTGGCGTCCGAGGCGCGGCGCTTCACCTGGCTGATCGATGTGCTCTACGACCGGCGCGTCAAGCTGATCCTGTCGGCCGCAGTACCTCCCGAGCAGCTCTACACCGAAGGCCCGATGTCGCACGAATTCCCGCGCACCGTGTCTCGGCTGACCGAAATGCAGTCGGAGGAGTTCCTGGCGCTGGAGCGGCGCGACGTGGACACGTCGCTGACCTGAGCCTCGGGAGAGGCGGTTTCAGCCCAGCGTGTCGAGCCGGACGAGGGCGAGCGAGAGGTTGTCGCCGCCGCCACGGGCACGCTGGCGCGCCTTGCTGATGAGCATCTTGCTGGCGTCGCGCGGCTTGAGCGCGTTGACGATGGTGCCGAGTTCGCGGCTGGTGAAGTAGTGCCACAGCCCGTCGCTGCAGACCATCAGCGAATCGCCTGTTTCCAGTCGGTCCAGGCGGGCCAGCGTGATCGGGGGATCTTCGTCCGCACCGAGGCAGCCCGTCAGCAAGTGGGCGTGGGGATGGTCATTGGCCTCTTCCTCGTCGATCTCGCCGTCCTCGACCATGCGCTGCACCAGCGAGTGGTCGAAGGTGCGCGTCATCATGTTCGAGCCGCGGAAGGTGTACACCCGCGAATCGCCCGCGTGGATGATGTGGCACTCGCGGTTGGGCAGGACGAGGAAGGCGGCCAGGGTGCTGTGCGGCTCCTGCTCGGAGGTGATCGCGGTCAGCTTGATCATCAGGTGCGATTCGAGCACGATCTTGCGCAGCAGCTCGGACGCGGAGTCCTTGGCCGGCGCGAACCGCTCGAACAGTTGGCGGGCGATCAGCAGCACCTGGTCGGCGGCCTTGCGGCCCCCGCTCTTGCCGCCCATGCCGTCGGCCAGGATGGCCAGCAGGCAACCTTCGGCGCGAGGGTGCGTGAAGACCTCCACCTGATCTTGTTGATACAGTCGATCACCGCGGTCAATGCCTGTGGCCGCCAATAATCGATATCCAGGGGAATCCGGTGTCATGTCGAAAACTATAAACGGTTCACCCTGCTTTTCCGGCAAATGGTGCAAATGACCACGCCAATACCGCCAATACCGGCAATCCGCGCACGTTCTCCGCTGCGCCAGGAGGTGGCGCAGGCGTTCGCTGCGGACGGCGATCTGGCGCAGGCCGACCGCCGTTTCCAGGCGCGCGAGGTGCAGACAACCCTGGCCGACGCGGTGGCCGAGACGCTGGAGTCGCGCAGCGTGCTGGTGGCCGAGGCGGGAACGGGCGTGGGCAAGACCTTCGCTTACCTGGTGCCGCTGTTGCTGTCGGGCTTGCGGGCCATGGTGAGTACCGCCACGAAAAGCCTGCAGGACCAACTGTTCCTGCGCGATCTGCCGGGCTTGATGCGGACGTTCGGCTTGCCGGTGCAGATCGCGCTGTTGAAGGGCCGTGGCGCCTACCTCTGCCTGCACCGTCTGGAGCAGGCGCGCCACACCCAGGAGTGGCCCAATCCCCAGGCCCTGCGCCAGCTCGCGCGCATCGAGGTCTGGGCGCAGGGCACGCGCAGCGGCGATCTGGCCGAACTCGACAGTCTGGACGAACGCTCGCCCGTGATTCCGCTGGTGACCTCGAACCGCGAGAACTGCCTCGGCAGCGAGTGTCCGAAGTTCCGCCAGTGCCATGTGGTGCAGGCGCGCCGGCTGGCGCTGCAGGCCGACATCGTGGTCGTCAACCACCACCTCTTCTTCGCCGACATGGCGCTCAAGGACACCGGCATGGCCGAGCTGTTGCCCACGGTGGACGCGGTGGTGTTCGACGAGGCCCACCAGCTCAACGAGGCAGGCGTGCAGTTTCTGGGCAAGCTGCTCGGCACCAGCCAGTTGCTGGATTTCAGCCGCGACCTGCTCGCCATCGGGCTGACCGAGGCGCGCGGCTTCGGGCCGTGGACGGAGCTGGCCGCCCGCTGCGAGCTGGCGGCGCGGGAACTGCGGCTGGCGAGCGCGGGGCCGCTGCGGGGTGCGGTGCGGCTGCGCTGGGAGGAGCGTGCGGGCCGCCCCGAATTCACCGAGGCGCTGGAGCGCGTGCGTGCGGTGAGCGCCGAGACGCTGGAACATCTGGCCGCCGTGGCCGATGGTGGCCCCGATCTGGCCAAGCTCGAA
The DNA here is from genome assembly GCF_013299175.1 of Sphaerotilus sp. Taxonomy (GTDB): domain Bacteria; phylum Pseudomonadota; class Gammaproteobacteria; order Burkholderiales; family Burkholderiaceae_C; genus Sphaerotilus. The sequence continues at coordinate 2,678 of NZ_JAAFKF010000046.1, forward strand.
GACCGGGCGCGGGCGCTGGTGTCCCGTGTCGAGGCATTTCTGCAGGCGCCTGCACACGACCATGTCCGCTGGATCGACCTGACCACCCACCAGGCCCGCCTCACCGAGGCACCGCTGGACATCCGCGACACCCTGCGGGCGCAGGTCGAGGGCGGCAGCCGGGCGTGGATCTTCACCTCGGCCACGCTGGGCCACGACCCGGCGCTGAGCTGGTTCACCCGCAGCGTCGGCATGGAAGAGGCGCGCACGCTGCAGGCTGGCAGCCCCTTCGACTACGCGGCCCACGCCCGGCTGTACGTGCCGACGCGCTTCCCCAAGCCGGGCGAGGCGGCGCATCCGGAGGCGGTGGCGGCGCTGGCCGGTCGCTGTACGCAGGCGCTGGGTGGGCGCACCTTCGTGCTGACGACCACGCTGCGTTCGCTGCAGCAGATCGGCGCGGCGCTGCGCGAGCAGCTCGCGGCGGATGGTATCCAGGTGTTCGTGCAGGGAGAGGCGCCGAAGCGGGCGATGCTGGCGCAGTTCCTGGCCGCGCCGCGCGGGGTGCTGGTCGGCTCGCACAGCTTCTGGGAAGGCATCGACGTGCCGGGCGATGCGCTGCAGTGCGTGCTGATCGACAAGCTGCCGTTCCCGCCGCCGAACGATCCGCTGGCCGAGGCGCGCAGCCGCCAGCTCGAAGCCGAAGGGGGCAACGCCTTCAACGACTACTTCATTCCGGAAACCGCCATCGCGCTGAAACAGGGCGCCGGGCGGTTGATCCGCAGCGAGCGCGACCGCGGCTTGCTGGTGGTGTGCGACAGCCGGTTGGTGCAGATGGGCTATGGCCGGCGCTTGCGGGCGGCGCTGCCCCCCATGACGCCGCTGGGCAGCGAGGAGGAGGCGCTGGCATGGCTGCGGATGCTGGCCGGCGACCATGTGGCGACTCCGCGCAACACGGAGCCGGTGTAGTGCAGTGCTGTCCGTGCCGCCGACCGGCCGCTCAGTCGCTCACCACAGGCGCCACCAGCGCGCCTTCTCGTCGTAGTCGCGGCCGATCCACTCGCTGCGCGGGTAGTTGGTCTTGAGCACGCGCTGGGCGTCGTCGCGCAGGGGCACCATGCCGAGCTTGTCGTAGCTGGCGGCCATCAGGAACAGCGCCTCCTCGGCGGCCGGCACGCCGCGGAAGTCCTGCAAGGCTTGCTGCGCACGGTTGGCCGCGGCCAGATAGGCACCGCGCATGTAGTAGTAGCGCGCCACATGCACCTCGTACGAGGCCAGCGCGTTGACGATGTACTTCATGCGGACCTTGGCGTCCGGCGCGTATTTCGACTCGGGGAAGCGATCGACGAGCTGCTTGAAGCTCTGGTAGGCGTCCCGCGAGGCTTGTTGATCGCGCTCGGACAGGTCCTGCTTGGCCAGATTGCCGAAGATGCCCAGGTCGTCGTTGAAGTTGATCAGACCTTGCAGGTAGTAGGCGTAGTCGCCGGCGGGACTGGTCGGGTGCAGCTTCAGGAAGCGTTCGACGACCGCCAGCGCGCGCGCCTTCTCCTGCTGCTTGTAGAGGAGGTAGGCTTGTTCGAGCTGCGCCTGCTGCGACAGCAGGGTGCCAGCGGCGCGGCCCTCGATGCGTTCATAGAGCTTGATCGCGCGGTCGTTGGCGCCATTGCCCGTCTCCTCCCGCGCCTCTTCGTACAATTTGGCAATGCTCTTGCCGTCGTCGGCGTTTTTAGGCTCTGACGCGCAGCCGCCCAGTTGACAGGCCAATGCCGCCCCGAGCACGAGGGTGGCGAGGCGCAGAGCCGGTGTCGGGCAGGGCTTGAACATGGTGGTCATGGGCCGGACCCGCAGGTCGGGCCAGATTGGATACAGAGCGTGAATTATATGAACGGGCCTCAGGGCCAGCATGAAGCTTCGGAAGTTGTCGAGGACATCGAGGTCGAGGTCGAGGTGGAGTCCCGCCGGGCCGAGGTCGATCGGGCCTCGCATGGCCTGCGGCTGGACAAGTGGCTGGTGGGTCTGGCGCCCGAGTTTTCGCGCAGCCACCTGCAGCAGCTCATCGAGGCGGGGCATGTCCGCAGTGCCGGGCAGGTGCTGACGAGTGCCTCGCGCAAGGTGGGCGCCGGGCAGATCATCGAGGTGGCGCTGCAGCCGACCGCGCAGAGCAGTGCTTTCCGGGCCGAGCCGATCCCGCTGGACATCGTGTACGAGGACGCCACGCTGATGGTGGTCCACAAGCCGGCGGGTCTGGTCGCGCATCCGGCGGCGGGGCACTGGTCGGGCACGCTGCTCAACGGTCTGCTGGCGCACCATGCCGGCGCGGCGTCGTTGGCGCGTGCGGGCATCGTCCACCGGCTCGACAAGGACACCTCGGGCCTGATGGTCGTGGCCAAGACACAACTGGCGCAGACGGCGCTGACCCGTGCGATTGCCGCGCACGAGGTCAAGCGCGAGTACCTGGCGCTGGTCCACGGGCTGGTCGATGGGGAGCCGTTCACCATCGAGGCGCCGATCGGGCGCGACCCGGTGTCGCGCATCAAGATGGCGGTCGTGACCAATGGCAAGCCGGCGCGCACCGACGTGACCTGCCTCGCGGTGCGGGATTTCGGCCCGTCGCCGCAGGCGGGGCGGGTGAGCGCGGTGCGCTGCAAGCTGCACACCGGGCGCACGCACCAGATCCGCGTCCACCTGGCGCGGCGCGGGCATCCGCTGCTGGGGGATGGCGTGTACGGCGGCAAGCCCGTGCTCGGCGTGACGCGCCAAGCCCTGCACGCCACGCACCTCGGGCTGGCCCACCCGCTCACGGGCGAGTGGCTGTCGTTCGACCGGGCGCTGCCGGTGGAGCTGGCACCCGCCTGGAAGCAGGTCACGCAGGGCTGAAGCCACCAGCGCACTGCTGGGCGCTAGAATGTGGTCCAATCCAGCCAGAACGCGCCCAGCGCCTGCGTCCTGCGAGTCCCGACCCACCATGGTCCGGGCGCCCACCCCGAACCCGACCGCGAATTTCCCCAGACGGGCCACCCTCCGCGGTGGGTCTGTCTGAATCGCCCAGGCACCTGACGGAATCCATGCATACACGGGATGCCAAACGCGTCCTCGAGACCGCGCTCATTTGCGCGCACCAGCCGTTGTCGGTTCGCGAACTCCGGCAGTTGTTCGAGGGTTCCGTGGGCGCGGACAGCGTGCGGATGCTGCTGGACGAGCTGGCGCTGGACTGGCAAGGACGCGGCGTTGAACTGGTGTGCATCGCGAGTGGCTGGCGCTTCCAGAGCCGTCCGGAGATGCGGGTCCACCTGGACCGGCTGTATCCGGACAAACCGGCGCGCTATTCCCGCGCCACGATGGAGACGCTGTCCATCGTGGCCTACCGACAACCCGTCACCCGCGGTGACATCGAAGACATCCGCGGCGTGACGGTCAGCACGCAGATTGTCCGGCAGCTCGAAGAGCGTGGCTGGATCGAAGTGATCGGGCACCGCGAGGGCCCTGGGCGTCCGGCGCTGTACGCGACGACCCGACAATTTCTGGACGATCTGGGGCTGAAGTCTCTGGATCAACTGCCACCCCTGGAATCTCTCCCCGAGGCCTGAGGCCGAACGCATGAACGAACATCAAGACACCGCTGACCAGACTGGCGCCGACGCCGCTGCAGAGACGCCCGAGACCCCGAAGAAGCGCCGCGCGCCCCGCAAGACGGCCGCTGCCGTTGCTGTTGCTGTTGCAGCCCCGGTGGAGACGGTGACGTCCGACGCCCCGGCTCCGGTGGTCAAGAAGCCCCGCGCCCCGCGCAAGACCGCTGTGGCCGTTGCAGAGGCTGCAGGCGCCCCCGCTGCCCCCGTGCTGGTGGATGACCAGGAACCCGTGTCTCCGGCCGCGCGGCCATCCCGCAGCCGCAAGAAAGACACACCCGCCGCCGCTCCGGAAACCCCGGCGGTCGAGGCGGTTTCCGTGGTGGCTGCCGTGGTGGCCGCCGCCGAACCCGTGGTGGCGCAGGCCCCGGTGGCCGATGGGGTCGAGGTGGCTGTCGCCGACGCACTGGCGTCCGATGAAGCCAGTGCCCCCCGCCGCCGCGAGCGCGACCGCCAGCGCCGCAAGGAACGCCGCGGCCCGCGCGAGGACGGCGCCGGGTTCCCCCCAGCCGCTGCCTCGGCAGGGGCTGACGCCGCGGGCGACGAAGAATTCGAGGTCATCGTGGTCAGCGGTGGCGACGATGACGAGCCGGTCGATGCCGGCACGCTGTTCGCCGAGGTCGTCTCGGGCGACTACGACGCGGAAGTGGCGCCCGACGCCGACGACGAGCTGGTCGATCCGGGCAAGCGCGTGCTGCGTCCCGAACCCGAGGCGCCCAAGCTGCACAAGGTGCTGGCCCAAGCCGGCATCGGCTCGCGCCGCGAGATGGAGCAACTGATCCAGGACGGACAGGTTTCCGTCAACGGCGAAGCGGCCCACATCGGCATGCGGATCGCCCAGGGCGACCAGATCCGCATCGCTGGCCGTCCGATCAAGGTCCGCATCGCACCGCCGCCGGCCCGCGTGCTGGCCTACCACAAGGAAGTCGGCGAGGTCGTCACGCACCACGACCCCGAAGGCCGCCCGACCGTGTTCCGACGCCTGCCCCGCCTGCACACCGGCAAGTGGCTGTCGGTGGGTCGGCTGGACATCAACACCGAAGGCTTGCTGCTGTTCACCAACTCGGGCGATCTGGCCAACCAGTTGATGCACCCGCGCTTCGGCGTGGAGCGCGAGTACGCGGTGCGCGTGCTGGGTTCGCTGGCGACCGAACAGCGTGCCCGTCTGCTGGACGGCGTGGACATCGAGGGCCAGAAAGCGGCCTTCAAGTCGATCGAGGACGGTGGCGGTGAAGGCACCAACCGCTGGTACCGCGTCGTCATCACCGAAGGCCGCAACCGCGAAGTGCGCAAGCTGTTCGACAAGGTGGGTCTGGCGGTCAGCCGGCTGATCCGCATCCGTTACGGCACGGTGGTGCTGCCGCGTGGCCTCAAGCGCGGCGTGTGGGTGGAGCTGGACGACCAGGATGTGCGGACCATCCGCACCCTGGCCAGCCCGGAGCAGCCGCAGGCGCGCGTTGCGCCCAGCGAGTCGCCGCGTGGTGGCAAGCCGCAGCGGGGCCGTGGCCAGGACCGCGTGCAGGAGCGTGTGCAAGAGCGCGGTCCGGAGCGCGGGCAGGACCGTGGCGAGCGGGCAGGGCGCGGTGGCGAACCCCGCGCCGAGCGCGATCCGCAAGCACCGCGTGGCAAGGGCGCACAGCACGGCGGCGACCGGGGGCGCTCCAGCGCACAAGCCGGCGCCGGGCAAGGTCCGCAGGGACAGGGCCGTCCGCCGCGCGGTCCTCGCCAGGACAACGTGCCGCAAGGTGGTGGCGGTGGTGGCGGTGGTGGCGGTGGCCGCGGGCCGTCGCGCCAGGAGGGCGACGATCCGCTGCACATCCCGAATCCGCTGGAACAGACCTTCGACAAGCGGTTCGTGTCCGGCTCCAAGCGCATCACGACCGGCTTCGGCCGCCCCACCGAAGAGCCGACACCGGGTGGCAACGGTGGTGGCAACCGCAAGGGCGAGCCGCGCCAGCCGGACCCGATGCAGACCTCGGTCGGCTACATCGGTGCCGAGGCGTACTTCACCCGCCCCGGTGGCGGCAACAACAAGGGCCGCGGCGGCCGGCGGCGCTGAGTCATCTGCACGCTTCAACGCTAGAATGCCGGGTTTTCCCCGGCTTCGACCCCCATTCGACCGACCTTTGTCCGACCTCTCCATCAAGGAATTTTTCTCATGGCCACCGAACGCACCCTGTCCATCATCAAGCCCGACGCCGTCGCCAAGAACGTCATCGGCCAGATCTATGCCCGCTTCGAGGGCGCTGGCCTGAAGATCGCCGCCGCCAAGCTGGTGCAACTGTCGCGCGCGGATGCTGAAGCGTTCTACGGCGTCCACAAGGCCCGCCCGTTCTTCAACGACCTGGTGAGCTTCATGATCTCCGGCCCGGTGATGATCCAGTGCCTGGAAGGCGAGAACGCCATCCTGAAGAACCGCGAGCTGATGGGCGCCACGGACCCGAAGAAGGCCGAAGCCGGCACCATCCGCGCCGACTTCGCCGATTCGATCGACGCCAACGCCGTTCACGGTTCCGACGCTGCCGAAACGGCTGCGAACGAAATCGCGTTCTTCTTCCCCGGCATGAACGTCTACAGCCGCTGAGCTGCACCATGACGGACGCGGTCAACCTGCTCGATGTCGACCTGGAGGGGCTGGCCGCGCATTGCGAACGGCTGGGCGAGAAGCGGTTCCGCGCCGTCCAGTTGTTCCGCTGGATCCACCAGCGCGGCGCCTGCGACTTCGACCAGATGACGGATCTGGCCAAGTCGTTGCGCGCCAAGCTCGCCAGCGGTTCGGTCATCCGGCCGCTGCCGATCCTGTCCGAACACCGCTCCACCGACGGCACGGTCAAGTGGCTGTTCGATGTCGGCGCCGGCGACGCGGTCGAGAGCGTCTTCATTCCCGAAGAAGGCCGTGGCACGCTGTGCATCTCGTCGCAGGCCGGTTGCGCGGTGGGCTGCCGCTTCTGCTCGACCGGGCACCAGGGCTTTTCCCGCAACCTGAGCACGGGCGAGATCCTGGCCCAGCTCTGGCATGCCGAACACACGCTGCGCCGCGACCTGAACCGCCCCGCCGGCGAGCGCGTGATCACCAACGTCGTGATGATGGGCATGGGCGAGCCGCTGCAGAACTACGGCGCCCTCGTGCCGGCGCTGCGCGTGATGCTCGATGACCATGGCTACGGCCTGTCGCGCCGGCGCGTGACGGTGTCCACCTCCGGCGTCGTCCCGTTCATGGACCGGCTGCGCGTCGATCTGCCGGTGGCGCTGGCCGTGTCGCTGCACGCGCCCGAGGACACGCTGCGCAACGAACTCGTGCCGCTGAACCGCAAGTACCCGCTGGCCGAGCTGCTGGGCGCGTGCAAGCGGTATCTGGACACGGCACCACGCGACTTCATCACCTTCGAATACTGCATGCTGGATGGCGTCAACGACAGCGACGCGCAGGCCCGGATGCTGCTGACGCTGGTCGGCCCGGCAGGTCCGGTGGGGCGCCTGCCGTGCAAGTTCAACCTGATCCCGTTCAACCCCTTCCCGGCGTCGGGGCTGAAACGCTCGGACAACGCCCGCGTGCAAGCCTTCGCCAAGGTGCTGATCGACGGCGGGCTGGTCACCACGGTGCGCAAGACCCGAGGGGATGACATCGACGCCGCTTGCGGACAACTGGCCGGCGAAGTGCAAGACCGCACCCGCGCCCACGAGCGCATGGTCCGTGCGCCGATCCGCATCGTGCGCCCGGCCCCGCCGGTGCTGCCGGGTTGATCCCGTCAGGATGGCAATGACCCTGCTGCGCTGGTTCATGGGGGGTGCCGGCCGGTGCGGTGGGCGCCTGCTTGGCGCCCTGCTGCTCACGGCGCTGCTGACTGCTGGCTGTGTCTCCGGCCCGGCCCTGCCCGTGCCGATGGGCGAGGCCAGCCCGACCAGCGTCAGCGGATCCCGCTCCACCGCTTCCTCCGGTTCCGCGGGGACCGCACCGTCCACCACGAATGCCGCGGGCCGGCGCGATCTGGTGACTTCGTCCGACGAGTCTGACACCGCCAAGCGTGTTCGCATCCGCACCGAGCTGGCGGCGGCCTACTTCAGCCAGGGCCAGTACGTGACGGCCCTCGACGAAGTCAAGCGGGCGCTGTCGGTGGACCCGAACCATGTGACGGCGCTCAACCTGCGCGGCCTGGTCTACGCCAACATGGGCGAGTTCGATCTGGCCGACGAGAGCTTCCGGGCCGCACTCCGCGTTCGGCCCACCGACGCGGACACGCTCCACAACTACGGCTGGTTCCTGTGCCAGCAGCGCCGTTTCGTCACCGCCCGCCAGCAGTTCGAGGCGGCGATGGCGGTGCCGCAATACCGCGACACGGCGCGCACGCTGCTCGCTGCGGGCATCTGCGAGGCACGGGCGGGCGAGTTGCAAGCGGCCCAGCTCATCCTTCAGCGCAGCTTTGACCAGGATCCCGGCAACCCGGCCACGGTGTACAACCTGGCCGATGTGCTCCAGCGGCGCGGCGACCTCGAACGTGCGTTCCTGTACAGCCAGCGGCTCAACCAGTCGCCCGAGCTGGTCAGCCCGGAAACGCTGTGGCTGGCGATTCGCATCCAGCACCGACGAAAACTGACCTCGTCCGTGGAAGAATTGGGGGCCTCGCTGCGTGCGCGATTCCCGAAATCACGCGAGGCAGCCGCTTACGAGCAAGGACAGTTTGATGAGTGATGTGACTCCGCAGCCCGCTGGTTCCCCGTCGGCCGGCGCCATGCTGCGCGCCGCGCGCCAAGCGCGTGGGCTGGAAATCGACACGCTGGCCCAGGTGCTGAAGGTGCCCGCGCGCAAGCTGGCCGCCCTGGAAGCCGACCGCTACGAGGAGCTGCCCGGACTCGCCTTCGTGCGCAGTCTGGCGCAGACCTATGCGCGACAGGTCGGGCTGGATGCCACCAAGGTGCTGGCGCTGCTGCCCGTGGCGGGTCTGCCGCCGCAGCAGCAGCTTGAAAACGTCTCTCGTGGTCTGCAGACGCCCTACCGCGAAGGCGTCAGCAGCAACACCTTCGGCCGCAGCGGCACGGGGTTGCCGGAGTGGTTGAAGCCGGCGTATCTGGTGCCGGCGGTGCTGCTGCTGCTGGCCTTGGCGTTCTGGTTCGCGCCGCCGCTGCGGGCCATGTTCGGTGCCATCGGGTGGCCGGCAGCGTCCGCCGCCGCTGCAGGGCGCGATGTGGCCGCATCGGACGCCGTGGCCTCCAGCAGTGGCAGCAGTGTGCTGGTGTCGGCCCCGACTGCGGTCCTGCCACAACCGGTGGCGTCTGCTGCCGTGCTGGGCCAGGCCCTGGTGGCCGCACCGGCGGTGGCGGTGGCCTCGGAGCCACTGGTGGCTGCCGTGTCCGAAACCGTGCATTCGGCGCCACCCGCTCCTGCGTCCACCGAAGCCAGCGCACCACCGACCGTCGCCGGCGTGGTGGTGCTGCGCACGACGGGCGAATCCTGGATCGAGGTGCGGGATGCGGGTGGGGCGGTTCTGCTGTCGCGCACCGTGCTGCCGGGCGAGGTGATCGGGCTGGACGGTGCCTTGCCGATGCGTCTCAAAGCCGGCATCGCCAGCGTGACGCAGGTGACAGTGCGTGGCGAGCCGTTCAGCCTCGCCCCGTTCACCCGCGGCAACATCGCCACCGCCATTCTGAAGTGATCTGAAGTGAGCCACGCCATGACTGCACTGCTGCCCCCCTCCGAGCAACCCATCCCGCTGGGTGAACCTGCTGCGCGCCGCAGCCTGCAGGCCCGCGTGGTCTGGGGCGACCGCGTCGTGACGGTCGGTGGAGATGCGCCCGTGCGCGTGCAGTCGATGACCAACACCGACACGGTGGACGTGATCGGCACGGCGATCCAGGTCAAGGAACTCGCGCTGGCCGGCTCCGAGATGGTCCGCATCACCGTCAACACGCCCGAAGCCGCCGAGGCTGTGCCGCACATCCGCGAGCAGCTCGACCGGATGCAGATCGACGTGCCGCTGATCGGTGACTTCCACTACAACGGCCACCGTCTGCTGACCGAATTCCCCGCGATGGCGCAGGCGCTGTCCAAGTACCGCATCAACCCCGGCAACGTCGGCAAGGGCGACAAGCGCGACCGCCAGTTCGGCATGATGATCGAGGCGGCGATCCGCCACGACAAGCCGGTGCGGATTGGCGTGAACTGGGGCAGTCTGGACCAGGAACTGCTCGCCAGCCTGATGGACACCAACGCTGGCCGTGCCCAGCCCTGGGAAGCGCGCCAGGTGATGTACGAGGCACTGATCCAGTCGGCGCTCGACTCGGCGGCGTATGCGGTCGAACTCGGCATGCGGCGGGAGCAGGTGCTGATCAGTTGCAAGGTCAGCGGCGTGCAGGATCTGGTCGCCGTGTACCGCGAGCTGTCGAAACGCTGCGACCACCCGCTGCACCTTGGCCTGACTGAAGCCGGCATGGGCACCAAGGGCACGGTGGCCTCGGCGACCGCGCTGGGCATCCTGCTGCAGCAGGGCATCGGCGACACCATCCGCGTGAGCCTGACCCCCGCGCCGGGCGAGGCGCGCACGCAGGAGGTGACGGTGGCGCTGGAGATCCTGCAGTCGCTGGGCCTGCGCACCTTCGTGCCGAGCGTGACGGCCTGCCCCGGCTGTGGCCGCACGACGAGCACGACGTTCCAGGAACTGACGCAGCAGATCGACCACTTCCTGCGCGCGCAGATGCCGGTCTGGCGGGCCAAGTACCCCGGTGTCGAGGCGATGAAGGTGGCCGTGATGGGCTGCATCGTCAACGGCCCCGGCGAGAGCAAGCACGCCGACATCGGCATCAGCCTGCCCGGCACGGGCGAGGCGCCCGCGGCCCCGGTCTACATCGACGGCGAGAAGGCCATGACGCTGCGCGGCGAGGGCATCGCCAGCGAATTCCAGGCCGTGGTCGAGCAGTACATCGAGCGCCGTTTCGGCCAGAAGACGGCCGTTTCCTGATCCCTGATCCCTGATCCCTGAATTTTCTTTTCTGATGAGCGAAAAACTACAAGCCGTCAAAGGCATGAACGACCTGCTGCCGCCGGATTCGGCGCGCTGGGAGTGGTTCGAAGGCTGCGTGCGCGCCCTGATGCAGCGTTACGGCTACGCCAACATCCGCACCCCCATCGTCGAGCCGACGCCGCTGTTCGTGCGCGGCCTGGGCGAGGTGACGGACATCGTCGAGAAGGAGATGTATTCCTTTGCCGACAAGATGAACGGCGATCTGCTCACCCTGCGCCCGGAAGGGACCGCAGGTGTCGTGCGCGCCGTGGTGCAGCACAACCTGTTGTACGAAGGTCCGAAGCGGCTGTTCTACATCGGCCCGATGTTCCGCCACGAGCGCCCGCAGAAGGGCCGCTACCGCCAGTTTCACCAGGTGGGCGTCGAGGCGCTGGGTTTTGCCGGGCCGGACGTGGACGTGGAAGTGATCCTGATGGCGCGCAGCCTGTGGCGCGATCTGGGTCTGACGGACGTGCGGCTGGAACTCAACAGCCTGGGCCAGCCTGACGAACGCAAGGCCCACCGCGCCGCCCTGATTGCCCATTTCGAGTCCCACGCCGACGTGCTGGACGAGGAAGCCCGGCGCCGCTTGCACAGCAACCCGCTGCGCATCCTCGACACCAAGAACCCGGCGATGCAGGCCGTGGTCGAAGCCGCGCCGAAGCTGATGGACTTCCTCGGCGAGGCGTCGCTGCAGCACTTCAACGCGGTGCGTGCGGTGCTGGATGCGGTCGGCCAGCCCTACCGGATCAACCCGCGCCTCGTGCGCGGCATGGACTACTACAACCTGACCGTGTTCGAGTGGGTCACCGACCGCCTTGGCGCACAGGGCACGGTCTGCGGCGGCGGGCGCTACGACGGCCTGATCGAGCAGATCGGCGGCAAGCCGGCACCCGCCGTGGGCTGGGGCCTGGGGGTCGAGCGGGTGCTGGCGCTGCTGGAAGACAGCGGCGTGCCGGTGCCGGCGCAGATCCCGGACGCCTACGCCATCGTGCCCGACGCGGCGGCGCTGGCACCGGCGACGGTCACGGCCGAGGCGCTGCGCGAGCGGGGCCTGAAGGTCGTGCTGCACGCAGGGGGCAAGGATGGCCCCGGCAGCATGAAATCCCAGTTCAAGAAGGCGGATGCCAGCGGTGCCCGCTATGCGCTGGTGTTCGGTGGCGACGAACTGGCGCAGGGCATGGTCGCCGTCAAGCCGCTGCGCGAGGGCGGCCGCGCCCAGACCCTGCGCCCGCTGGCCGATGTGGCCGGCTGGGCCGCCGAGATCACCGACTGAACGGCCGCGGTTCGACCGCGACCCGCATAATCCTCCCCCTCACGGTTACACCTCCGACACACGCCCATGGCATCCCACCTCGACCTCGAAGAACAGGAACAGCTTGACCAGCTCAAGCATTTCTGGGCCAAGTTCGGCAACCTGATCACCTGGGTGCTGCTGGTCGTGCTGACGGCCTACGCGGGCTGGAACGGCTGGCAGTACTGGCAGCGCGACCAGTCGGCCAAGGCCAGCGGCATCTACGACGAACTCGAACGCTCGGCGCAGGCCGGTGATGCCGAGCGGGTCACCAAGGTGTGGGCCGATCTGCAGAGCCGCTATCCCTCGACCGCCTTCGCGGAGCAGGGTGGTTTGCTCGCCGCCAAGGTGCAGTTCGACAAGGGCCAGGCCGATGCCGCCCGCGGCACGCTGGAGTGGGTTGCTGCCAACGCCAAGGAAGACGAATACCGCGCGCTGGCCCGACTGCGGCTGGCCGGTGTGCATCTGGAGGCCAAGCGGTTCGACGAAGCCCTCAAGCTCGTCACCTCGGACGTGCCCGAGTCGCTGACGGCACTGGCCGCCGACCGCCGCGGCGACATCCTGCAAGCGCAGGCCAAGCCGGCCGAGGCCGTGGCCGCTTACCAGCAAGCCTGGAAGGCCCTGGGCAAGGAAGTCGATTACCGCCGCCTGGTCGAGGCCAAGCTGGTGGCGCTGGGGGCGGCACCGCAGGAAGAAGGCGCCGCCTCGGGAGTGGCGAAATGAACGCCGTGCCCGCACGCCGCATGGGCGTCTGGCACTGGCTGGCGGTGTCCGTGGCGCTGGCGCTGGGGGCGTGCTCGTCGTTCGAGAAGCCCAAGCCGACGCCGCTGGAGCCGCTGTCGCCCAAGATCGCTGGCAAGCAGGTCTGGCGCCAGAGTCTGGGCAAGCCGTTGTCGGGCATGTCGGTGGCCGTGCTTGGCGACCGCTTCATGCTCGCCAGCGAGGACGGCCGCATCACCAGCCTGGACATCGGCACGGGCGCCGTGCGGTCGCAGGTGTCGGTCGGTGCGGCGCTGTCGGCCGGTGTGGGCAGCGACGGCCGGCACGCGGCGGTGGTCACGCAGAACAATGAACTCGTCGTCGTCGATGGCGAGCGTGAAGTCTGGCGCACGCGGCTGAATTCGCGGGTCGTCACGGCGCCGCTGGTGGCGGGCGAGCGGGTGTTCATCCAGGCCGTGGACCGCAGCATCGTGGCCTTCGACGTGTTCGATGGGCGCCGCCTGTGGACCGTGGGCCGCTCCGGCGAGGCGCTGTCGCTGGCGCAGCCGGGCGTGCTGCTGGCCTACCGCAACACGCTGCTGGTCGGCCTGGGCGCGCGGATGCTGGCACTCGATCCGCTCACGGGCGCGCTGCGTGCCGACAGCACGTTCGCCGCTCCGCGTGGCACCAACGAGGTCGAGCGACTGGCCGATCTCGTCGGCCCTGCGGCACGCAGTGGTGAAGTGGTGTGCGCCCGCGCCTTCCAGATCGCGGTGACGTGCCTCAATGCCGAGCGCAACGCCGTGCTCTGGAGTCGTCCGCAAGGCGGCTTCGAAGGGCTGGCGATCGACGCCGAGTTCGTGGCGGGTGCCGATGCCACCGACCGCATCAGTGTCTGGCGGCGTGCCAGTGGCGATGTGGTCTGGACCTCGGAGCGCCTGCGCTACCGGGGACTGACGGCGCCGCTGTCCGTTGGTTCGACCTTGGTGTTCGGCGACAGCGAAGGCTGGCTGCATGTGCTGTCGCACGACCGCGGCGAGCCGCTGCTGCGCCTGCCCACCGATGGCAGCGCGATCGTGGCGCCGCTGGTGCGCTCGGGGCTGACCATGCTGGCCGTGACCCGCTCGGGCAACGTTTTCGCTTTCCGGCCGGAATGAATTCCGCCGTTTTCACAACAATAATTCAACTGCTACAGATCGGAACCGACCCATGAAACCCGTGATTGCCCTCGTCGGACGTCCCAACGTCGGCAAGTCCACGCTGTTCAATCGACTCACCGGACGCCGCGACGCGATCGTGGCCGACTACGCCGGACTGACCCGCGACCGCCATTACGGCGACGGCGCGCTCGCCGGCCATGAATTCATCGTCATCGACACCGGCGGCTTCGAACCCGACTGCGTCACCGGCATCTTCCAGGAAATGGCCAAGCAAGCGCGTCAGGCCGTGGCCGAGGCGGACGCGGTGATCTTCGTCGTCGATGTCCGCGCCGGCCTGTCGGCGCAGGACCACGACATCGCCAACTACCTGCGCACGACCGGCAAGCGCGTGCTGCTGGCCGCCAACAAGGCCGAGGGCATGAAGGATGGCCCGCAGCTCGCCGAGTTCCACGAGCTGGGCATCGGCGAGCCGCTGGCGGTGTCGTCGGCGCACGGGCAGGGCATCCGCAGCCTGGTCGAACTGGCGCTGGAGGGCATCGCGCCCGAAGTCGAGGAAGACGACGGTCTGCCCGAAGAGGAGCGCCCGACGCGGCTGGCCGTGTGCGGGCGCCCGAACGTGGGCAAATCGACGCTGATCAACACCTGGCTGGGTGAAGAACGTCTGGTGGCGTTCGATCTGCCCGGCACGACGCGCGACGCGATCGAGGTGCCCTTCGAACGCAATGGCCGCAAGTACAAGCTGATCGACACGGCCGGCCTGCGCCGCAAGGGCAAGGTGTTCGAGTCGATCGAGAAGTTCTCGGTCGTCAAGACGCTGCAGGCCATCGGCGACGCCAACGTCGTGCTGCTGCTGATCGACGCGACCGAAGGCGTGTCGGACCAGGACGCGCACATTGCCGGCTACGTGCTCGACGCGGGCCGCGCCGTGGTCATCGCCATCAACAAGTGGGACGCCATCGACGAGTACCAGCGCCAGACGCTGCAACGCTCGATCGAGCAGCGACTGGCCTTCCTCAAGTTCGCGCCCATCCTGCACATCTCCGCCAAGCGCCGGCAGGGCCTGGGGCCGCTGTGGAGCGCCATCGACGAGTCCTGGGCCTCCGCCAAGCGCAAGCTGCCCACGCCGGTGCTGACGCGCCTGCTGCAGGAAGCGGTCGATTTTCAACAGCCCAAGCGGGCGGGAATTTCTCGCCCCAAACTGCGTTATGCCCACCAAGGTGGACAGAACCCGCCGTTGATCGTGATCCATGGCAATGCCGTGGAACACATCACCGACGTGTACAAACGCTATCTGGAGAGCCGTTTCCGCGAGCATTTCAAGCTCGTTGGCACTCCACTGCGTATCGAGTTGCGCTCCTCGCGCAATCCCTTCACGGAAAAGGATTCGTGACCTTTCCGGTCGTCGTCCCGGGCGTGTGATAACGTGCGGGCCTTCTTGAACTCCATTTCCAACACGGAGAATATCGTGAGCAACAAAGGGCAACTGCTGCAAGATCCCTTCCTCAACCTGCTGCGCAAAGAGCATGTGCCGGTGTCGATTTACCTCGTCAACGGCATCAAGCTGCAGGGCCACATCGAGTCGTTCGACCAGTATGTGGTACTCCTTCGCAACACCGTCACCCAGATGGTCTACAAGCACGCGATCTCGACCGTCGTGCCGGGCCGACCGGTGAACTTCCACGCTGCTGAAGCGCCGGAAGCCAACTGACCGCACACAGCGGCCAGCCAGACGCGCCAACTCGAAGCACCTTGACTGCCACGGACTCTTCCCCTCTCCCACGCGCTGTTCTGGTCGGGGTCGATATCGGTGCAAGCACGGGTTTCGATGCGACGCTGGATGAGCTGGCCCTGCTCGCGCAGTCTGCGGGGGATGATCCGGTCGCCCGGATCATCTGCCGCCGCCGTGCCCCCGATGCCGCCTTGTTTGTCGGCTCCGGCAAGGCCGACGAAATCAAGCTGGTTGTCGCCGAGCACGGCGCCCAGTGCGTGATCTTCGATCAGGCACTGGGCCCGGCCCAGCAACGCAACCTGGAGCGCCATCTCGGTGTCGAGGTTCTCGACCGCACGGCGCTCATCCTCGAAATTTTTGCCGCCCGAGCGCGCAGCCATGAAGGCAAGCTTCAGGTCGAACTCGCGCGGCTGCAATACCTCTCCACCCGCCTCGTGCGCCGCTGGTCCCACCTGGAGCGCCAGCGCGGCGGGGTCGGTCTGCGCGGTGGTCCGGGTGAAACCCAGATCGAGCTGGACAAACGCATGATCGTCGTGCGGATCAAGGCCGTGAAGGACCGCCTCGACAAGGTCAAGCGCCAGCGCGGCACCCAGCGCAAGGCGCGCGAACGCCAGGGCACCTTCCGCGTCTCGCTGGTCGGCTACACCAATGCCGGCAAGAGCACGCTGTTCAACACGCTGGTCAAGGCGCAAGCCTATGCCGCCGACCAGTTGTTCGCCACGCTCGACACGACGACGCGCCAGATGTACCTCGAAGACGCGCAGCGCAGCGTGTCGCTGTCGGATACCGTGGGCTTCATCCGCGCGCTGCCCCACACGCTGGTCGATGCCTTCCAGGCGACGCTGCAGGAGGCCATCGATGCCGATGTGCTCCTGCATGTGGTCGATGCGGCCAGCCCGTTCTGGCTCGACCAGATCCGGGAAGTGCAGCGCGTGCTGCACGAAATTGGCGCAGGCGAGGTGCCGCAGGTGCTGGTGTTCAACAAGCTTGACGCCCTGGATCCTGCGCAGTGGCCGCGCGTGGCGGGCGACCTGTACGAGCTGGAGCCGGGCCATGTGGTGCCGCGCTGGTTTGTCAGTGCGCGCACGGGAGAGGGATTGCCCGCCTTGCGCCAGGCGATTGCCGAAGCGGCGCTGCACCAGGAACGCCAACTGGCCTCGGAGCGCCTGGATCCGCGCTTTGATCCTGCACGCGGCGAGGCCGATGGCATGGTGCCGGAGTCGATCGAAACCCTGCTCATGCCGCCCGTGGCGTGATGCGTGTTGTAATTTCGGACATGAACAAGACGAATCCGATGGATGCTCACACGCCTGCCCAGGCCTCGCTGGGGGCCTCTGCCCGAACCTTCATGCGGCGGTTGCGCGGCGCAGACGTGATGGTCAGCTCCGGCCGCAACGAAGGTCCGCCGGATCTGGACGAACTCTGGCGCGATTTCAACCAGAAGCTGGGCGGCCTGTTCGGCGGCAAGACACCCGCTGCGCGCGATGGGGGCGGTCCGCCGCCGGCCGGTCGGCCCGATCCGTCCTCGGATGGCCGCCTGTTCGGCATGGGCGGCGGGCTGGTGCTCGGGGTGGCGTTGCTGCTGTGGCTGGGCAGCGGTTTCTTCATCGTGCAGGAAGGGCAGCAGGCCGTCATCCTGACCTTCGGCAAGTTCAGCCGCACGGTGGACGCTGGTATCCAGTACCGCTGGCCGGGACCGTTCCAGTCACACGACACCGTCAACGTCACGCAGACCCGCTCGACCGAAGTGGGGCGCAATTCAGTGGTCCAGGCGACCGGGCTGCGCGATTCGTCCATGCTGACCCAGGACGAGAACATCGTCGATATCCGCTTCACGGTGCAGTGGCGCCTGAAGCAGGCCAAGGACTTCCTGTTCGAGAACCGCAACGTCGAAGAGGCTGTCCAGCAGGCGGCGGAGTCGGCGGTGCGCGAGATCGTCGGGCGCGGCACGATGGACTCGGTGCTCTACGAACAGCGCGATGCGATCGCGGTGGATCTGGTCAAGTCGATCCAGTCGCAGCTCGACCGCCTGAAGGCCGGCATCCTGGTCATCAACGTCAACGTCCAGAGCGTGCAGGCGCCCGAGCAGGTGCAGGCCGCCTTTGACGACGCCTTCAAGGCCGGTGCTGACCGTGAGCGCCTGAAAAACGAGGGGCAGGCGTACGCCAATGACATCATTCCCAAGGCCCGCGGCACCGCGGCACGTCTGGCCGAAGAGGCTGAGGGGTACCGCGCCCGCGTGGTGGCCCAGGCTGAAGGCGACAGCGAGCGTTTCCGCAGCGTGCTGACCGAGTACCAGAAGGCGCCCGGCGTGACCCGCGACCGCATGTACATCGACACCATGTCGCAGCTCTACGCCAACGTGAGCAAGGTGATGGTCGATTCGCGCAACGGCAGCAATCTGCTGTACCTGCCGCTCGACAAGCTGATCCAGCAGTCGGGCGTGCCGGCGGCGGGTGCGGCGTCGGCCGTGCCGCTGGTGTCATCGAGTGCCGATGGGGCGTCAGGCAGCAGCGTGGATGTGCGCTCACGCGATGGGCAACGTGGCCGCGACCGTGACGTGCGCTGAGCAGGGGAACTCCAGATGAATCGAATCGGACTTATTGCGGTCAGCGCGCTGATGGCGCTACTTGTCGCCATGTCGATGCTCTTCGTGGTCGATCAGCGCAATTTTGCGGTCGTCTACGCACTCGGCGAAATCAAGGAAGTCATTGCCGAGCCGGGGTTGAAGTTCAAGCTGCCGCCACCGCTGCAGAACGTGATCTTCATCGACCGCCGCACGCAGACACTCGACAGC
The DNA here is from genome assembly GCF_013299175.1 of Sphaerotilus sp. Classification (GTDB taxonomy): domain Bacteria; phylum Pseudomonadota; class Gammaproteobacteria; order Burkholderiales; family Burkholderiaceae_C; genus Sphaerotilus. The sequence goes on from NZ_JAAFKF010000046.1 coordinate 20,954, forward strand.
CCCGAAACCCGCCCGGTGTTCACCGCCGAGAAGCAGAGCCTGGTCATCGACTGGCTGGTCAAGTGGCGCATCACCGAGCCGCGCCAGTTCATCCGCAACACCGGGGTCGATCTGCGCAACGCCGAAGCACGGCTGTCGCCCATCGTGCAGGCGGCGCTGAACGAGGAGGTCACCAAGCGCACCGTGCGCGCCATGCTCTCCACCGAGCGCGACAAGGTGATGCAGGGCGTGATGCAGCGCCTGAGCGACGACGCGAAGAACTTCGGCATCGAAATCGTCGATGTCCGCATCAAGCGGGTCGATTTCGCGTCCACCATCACCGAGTCGGTCTACCGGCGCATGGAGTCCGAGCGCAAGCGCGTGGCCAATGAGCTGCGTTCGGAAGGGGCGGCCGATGGCGAAAAGATCCGCGCCGACGCCGACCGCCAGCGCGAGGTGATCCTGGCTGGTGCCTACCGCGAGGCGCAGAAGGTCAAGGGCGACGGCGATGCCAAGGCATCGGCGATCTACGCCGAGTCCTTCGGGCGTGACCCCCAGTTCGCGCAGTTCTACCGCAGCCTGGAAGCCTACCGGTCGAGCTTCCGCAGCAAGAGCGACGTGCTGGTGGTCGATCCGTCGAGCGAATTCTTCCGCGTGATGCGCAACGGCAGTGTCGGTGGCAAGTAAGTGACGGCGGAGACACTGCTGTCGGCACTTGCGCTGGTGCTGGTGATCGAGGGGCTGATGCCGCTGCTCGGCCCCGCGCAGTGGCGCAAGTTCTTCGAGCAGGCGCTGGCGCTGGGGGATGGGCAGATCCGGTTCGTCGGGCTCGCCAGTGTCCTTATCGGGTTGCTGCTGTTGTTGCTCATCGGCTGAGCCGACCCTGTCCGGTTCCAGCCGGGGGTTTCGCCCGGTAGAATCGACCTTTTGATTTCCTGACCTGCTATGTCTTCTGCTTGGCTGTTGCCCGAGCACATTGCCGATGTGTTGCCTCACGAGGCTCGGCGAATCGAGGAACTGCGCCGCATCCTGCTGGATGCCGCGCGCAGCTATGGCCATGAGCTGGTCATGCCCCCGCTGCTCGAACACCTGGAGTCGCTGCTGAGTGGCACTGGCCGTGCGCTGGACCTGCGCACCTTCAAGCTGGTCGATCAACTCAGCGGCCGTACCCTTGGCGTGCGCGCCGACACCACGCCGCAAGTCGCGCGCATCGATGCCCATCTGCTCAACCGTGCGGGTCTGACGCGGCTGTGCTACTGCGGCCCTGTGCTTCACACGCTGCCTGCCGGTCCCGACAGCACCCGTGAACCCCTGCAGTTCGGTGCCGAGATCTATGGCCACGCAGGTCTGGAGGCTGACCTCGAAGTCCATGAACTCGCCCTGGAGTGCCTGGGCCGCGCGCATGTCGAATCGCTGGTGATGGATCTGGCCGATGCGCGCATCGTGCAAGGTGCGCTGGCCGGGACCGTGTTGTCACCGAGTCAGCAAGAGGCGATGCACACCGCACTGGCGACCAAGGACCAGGCCGAGCTGCATGCCCTGACCGATGCACTGCCGGCCGAGCGCCGTGATGCGCTGCGCCTGTTGCCCGCTCTGTACGGTGGTGACGAGGTGCTGGCAGCCGCCCGCGAGCGCCTGCCCCGCCACGCCTTGACCACGGCTGCACTGGACGATCTGGAGTGGCTGGCTTCGCATCTGCGCCGTGATTACCCGGCTCTGCGTCTCGGCTTCGATCTGGCCGATCTGTCGGGCTACGCCTACTACAGCGGTACCCGGTTCGCCGTCTACCGTGCGGGTAGCACCGACGCGCTGGTGCGTGGCGGGCGCTATGACAATGTCGGTGCCGTCTTCGGGCGCCAGCGTCCGGCGGTGGGGTTCAGCCTCGATCTGAAGTCCGTCGTCGAGCATGTCCGTTTCGACGGACGCCGTGCCGCCATCCGCGCCCCCTGGAGCGAGGAAGCCGCGCTCCGTGCCGCCGTGCGCCGGTTGCGCGCACTGGGCGAGGCGGTGGTCTGTGTGCTGCCCGGCCATGAGCACGAGGCAGACGAGTTCGAGTGCGACCGCGAGCTGGTCGCCGTCCACGGGCAGTGGGTGGTCTCGGCGCTCTGAGCGTCGGCACCTTGGCCACTGACCGGACTTTTCCTTTCGATCGGATACTTGAGATGGATACACGCAGTGCTGCGTCTGCAGAAGTTCGTGGGCGCAATGTCGTCGTTGTCGGCACGCAATGGGGTGACGAGGGCAAGGGCAAGGTCGTCGATTGGCTGACCGACCACGCCGCCGGGGTGGTGCGCTTCCAGGGGGGTCACAACGCGGGCCACACGCTGGTCATCAACGGCGTCAAGACGGCGCTGCAACTGATCCCCTCGGGCATCATGCGTGCGGGCGTCGCCTGCTACATCGGTAACGGTGTCGTGGTCGATCCCGCGCATCTGCTGCTGGAAATCGGCCGCCTCGAAGCCGCTGGCCTGGATGTGCGCTCGCGCCTGTTCATCAGTGAATCGTGCCCGCTGATCCTGCCGTTCCACGTCGAGGTGGACAAGGCACGGGAAGCCCTGCGCGAGACGAGCGGCGCCGGCAAGATCGGCACCACGGGCAAGGGCATCGGCCCGGCCTACGAGGACAAGGTGGCCCGCCGCGCCCTGCGCGTGCAGGATCTGAAGCATCCGGATCGTTTCGCCAGGAAGCTGCGCGAGCTGCTGGCGCTGCACAACTTTGCGCTGGAGGGCTATCTGAACAGCCAGGCGCTGCAGTTCCAGCCCATCTTCGACCATGCGATGGAAATGGCCGAACACCTCAAGCCCATGATGGCCGATGTCGGCGTGCGGATCGACGCGGCCAACCGGGCGGGTGGCAGCATCCTGTTCGAAGGCGCGCAAGGCACGCTGCTCGACATCGACCATGGCACCTACCCGTATGTCACCTCCAGCAACTGCGTGGCGGGCAACGCCGCGGCTGGCTCCGGTGTCGGCCCGCATCTGCTGCACTACATGCTGGGCATCACCAAGGCGTACACCACGCGCGTCGGCTCGGGTCCGTTCCCGACCGAGCTGCCGATGGACGAGCCGGGTACCGTGGGCTACCACCTCTCCACGGTCGGGCAGGAGCGTGGCACCGTCACGGGCCGCGCACGCCGCTGTGGCTGGCTCGATGGCGCAGCCCTCAAGCGCGCCATGCTGATCAATGGCATCACCGGTCTGTGCATGACCAAGCTCGACGTGCTGGACGGTCTCGACGAGATCCGCATGTGCATCGGCTACGACTTGCACGGTGAGCGTGTGGGCATCCTGCCGCTTGATGCCGACGAGATCGTCCACTGCCAGCCAGTCTACGAAGTGTTTCCGGGCTGGACGGAAAAGACTTTCGGCATCACGTCCTGGGACAACTTGCCGCTGAATGCACGCCGTTACCTGGAGCGCGTGCAGGAGTTCATCGCGACGCCGATCGCCATGGTCTCGACCGGCCCTGACCGCGACCACACGATCCTGCTGCGCCATCCCTACAAGGACTGAATGTCCGCCCCGACCACGCAAGTACAAGGAATCCACATGCTCACCGATGACGGCAAACACCTGTATGTGTCCTGGGACGAATACCACCTGCTGACCGAGAAACTCGCCATCAAGGTTCACCAGTCGGGGTGGGAGTTCGACCAGATCCTGTGTCTGGCGCGTGGTGGTCTGCGTCCTGGTGATGTCCTGTCACGGGTGTTCGACAAGCCGCTGGCGATCATGGCCACGAGTTCCTACCGCGCTGAAAGCGGCACGATCCAGGGCCGGCTGGACATGGCCACGTACATCACCATGCCCAAGGGCGAACTGGCGGGGCGGGTGCTGCTGGTCGATGACCTGGCGGATTCCGGCGTGACCTTGCAGGCGGTGGTAGACCGCCTGCGGGGAATGCCCTCGATCCGCGAGCTGCGTTCCGCGGTGCTGTGGGTGAAGGGGGTTTCTTGCTATACGCCCGATTACTTCGTCGAATCGCTGCCCACCAGCCCATGGATACACCAGCCGTTCGAGGAATATGACGCCATGCGACCGGATGCACTGACCCGCAAGCTGTCGGTGTGATCTGTTGATTCAGGCGCAACCCGCTGCACCGACAGGTCAGCGGGTTTTTTTGAGTTTCTGGGGAGGAGGGACGATGCATCCGGAAAATGAAAAAGCCAGCTCGAAAGCTGGCTTTTTCTGATGGTGTTGGTGCCCAGGAGAGGACTCGAACCTCCACGGAGTTACCCGCTAGTACCTGAAACTAGTGCGTCTACCAATTCCGCCACCTGGGCTTTGAAATCCTGAATACGAACACAGACCTGGATTTCATCGGTCTGTGCAAGTGGCGAGATTCGGCGTATGCTGAATCTCATTGGTGCCCAGAAGAGGACTCGAACCTCCACGGAGTTACCCGCTAGTACCTGAAACTAGTGCGTCTACCAATTCCGCCATCTGGGCTTTAGCTTCTTTGCTGAAGGGAATTTCTTCCTAAGCAGCGCAGAACGCTAGTGTAGCATGGCTCAAAAGTTAATTGCAAGGACTCTCGTTGAACAACAGTCATGTATCGAATGAAGTCGATGGCACGGTGCAGGGCCACCGCGATGGGCACGGGTTTGTCGTGCTCGACAGCGGGGAGGCCGACATCTATCTGGCACCGCAGGAAATGCGGGCCGTGCTGCACCACGACCGGGTGCGGGTGCGGGTCATGCGGCTTGACCGGAAAGGGCGCCCCGAGGGGCGGGTTCTGGACATCCTGGAGCGCCGCAAGACGCCGATCATCGGGCGCTTGCTGCTGGAAAACGGCGTTTGGGTCGTCGCACCCGAAGACAAACGCTATGGGCAGGACATCCTGATCCAGAAGAACGCGACCGCCAATGCCGAGGCGGGCCAGGTGGTGGCGGTCGAGCTGACCGAGCCACCCTCGCTGCATTCCCAGCCGGTCGGCCGCATCACCGAGGTACTGGGCGACATCGACGACCCCGGCATGGAGATCGAGATCGCCGTGCGCAAGTACGAAGTGCCGCACCGCTTTTCACCCGAGACGCTGGCCCAGACCGGCAAGCTGCCCGACAAGGTGCGCCCGGCCGACATGAAGCACCGGGTCGATCTGACCGATGTGCCGCTGGTCACGATCGATGGCGAAGATGCCCGTGACTTCGACGACGCCGTCTATTGCGAGCCGGCAAAGGTCGGGCGCAAGAAGGGGTGGCGCCTGCTGGTGGCCATTGCCGACGTCAGCCACTACGTCAAGCCGGGCGACCCCCTCGATGGCGACGCCTACGAGCGGGCCACGTCGGTCTACTTTCCACGGCGCGTCATCCCCATGCTGCCGGAGAAGCTCTCCAACGGCCTGTGCTCGCTCAACCCGAACCAGTCCCGCCTGTCCATGGTCTGCGACATGCTGGTCGATGGGGACGGCGAGGTCACGGCCTACCAGTTCTACCCGGCCGTCATCTGCTCCCATGCCCGGCTGACCTACACCGAGGTGGCGGCCGTGCTCTCGAACACCCGTGGACCGGAGGCCCAGCGCCAGAAGCATCTCGTGCCGCATCTGCTGCACCTGCACGAGGTCTACCGTGTCCTGCTCAAGCAGCGCGCGGGCCGTGGGGCCATCGATTTCGAGACCACCGAGACCCAGATCGTCTGCGACGACAACGGCCGCATCGACAAGATCGTACCGCGCGTGCGCACCGAGGCACACCGCCTGATCGAAGAGGCCATGCTCGCGGCCAACGTCTGTGCCGCCGACTTCATCCAGGCCGGCAAGCACCCTTCGCTCTACCGCGTCCACGAAGGCCCGACGCCCGAGAAGCGGCTGGCCCTGCAAAACTACCTGCGCAGCCTCGGCCTGAGCCTCACGGTCAGCGACGAGCCGACGCCAGGCGAGCTGCAGGCCCTGGCGCAGCAGACCCGCGACCGACCGGACGCAGCGCAGATCCACACCATGCTGCTGCGCTCCATGCAGCAGGCGATCTACACCCCCTTCAACAACGGCCACTTCGGCTTGTCCTACAGCGCCTACACCCACTTCACCAGCCCGATCCGGCGTTATCCGGACCTGCTGGTCCACCGGGTCATCAAGGGGCTGCTGGTGGGCAAGAAATATGGGCTGGTGGTGAAAGCGCCAGCCGCCGGGCGTCTGCCACCGCCACCCCGGCGCCGCCAACCGGCCAAGGTGCCAGGCCCGGCGCCCCGCGTCGAGGGCATCGCGCCCCGTGATCTGGAGGTCTGGGAGGCCGCTGGTGCCCATTGCAGCGCCAACGAGCGCCGCGCCGACGAAGCGTCGCGTGACGTGGAAGCCTGGTTGAAGTGCAAGTTCATGCGCGACCGGCTCGGCGAGGAATACACCGGCACGGTCAGCTCCGTCACCAGCTTCGGCTTGTTCGTGCAGCTCGACGATCTGTACGTCGAGGGTCTGGTCCACATCACCGAGCTGGGCGGCGAGTATTTCCGCTACGACGATGTGCGCCACGAGCTGCGCGGCGAGCGCACGGGGGTGCGGTACGCGGTGGGCGGGCGCATCCGGGTCCAGGTCAGCCGCGTCGATCTGGACGGACGCCGGATCGATTTCCGGCTGGTGCGCGACCCGCTGATGGCACCGACGACGCCGACGGCGGCACCGAAGTCCGTCCGCGAACGCCACGCCACCGCACAGGACGAGCTGGTGTCGCTCCAGGATGCTGACCGGGAGGTGCGCCGTGCCACGCGCAAGGCGACCGCACGCAAATCCAGCCCGCGGGCAGGCAAGACGGCCAGCAGCAAGGTGCCCGGCAAGGCGGCGGGCAAGGCGGCGGGCAAATCCTCGGGCGGCAAACGCTGAGGCGCTGGGCCACGCCCGAATCGCAGCCTGCTCAGTGCCCGTCCGGGATCAGCCGGCTGGCGACCAGCACGCTGCCGGTCGCGCTGTGCTGCTCGGCACGCAGTCCGTGCCGGTACACCGCCTGTCTGGCCGCCCACTCGGCATCGGACCACCGCTGCGCCACGTCCAGGCCCTCGCGGCCACCGGCCAACTGGCTCCACAGCCCGGCGATCCAGCCGGCCAGCACGTCGCCGCTGCCCGGTGTGGCCAGCGCCGCGTTGCCGCTGGTGTTGATCCACGCAATGGCGCCTGCGTCTGGCAGGACCACCAGACTGCCGGAGCCTTTGAGGACCACGGCGGCGCCCAGGCGGCTGGCCAGCGTTCGCACCGCGTGGAAGCGGTCGGCCTGGACCTCGGCGGCGCTGCAGCCCAGCAGGCGCGCCGCCTCCAGCGGGTGCGGCGTCAGCACCGTGGGCAGGCCGCGTTCACGCCGTCCGCGCAGTGCGTTGCACAGCGCAGGCGCCTCGGCCAGCGCATTCAGCGCGTCGGCATCCAGCACCAGCCGGGCGGCATGGTGCAGCGCGCCAGGCAAGTGGTCACGCAGGGTTGGTCCGCCACCACAGCCGATTACTGCCGTGGCGGCCTGCAGGCGCAGGGCGTCGGGGGCGTCGGCCAGCATCAGCTCCGGGTGCTGCGGATCGAGCCGCGGCGCACCGGGATCGAGCAGGTGGACGTAGATCCGACCGGCGCCCACGCCCAGCGCCGCCCGTCCTGCCAGCAGCGCCGCACCGGCCATCGACCGGCCACCGCCCAGCACCCAGACATCGCCAAAACTGCCCTTGTGCTGCCCGTGCCGGCGGACCGGTCCGCCGGCATCGGTGCCGACCGGGCTGTGCAGCCAGGCCACCGGCGTCGGTGGTCCGGCGGGCAGCGTCGGCACCCCGAGGTCGTCCCACCAGACCTCGCCGGACGGGTCGCGGCCGTGGGCAGTGAAGAGGCCAGGGGCCAGCGTCAGCAGTGCCAGTGTCCAGCGGGCTTGCACGCACGGCGCGCCCGGTGCCAGCGCGCCTGTGTCCCCTGGCAAGCCGGAGGGCACGTCCACCGCCAGCACCGGGGCGGCCTGCTGCTGCACCCAGCGGATCGCCTGCGCCATCTCGCCACTGACCGGGAGGGTCAGGTCGCTGCCGAGCAGGGCATCGATGACCAGATCGGTCGGGGCCTCGTCCGCCTCGGTGGTGGACCGGGCGTGGGGGGTCAGCGCCATGGCCAGGCGCGCCACGGCGCCGCCAGCGCGCTCCAGCAGCGTCTGCGGTCCCAGTGTCTGCGCGGCGAATGCCTCGATGGCACGGGCCGCCGT
>NZ_JAAFKF010000047.1 GCF_013299175.1 Sphaerotilus sp.
CGGAACACCACCGCGACGTGAACGCCGCCAGGAACATCGCCGCGCGCGGACATGCGCGTCTCGCAGGAGGAATCCCCGTCCTTTAGGGCGGGGAGGATGTCAAAGGAGAAAAAAGAAGGGAGGCGGGACGCGACTCCGGGGGCTCGCTCTCAAAAGCCCGGAACGCCCGCCTCCCTGGGACTTGAGACTGAACCCAGTCCCGAAGGCTTCTCTGAGGAGGAGTCACACGAGAAGATTCCATGATGAACCGGTGCGGCGTGCTTGTCATCTCGGCCAGTGCGGCACCCTGCACGGTTCGCCCCGGTCAGCGCACGTCAGCGGCGACCTGGCCCTGTTCGGCCGCTTCAGCGGCGGCAAATGCACTCAAGGTCAAGACCAGCGCGGCGGCGGTGAGCCATTCAGACCAGCGAAACTTCATGGCAGTCTCCGGTTGTGTGGATACACCAGACTAAACGGAGTCTCTGTGGGTTTTTCCGGGCTGTTGCAAGTTGGGGGCTGTACTTGCGCACTAATGCACACGAGGTACTTGATGGTTTCGCGCGCGGAGCGCGCACGGACAGCACTCAGCGGCTGTGCGTGAGCCGGGGCAGGTCATCGACCACTGTGGCGGCGGCACCCGCGCTCAGGGTGAGAGCGATGGCGGCGGCGGCCAGCCAGTCAATCCAGCGAGGTCTCATGGCAATGCTCGGCAGCGTTGATTCGGTGCTGGAATCTTCGCAAGGCCGGGGACGGGTCTATCCCGTGAACACGGGGGTGATGGAGTCGCTATTGCGGCTCGCCGCCTGCTCTTCGGGCGCCGCTGCAGCCTGCACATAGCCCCGTGGCACGGCCGCCAGCAGCCGGCGCGTGTAGTCCTCGCGCGGCGCGGCCAGCAGCGTCTGCGCATCGGCGCGCTCGACCACGCAGCCGTCCTTCATCACCAGCACCTCGTCGGCCATGCTGCGCACCACCGCCAGGTCGTGGCTGATGAAGACGTAGGCCAGCCCGAGTTCGTCCTGCAGCGCCCGCAGCAGCGCGAGCACCTGCGCCTGCACCGACACATCGAGCGCCGACACCGCCTCGTCGAGCACCAGCACCTCAGGCGACAAGGTCAGCGCCCGCGCGATGGCGATGCGCTGGCGCTGGCCGCCGGAGAACTCGTGCGGGTACTTGCCGAAGGCGGTCGCGTCCAGCCCGACGCGCTCCAGCAGCGCCAGCGCCTGCGCCCGGCGGTCGGTGTCGTCGCGCCCGATGGCGTGGATCTGCATCGGCTCCAGCAGCGTCTGGCCGATGGTGAAGCGGGGATTCAGCGACGCATACGGGTTCTGGAACACGATCTGGATGCGCCGGCGCAGCGCCTGCCGCTCCGGCCCCTGCAGCGCGAACAGGTCACGGCCGTCGAACAGCACCTGACCCGCGGTGGCCTCGTGCAGCCGCAGCAGCGTCAGCCCCATCGTCGTCTTGCCCGAGCCGGATTCGCCGACGACGCCCAGCGTGTGCCCGCGCCGCAGCGTGAAGCCCACGTCCTGCACCGCCTTGAACGCGCGCGTGCGAAACAGCCCCTCGCGGATCGGGAAGGACTTGCACAGCCCGCGCGCTTCGAGCAGCACCGGCGCGTCGGGGTCGCATGGTCGGACGGGCAGCGGGTCGTCCAGCCGTGGTCGGCTCGCCAGCAAGGCGCGGGTGTAGGCGTCCCGCGGTGCGGTGAAGAGGTCGGCGACCGGGCGGTGTTCGCGGATCTGGCCGTCGCGCAGCACCACCACCTGATCGGCAATCTCCCCGACGACCCCGAGGTCATGGCTGATGAACAGCATGCTCATGTGCCGCTCGGCCTTGATGCGGGCGAGCAGTTCGAGGATCTGGCGCTGCACGGTCACGTCCAGCGCCGTGGTCGGCTCGTCGGCGATCAGCAGGCGCGGTTCGCAGGCCAGCGCCATCGCGATCATCACCCGCTGCTGCTGCCCGCCGGACAGTTCGTGCGGATAGGCGGACAGGCGCCGTTTCGGCTCGGGCAGGCCGACTTCCGCCAGCAGCTCTTCCGCACGGGCCAGCGCGGCGCGGCGGCCCAGGCCGAGGTGCAGCCGCAGCGGCTCGGCGATCTGCGCGCCGACGGTGAAGACCGGGTTGAGCGAGCCCATCGGATCCTGGAACACGCAGGCGATGGCGCGGCCCCGCAGCGCACGCAACGCGGCCGGCGAGGCTTGCAGCAGGTCGCGGCCGTCGAAGAGGATGCGGCCCGTGCGCTCGGCGTTGTCGGGCAGCAGGTTGACGATGGACATCGCCGTGACGCTCTTGCCCGAGCCGGATTCGCCGACCAGGGCGACGGTCGTGTTCTCGGGGATGTCGAAGCTGACCCCGGTGCCTGCCGTGTCGCTGCCGACCGCACGGTCCCAGCGCACCTGACCCTGTTCTCGGCCAAGGCGAAAACGCACGCGCAGATCGTCGATGCGCAGCAGCGGCGGGAGAGTCGAATTCGTCATCGCGTCAGTCCTCCAGCCCGCGCAGCTTCGGGTCGAGCGCGTCGCGCAGTGCGTCCGTCATCAGCGAAAACGCCGTCACGAACAGCGCCATGAACAGCGTGGCCGTGGCGAGCTGCCACCAGTAGCCCAGGATCAGCTCGCTCTGCGCCTCGGCCAGCATCGTGCCCCAGCTCACCTGATCGACGCTCACGCCCAGGCCCAGGTAGGACAGGATCACCTCGTACTTGATGAAGCCGACGACGTGGATCGAGAGCTGCACCAGCACGATGTGGCTGACGTTGGGCAGGATGTGGCGGAACATGCGCTGCAGCGGACTGGCGCCGATCGCCTCGGCGGCGCGCACGTAGTCGCGCCCGGCGTGTTTCATGAACTCGGCGCGCACCAGCCGGTAGATGCCAGTCCAGCCGGTCAGGCCGAGGATCAGCACCACGCTGGTGACACCGCGTCCGAGCACCGCGGCAAACGCGAGGATGAGCAGGATGCCGGGGATGGAGGTGAAGACGTTGTAGACCCACTCCAGCAGGTCGCCGACACGTCCGCCGAAGAAGCCACCAAAGGCCCCCAGCACCGTGCCGATCACCGCCGCGACCACGGCGGCCAGCACGCCGACCAGGATCGAGATCTGCGAGCCTTTGATCGCCTTGTCGAGCACGCTGCGGCCGAGCCGGTCGCCGCCGAAGGGCAGGGTGAGCGACTGTGTGACGGTCTCGATGGACTGCTTCTTCGTGGCGGCGTCCCACTCGGCGTAGCGCGGGGCGAGCGGGTCCACCGAGATCAGGTCGAGCAGCGGCTGCACGGGGCCGGATGCAGCGGAGGCGGCCATGCCGGGCATCGCGGCGAACTCCGGCGCGGGGCCGAGCAGCGTGGGCGGCGCGTAGGACACGCCGCGCTCGGCCTGCCAGTTCCCCGCGACCAGTCCGCCCGCCGCAGCCAGCACCAGCAGCACGAACAGCGCGACGATCGCCATCGACACCAGCCCGACGCGGTCGCCTTGCAGCCGCTTCCAGGCCAGGGACCAGACGCCTTCGGAACGTTGCACGGAGCTTGTCACGGCCATCATTTCAGCGTCACCCGCGGATCGACCGCCTGGTACAGCAGGTCAGTCAGGAGGTTGATGGCCATGGTGATCACCGCCAGATAGACCGTCACCGCCTGGATGACGGGGTAGTCGCTGCGGTTGACCGCCATCCACACCTCGCGCCCCAGGCCGGGGATGGAGAAGAACACCTCGATCAGGAAGGAGCCGATGAAGATGCCGGGCAACTGCATCGAGACGTTGGTGAGGATGGGGATGAGGGCGTTGCGCAGGACGTGCTTGAGCAGGACCGCCGGTTCGCTCAGGCCCTTGGCGCGTGCGGTGCGGACGTAGTCGTGGCCGATCTCGTCCAGGAAGAAGCTGCGGTACAGGCGCATCTGCGGCGAGATCCCGACCATCACCGCCAGCAGCACCGGCAGCGGCGCGTAGGTGGTGAGGTTGGTCCAGACGCTGCGGGTCCAGCCCTGCACCGGAAACCAGCCGAGCTGGAACGCGAACAGCCACTGCCCGACGATGACGTAGACGAGGAAGCTGATCGACAGCGCCAGCGTCGTCGCCACCATGATCATCCGGTCGGTCAGCGAGCCGCGCACCGCCGCCACCGCCAGCGCGAACGGGATCGCCAGCACGGCGTCCAGCACCAGGATCGGCGTCATCACCGTCAGCGTCGCCGGCAAGCGCGAGGCGAACAGGCTGGACACCGCTTCGTTGGTCGCCCAGCTCTTGCCCCAGTCAAAGCGCAGGATCTGCTGCACGAAGATCCAGAGCTGCTCCCAGACCGGCTTGTTCAGGCCGAGTTGCTCGCGGATCTGGTCCACCTGCGCGGTGGAGGCGTTCAGGCCAGCGAGGATTTCGGCCGGATCGCCCCCGAAGGACTTGAACAGGAAGAACACCAGCAGCACGACGCCGACGAGCGTCGGCACCATCTGCCAGAGGCGGCGGAGCAGGTAGGCACCCATCAGAGGCGGTCTCCATCGACAAACACGGCCAGCTCGCCCGGCTGCAGGGCGGTCCAGTCCTCGTTGCAGGTCAGCGGTTCGGTGACGACGATGGCGACGCGGTCCTGCGGCGTCGTCAGATCGGCGAAGTCCACGGTCAGGTCGGCGTCCTGCAACTGCGCACACGGGAAGGGGTGGTGGCGCTGGACGTAGTGCAGCTTGGTCGAGCAGTGCGCCCAGAGTGCCTCGCCCTGGCTGAGCAGGAAATTGAAGGTGCCGTGGCGGGCGATCTGGGGGACCAGTTCGGCCAGCGTCTGCGTCAGGTCGGGGATGCTGGGCATGCGGGCATGGTTCTTGGCCAGCTCCTGCAGCAGCCAGCAGAAGGCGCGCTCGCTGTCGGTGTCACCCACCGGATGGAAGTTCGCGTGCAGCTTGGGCTGGAAATCGACCAGGTTGCCGTTGTGCGCGAAGACCCAGTAGCGACCCCAGAGTTCGCGCATGAAGGGGTGGGTGTTCTCCAGCGCGACACGGCCCTGGGTGGCCTGGCGGATGTGGGTGACGATGTGGCGGCTGCGGATCGGGTAGCGGCGGAGCATGTCGGCCACGGGGGATTCGGCCGCACTCAGGTGGTCCACGAACAGCCGCACGCCGGGGCCTTCGAAGAACGCGATGCCGAAACCGTCCTTGTGCTGCACGGCGCGGTGGGCGAAACCGGTGAAGCTGAAGACCAGATCGGTCGGGGTGTTGGCGTTGAGGCCGAGCAACTGACACATGGGGCGAGACACTACCATGCGGCCCGCGTGTTTTTGCGGCCTGCGTGCGGCCTGCGCGCGCTCAGGTGGTCGGCATGTGCGCGGGCGCGGCGCGGGCGAGCAGCAAGGCGGTGAAGTCCAGGCGCGGCATGGGGCGGCCGTAGAGCCAGCCCTGCGCCAGCTCGCAGCCCTGCTCGCGCAGGAAGCACGCCTGTTCCTCGGTTTCCACCCCTTCGGCCACCAGCCCGAGCTGCAGGCTGTGGCCCATCGAGATGATGGCGCGCACGACGCCGGCCTTGTCGCGGCGGGTGGTGATGTCGCGCATGAAGGACTTGTCGATCTTCAGCGTGCTGATCGGGTACTTGGTCAGGTAGCTCAGCGCGGAGTGGCCGGTGCCGAAATCGTCGATCGCCAGCGTCAGGCCCATGGCGCGCAGGCCGTCGAGCGTCTCGCCGGCCTGTCCGCGTTCGTCGAGCAGCAGCCGCTCGGTGATCTCCAGCTCGATCCACTCGGGGCGGCAGCCGGTGCGGGCCAGGGCGGTGGTGACGGTGCCGATCAGGTCGTGGTTGAGGAACTGGCGCGGCGAGAGGTTGACCGCGATGCACAGTGGCGGCTGGTCCGCGGCCCGCGCCCGGTTCCAGTCGGCCGCCGCTGCGCAGGCGTCGCGCAGCACCCAGGCACCGATGGCCACGATGAGGCCGCTGTCCTCGGCCACCGGGATGAAGTCCTCGGGCGAGACGTGGCCGCGCTCCGGGTGGTGCCAGCGCAGCAGGGCCTCGGCGCCGACGATGCGGCCGTCGGCCAGCGCGACCTTGGGCTGGAAATGGACACTGAATTGCCGCTCGGACAGGCCGCGGCGCAGGTCCGCCTCCATCGTGACCCGGTCGCGGGTGCGCTGACTGAGGTCTTCGGAGTGGAACTGGTGGCGCGAGCGTCCGCTGGCCTTGGCGGCGAACAGTGCGGTGTCGGCCTGCTGCATCAGGGTGTCGGGGTCGGTGGCACTGGTGTCCAAGTCACCGCAGCCGCGCACGGCGATGCCGACGCTGGCCGAGACGAAGATGTCGTGGTCATCGATTCGGCAGGGGGCCGAGAGCGCCTCGACCAGCCGGCGTGCGATGCGGTCGAGCTGTTCGTGGTCCACCGCGTCGTGGATCAGCACGGCGAACTCGTCGCCTCCGAGCCGTGCCACCGTGTCCTGGCTGCGCAGGCAGGTGCCCAGGCGCTGCGCCATCATCACCAGCAGCCGGTCGCCGGTGGCGTGGCCGAGGGTGTCGTTGACGTACTTGAAGTGGTCCAGGTCGAGCATGAGCACGGCCTGCACGGGCCGCTCGTGCAGCCGCTGCGTGAAGCCGGCGCGGTTGACCAGTCCGGTCAGCACGTCCTGGAAGGCCAGCGTGTGCAGCTCGCGCTGGGTGGCCTTCAGCTCGGTGATGTCCTGGGTGGTGGTCATCGTCTGCGCGACCAGACCACGTGTGTCGTAGTCGAACCGCTGCACCACGCGCAGGTCGTGCAGTCCGAACGGGCCGTGGATCGTGGTGTCGAAGCGCAGCTCCTGCAGTTGCTGGCGCACGGCTTCGGCCGAGAGCTGCAGCACCCGTGCGCGGTCGGACGCCACCACGCGGTTCCAGACCATGCGGACATGGGGCACCATGGCCTGGGCGAGGCCGAACTGGCGCTGCGCCTCGGCCGACAGCGTGGTGATTCTGGTGGAGCGGTCCCAGATCAGGTGGCCCATCTGGCCGACGCGCTCGGCGTCTTCCAGCCGGGCAACGAGCCGGTCACGGTCGCAGCGGTCGGCGTGCTGCGACGCCATTGCGCGGCTGATGCGGGACGGGCCTTTGACCATCACGAGGTAGACGTAGTACATCAACGCCAGCCCCATGTAGGTGTGCGCCAGCGCGCCCCGGCTCAGCAGCACGGCCACCAGTGGTCCCATCGCCAGCACCCCGAAGATGCTCAGCGTGCCCTGGATGGAGCCGATCAGCGCCGCACTGCCCGCGCAAGCGCCCATGAGCGTCATCACCACGGCAGTGCGCGACACGGGGTCGTCGGTCAAGGCGTAGAACAGTCCCAGCGTGCCCCAGCCCAACCCGCTCAAGGCCGTCTGGCCTTGGGTCAACCAGAACCAGCGTTGCCGGGACCACTGTGTCTGCCCGCCACCCCGCAGGAAGTAGCGCGCCACGAGCAGGCGCATCCCCATCAGCGTCTCGACGCATGCCAGCCACGGCAGCAGCACGGTGTGCGCAACGGCCTGCCACAACACCGCCGTGATCAGCACCGACAGGGCCATGCCCGAGAGGACGGCTTGCGGCGTGTGCTGGTAGTGGCTCAGCAGCAGCAGGGTGTCCCAGGTGGCAGCGGCGTCCGCAGCCGCGCCGGCCCCGGTGGTGGGCATGTCGGGCGTGGCAGTGGTGTTGGCTGGCGGTCGAGGCGGGCGCTTCATCGGTGCGGGCGCCAGGGCAGTGGCGGCGCCTTCGAACGCTATCGGCAGCGCACGGCCCGACTGAAGCTGAAGCTGAAACCGAAACCGCTCAATCCGTCAGCAGCCGCAGCACCCCGCGCAGCGAGAGCAGGTGCCCCGGATTCGAGGTCTCGTTGAGCACGCCGCCCATGCGCCGGCGCAGCGAGGCGCTGTGCCGCGCCCGCCAGACCACCAGATCGGCCAGCCAGGGGTGGCGGTTGACGCTGTTGGCCTTCTCGTAGAGCGCGAACTTGGGGCGCAGCGTGGCGAGCTGCATGTCGTAGTGCTGCCGCACCGCCGCTTCGTCCAGTCCTTCGCGGGCGCCCTGGAGGAGGGCATCGGCAGCCATCAGCCCGGTTTCCAGCGCCTTGCCGATGCCTTCGCCGGTGAAGTCATAGGTCGAGCCGAGCGTCTCGCCCGTGGCAATCAAGCCCGGTCGGCCGCTGGCGGCGCCGTCGAGCGTGCAGCGCAGCGGGGCACCTTTCAGCTCGCCTTGCAGCGTGCCGCCGTCCATCAGCGCGCGGGCCGGGGCGTAGACGCGGGTGAAGTCGTCGAACATCTGGCGCAGGTTGGCGTCCGCCGCCTGTCCGCGCTGGAAGAAGGCACCGACGCCGATGTTGTAGGTGTCGTCGCCACACGGAAAGATCCAGCCGTAGCCCGGCCGCAGCGCCTTGTCCCAGACGACATCCATCGTGGTCTGGCGCCCCGCCAGCGACGGGTTGCGCACGTAGCCGCGCAGCGCGATGCCACTGGGCGTGCGCCGGGTACACAGTCCCGTGGCGACCAGCGGCTGCACGCCCGCACCGGTCGCCAGCACCACCCAGCGTGCCCGCACCTCCGGCCGTGCATCGCCCTGGCGCAGCCGGGCGCCGACGACCCGGCCGTTTTCCTCGACCACCGCGTCGAACTTCACGGGGGTCACCAGCCGCACGCCCTGGCGCTGCGCGTGCTGCACCAGCAGGAAATCCAGCACCCGCCGCGGCAGCACCGCCAGCGATCCCGGCACGTCCACCTGCCCGCCCCGCGGCGCCACGCAGCGCACATGGCCGACGTGTTCGGCATGCGCCATCACCTCGTCGTGGACCCCCAGGCGCCGCAGCGCGGCGTGGGCATCCGGGATCAGGCCGTCGCCACAGACCTTGTCGCGGGGAAAGTCTTGCTGGTCCACCAGACAGACCGACCAGCCCGCCGCCGCCAGCGTGGCCGCGCAGGCACTGCCCGACGGGCCAGCGCCGATGACGAGCACATCACAGGTGTCCGGCAGGGTGCCGGTGGGGCAGGGCGCAGGCAAGGTCATGGCATGTCCGGTGCAGAGTTGTGTTGGGTTGTAGTGGGTCGTGTTGGGCGCGGATTCTAGGAGCGGGCCGCACAATCCGCCCCATGCGTGGTCCATGGTCTTCCTTGCTGTTCAGCTTCTGTGTGGTCACGGGGGGTCTCGTGCCGCCCGAGCGGGCCGCGGCGGTCGAGGTCGGTCCGAGCCTGGGCCGCCCCCGCATCGGACTCGTGCTCTCCGGCGGCGGGGCACGCGGGCTGGCGCATGTCGGTGTGCTCAAGGTGCTGGAGCGCGCGCACATCCCCATCGACGCCATCGCCGGCACCTCGATGGGCGCCATCATCGGCGGCCTGTACGCCAGCGGCCTGCGCGCCGACGAGCTGGAGCGCGAGCTGCTGGCGCTGGACTGGACCACGCTGTTCGCCAACCGCCTGCCCCGCGAGACCCTGAGCGAGCGCCGCAAGGAAGAGGATTTCGAGATCTCGCCCGCGCTGGAGGTGGGCATCGGCCGCGTCTCGGGCGAGCTGATGCTGCCGATCGGGTCGGTGTCGAGCCGGGGGCTGGAGCTGCTGCTGCGCCGCTACACGCTGCCGGTGCGCCAGGTGGCGAGCTTCGACGCGCTGCCGATCGCCTTTCGCGCCGTGGCCACGGACATGGAGTCCGGCGAGGCGGTGGTGTTCCGGCAGGGCGATCTGGCGCAGGCGCTGCGGGCGAGCATGTCGGTGCCGGGCGTGTTCCCGCCCACCGAGGTGGACCACCGCATCCTGGGCGACGGCGGCCTGGTCAACAACCTGCCGGTGGATGTCGTGCGGACGATGGGCGTCGATGTGGTCATCGCCGTCAACATCGGCACCCCGCTGGCCGGGCGCGACAGCCTGGGCACGGTGCTCGGGCTGACCTCGCAGATGGTCAACATCCTCACCGAGCAGAACGTGCAACGCTCGATCGCCACGCTCGATCCGGCCCATGACGTGCTCATCGCGCCGCCGCTGGGCCGGCTGACCTCGGGAGACTTCGACCGCGCCGCCGATCTGGTGGCGGCGGGCGAGCGCCACACCGAGGGGCTGTTGCCGCAACTGGCGGCGCTGCGGCTGGGCGAGACCGACTGGCAGGCGATGCGCCGCGGCCAGCAGCGCCCGGAAGACCCGCCACAGCCCATCGCCTCGGTGCGCTTCGAGGGGCAGGACATCACCGAGCCGGAGCGCCTGCGCGGCGTGCTGGCGGTGCAGCCGGGACAGCCGTTCTCGGTCGAGCGGGCCGAGCGCGACAGCCGCACGCTGGCCGCCAGCGGCGATTACCTGCATGTGGATTACCGCGTCGAAGACCTGCCGGCCGGCACCGGTCTGGTCTACCGGGTCGAGGAAAAGCCCTGGGGTCCGCACTACTTCCGGCTCGGGCTGGACGTGCAGAGCGATTTCGCCGGCCGTGGCGAGTTCAACGTCAAGCTCAGCCACAACCGCCACTGGCTGGACGACAGCGGCAGCGAGTGGCGCAACCGCGTGCAGATCGGCTCGGTGCCGCGCTGGTTCAGCGAGCTGTACGTGCCGCTGGGGGCGGGCAGCGGGCCGGCGAGCGACGGGTTCCTCGCCGTCTGGTCCGACATCGAGCGCCGCCGCCTCACCACCTACCAGCCGCTGCAGCCCGACGAGAGTGCGCGGGCGCTGACCGTGCTGGGGCGGCAGGTGCGCGGGCAGATCCGGGTGGGTCTGGACATCGGCCAGCCGCTGGGTGATCTGGGCGAGTGGCGGGTGGGGCTGGTGCGCGACCTGCTGAGCCTGGACGCGGAAACAACGGCCAGCACCACCGACACCACGGCCCTGGCCGCAGGCCGCAGCCGCGAATGGGCGCTGCGCAGCGGCCTGGTGATCGACCAGCTCGACCACGCCAGCTTCCCGCGCCAGGGCTGGCGGTTCAAGCTGGGCGTGCAGGCCGGCCGGCGCACCCTTTCGGGCACGGCAGACAGCACCAGCAGCGATCCCTTCCACCGTGTCGAGGCCGACGTGACCCAGGTGGCGAGCCTCGGGCGCCAGACGGTCGAAACCACGCTGCGCCTGCGCCATGCCCGCCAGCGCGAGGCCCCCGGACAGGTCGGCCACTACACGCTGGGCGGCTTCCATAACCTCTCCGGCTACGAGACCGACCAGCTCGCCGGCAACGACGCGTTGCTCGGGCGCCTGACGTGGATGCTGCGGCTGAACCGGGCACCGGTGCTGACCCGCGGCGTGTTCGCCGGCGCGACGCTGGAGGCGGGCAATGCGTGGCTGTCGTCGCGGGCGGTCAGCCTGCAGGATCTGCGCTGGGGTGGCAGCGTCTTTCTCGGTGCCGACACGGGGCTGGGTCCGCTGTACTTGGGGATGACCTATGCGCCGCGCGGGCGGGCAGGGGTGTCGCTGATGCTCGGACGGCCCTGACGGGCGCGGCCTCAGCGCAGCGAGCTGCGCCGCACCACCAGCTCCACCGCCAGCGTGCGGGGCGGCACGGCTTCACCGGCCACGATGTCGAGCAGCGCATTGACAATCTCGACCCCGGCAATCGCCACGGGCTGGCGCACGGTGGTCAGCGGCGGGTAGGCGTGGCTGGCCCATTCGATGTCGTCGTAGCCCACCACCGCCACGTCGCGCGGCACGTCCCGGCCGTGGGCCCGCAGCACCTGCACCACCGCCATCGCCAGCACGTCCGAGCAGGCGAACACGGCGTCGAACGCCGTGCCGGATTCGATCAGCCGGGTCAGGTCGGCGCGGGCCTGGCTGGCGTCGAAGGGCGTGCGCAGTGCCAGGGCCGGTATTGGCGCGAGTCCGGCGTCGGACAGCGCCTGCCGGTGGCCGCGCAGGCGCTGGGCGACTTCCGGCAAGTCCGGGTCGCCCATGAAGACGATGCGCTGGCAGCCGCGCTCCAGCAGGTGCTGCGTGGCCAGCGAGCCGCCGGTGGCGTTGTCGCCGCCGACGGAGCAGTAACGCTGCACGGGGATCTGCGCGCCCCACACCACCAGCGGCACGCCGCGCTCGGCCATCTGGTTGATCTGCTCGTGGCTGTGCCACTGCCCGATCAGGATCACGCCCATGGCGGTGCCGGTGTCCCAGGCTTGCGAGGCACCTTCGAGCCGGTCGGCGTCCACCCGCGACACCAGCATGTCGAAGCCGCGGTCGGTCAGCGCGTCGGCCAGGCTGCCGAGCATGGCCAGGAAGAACGGGTCCGAGACATGCTGGCGCGAGCGCCGGTCGTAGGGGATGACCACCGCCACCGTCTTGTTGTGGCGCAGGCGCAGGTTCTTGGCACTGACGTTGATGGTGTAGTTCAGCGAGCGCGCCAGCTCGGAGATGCGCTGGCGCGTGGCCACGCTCACTTCCGGGCTGTCGTTGAGCGCCCGCGAGACGGTGGCGACCGACACTCCCGCAATGCGGGCGATGTCGGCCATCTGCAGCCGCTGGCGCTCGGGGCGCTCGGCCGGGGCTGGGTCAGGCGGCAGGGGCATGGTCCGGGGTGGTGGTGGGATCCGTGTCGGGCACAGGGGTGTCGGGCGGAACCATCCAGCCTTGCAGAATCTCCGCCACCTCGCCCACGCCCTGGCGCTTGAGCGACGAGAACAGCGTGATGCGGAGGTCGGACTGGTCCGTGGACAGCGCCGCCAGCACCGCCCGCGCCTTGCGCAGCGAATCGGCGCCCTCCTTGCGGTTGAGCTTGTCCGCCTTGGTCAGCAGCACCAGCAGCCGCACCTCGCCGTTGGCCAGCCGAGGGGCCACGAACTCCAGCAACTGCCGGTCGAGTTCCGTGAAGCCGTGGCGCGAATCCACCATCTGCACCACGCATGACAGGTTGCGCCGCACGCGCAGGTAGTCGGCCATCACCTCCTGCCAGCGCGCCTTGGCCGCCTTGGCCACCGCCGCGTAGCCGTAGCCGGGCAGGTCGGCCCAGTACGCCTGCGGGGCCTCCTTGGGGCCGACCTCGAACAGGTTGATGTGCTGCGTGCGGCCGGGCGTCTTGGAGGCGTAGGCGAGCTGTCGCTGCTGGGCCAGGGTGTTGATGGCGGTGGACTTGCCCGCGTTGGACCGGCCGACGAAGGCGATCTCGGGCAATTCATGCGCCGGGAGCTGGTCCAGACGGCTCGCGGTGGTCAGAAAGCGGGCCGTGTGGGTCCAGGCGAGGGCGGTTCGCGTGGCATCGGCGCCACCGACGAGAGGGGCTAGTGGGGGGGTCATCATTCGGCATTGTAAAATCTTCAGGTTTCACGTCTGCCTCTGCGCCGCTCAACCATGAAATCGCACGTCAAGTCGCTTCTTGCCCTGCTCGCGGCGGCCGCCATGGCCACCCCGCTGGCTGCCACCGCCAACGAGTCCCAGCCCGCCGCTGCCAAGGTCGATCCGGCCAAGGGCCAGGCCATCTCCACCCAGGTCTGCGGCGCTTGCCACACGGCCGACGGCTCGCGCGGCTCGCCCGCCAACCCGATCCTGCAAGGCCAGCACCCGGAATACCTTGTCAAGCAACTGACCGAATTCAAGGCCGGCAAGCGCGACAACGCCATCATGAAGGGCTTCGCGTCCGCCCTGAGCGACGAGGACATGAAGAACGTCGCCGCCTTCTATTCGAGCAAGCAAGCCAAGCCGGGTGCTGCGAAGAACAAGGATCTGGTCACGCTGGGCGAGAAGATCTACCGCGGTGGCATCGCCGACCGCAAGGTGCCGGCCTGCGCTGGCTGCCACAGCCCGACCGGTGCCGGCATCCCCGCCCAGTACCCGCGCCTGTCCGGTCAGCACACCGACTACACCACTGCGCAGTTGACCGCCTTCCGCGATGGCATCCGCAAGAACAACGCGGTCATGACCGGGGTCGCTGCCAAGATGAACGACCGCGAGATCAAGGCTGTCGCCGACTACATCGCCGGGCTGCATTGAGATCCCCACGGCGGCTGGCCTGCACGGCCACCGCCGTTGATGCAGATCAATAAGGCCGGTCCCTGACCGGCCTTTCTGCTTCTTTACGCTGCATTCAGCTTTCGTTCGCATAATTCCGCCCGCCATGTCCGCATCCCCTTCCAGCCCAGAGATCCAGGCGGGTTCGCGCTGGAAGCAGGCGACCGTTGAACTGCTGTCATCGATGCGTTTCGCCATCGCGCTGTTCACGGTCATCTGCATCGCTTCGGTGATCGGCACCGTCGTCAAGCAGCAGCAGTCCCCCGTCAACTACGTCAACCAGTTCGGCCCCTTCTGGTCGGAGGTGTTCGGCCGCCTGGGGCTGTACGCGGTCTACAGCACGGGCTGGTTCCTGCTGATCCTGGTGTTCCTGGTGGTCTCGACCAGCCTGTGCGTCGCGCGGCACACGCCCAAGATCCTCGGCGACCTGCGCAACTACAAGGAACACATCCGCGAGTCCGCGCTGCTGGCCTTCCACCTGAAGGGCCACGGCGTGCTGCCGCTGTCGCGTGCGCAGGCGCTGGCCCGCGTCAACGAAGTGCTCGCCAACGACGGCTGGAAGGGCAAGGCGCAGGTGCGCGAAGGTGGCGTGATGGTCGCCGCGCGCCAGGGTGCGGCCAACAAGCTCGGCTACATCTCGGCCCACAGCGCCATCGTCCTGATCTGCATCGGCGGCTTGCTGGACGGCGACCTGATCGTCAACGCGCAGATGGCGCTGCTGGGCAAGTCCACCTACGCCGGCGGTGGACTCATCAAGGACGTGGCGCCCGAACACCGGCTGTCCACCGCCAACCCCACCTTCCGCGCCAACCTCTATGTGCCCGAAAAGGCGGTTGCCGGCACTGCGGTGATCAACCTCACCAGCGGCATCGTGCTGCAGGATCTGCCGTTCCAGGTCGAGCTGAAGAAGTTCGTCGTCGAGTACTACGACACCGGCATGCCCAAGCTGTTCGCCAGCGACATCATCGTCCACGACCCGGACGGCACGAACACCGAGGCCAAGGTCAAGGTCAACGAGCCCTTCATCCACAAGGGCGTCGCCATCTACCAGTCCAGCTTCGAGGATGGTGGCTCGAAGCTGACGCTGATGGCCCGCCCGATGGGACGGCTGGGGGCGCCGTTCGAGATCACCGGCGAAGTCGGTGGCAGCA
The DNA here is from genome assembly GCF_013299175.1 of Sphaerotilus sp. Classification (GTDB taxonomy): domain Bacteria; phylum Pseudomonadota; class Gammaproteobacteria; order Burkholderiales; family Burkholderiaceae_C; genus Sphaerotilus. The sequence continues at coordinate 14,978 of NZ_JAAFKF010000047.1, forward strand.
CCACGCTGACCAACGCCGCCTCCCAGACCGACAAGCTCCAGCTCGAATTCACGGGTCTGCGCACCATCAACGTCGAGAACCTCGCCGCCGAGAACCCGGGCGGCTCGAACTCTGGTGCCGATGTGCGCAAGGTCGATCTGGTCGGCTCGCTGGGCGAACACCTCGGCTCCGGCGCGCGCGTCAAGGCCGACAAGAAGCTGCACAACGTCGGCCCGTCCGTGACCTACAAGCTGCGCGATGCCTCGGGCCAGGCGCGGGAATACAGCAACTACATGATCCCGGTCGAGCTGGACGGCCAGAAGGTCTTCCTCGCCGGGGTGCGCGACACGCCGGACCAGGCGTTCCGCTACCTGCGCATTCCCGCGGATGAACGCAGCACGCTGGACGACTGGATGGGCATGAAAGCGGCGCTGGCCGACCCCGCCAGCCGCCTGGAAGCCGCCAAACGCTATGTGCGCAAGTCAGCCCCTGCCGACAAGCCCGAACTGGCGCAGCAGCTCGAAGCGTCCGTGCTGCGCGGGCTGACGCTGTTCGCCGGCGCCGAGGTCGTGCGCAAGGACACCCCGAGCGCGGGCTTGCAGGCGCTGCAGGACTTCATCGAGACCAACGTGCCCGAGGCCGACCGTGGCCGCACCTCCGAGGTGCTGATCCGCATCCTCAACGGCGGGCTGTTCGAGCTGCTCAACCTCGTGCGCGAGCGCGCCGGGCTGGCCGCACTGGCGCCGGGCGAAGAGGCGCAGCGGTTCATGGGCCAGGCGGTGCTGTCGCTGTCGGACTCGTTCGCCTACCCGGCGCCGCTGCTGCTGTCGCTGACCAGTTTCGACCAGGTGCAGGCGAGCGTCTTCCAGGTCACGCGGGCGCCGGGCCAGAAGCTGGTCTACCTGGGCTGTGCCTTCCTGATCCTCGGGGTCTTTGCGATGCTCTACATTCGCGAACGCCGTCTGTGGATCTGGATCGCAGGCCCGGCGGACGCCCCGTCCACCACCGTGACGCTGGCCCTGTCGGCCACCCGCCAGACGCTCGACACGGACAAGGATTTCGACGCCTTGAAAACCAGGATGCTGCAGACACCATGAACCAGACCACCACCCTGACCCTCGGCCGGGCGTCGCCGCTCAGCCGGCGCAGCGCCTTCGACTGGCTGTTCGCGCTGCTCGTGATCGCGGGCGCCGGCTTCGTCTGGCAACGCTACGGCGGTGCGATGGACGGCTACGAGCGCGGCATCCTGCTGTGCGCGGTGCCGGGTCTGATCGCGCTGGGCTGGTTCTGGGCGCCGCTGCGGGCGCTGAGCCTCGGGGTCGGGGCGGTGAGCTTGCTGGCAATATCGCTCTACCTGCGGCAAACGGATGCCTTTGGTGCCGATCTGGCCGCGGCCGACAAGGTGTTCTGGCTCAAGTACCTGCTGTCCAGCCAGAGCGCGATCATGTGGATGTGCGTGCTGGTGTTCATGTCCACGCTGTCGTACTGGACCGGTCTGCTGATCGGCCGCGGCAGCGACACCGCGCAGCGCATCGGTTCGTGGCTCGCGTGGTCGGCCGTCTTCATGGCGCTGGTCGGCACCTTCGTGCGCTGGTTCGAGAGCCACCAGATCGGCCCCGACATCGGCCACATCCCGGTCAGCAACCTCTATGAAGTGTTCGTGCTCTTCATCTGGCTGACCACGCTGATCTACCTGCACATCGAGGGCCACTACAAGACCCGTTCGCTGGGCGGCTTCGTGATGCTCATCGTCAGCGCGGCGGTCGGGTTCCTGCTGTGGTATTCGCTGTCCCGCGGGGCCGACCAGATCCAGCCGCTCGTGCCCGCCCTGCAGAGCTGGTGGATGAAGATCCACGTCCCGGCCAACTTCGTCGGCTACGGCACCTTCGCGCTGTCGGCGATGGTGGCGCTGGCCTACCTCGTCAAGACGGCGACGGCGCGCTCGCTGTGGACCGGGCTGGTGGGCGTGCCGGGCGCGCTGCTGCTGGTGCTGGCGGGCTTCTGGCTGCTGGGCGATCTGGCGCCGATGACCTCGGCGGCGGTGCTGAAGTCGATGCGGGTGCTGGGCGGCTGCGTGGCGCTGTTCGCGTTCACGATCGCGGTGCGCGGGGTGCTCAATGCACGCACGCCGGCGCCCGAGGTGCTCGACGATGTCATGTACCGTGCCATCGCCCTGGGCTTTGCCTTCTTCACGATCGCCACCATCCTCGGCGCCTTCTGGGCGGCGGAAGCCTGGGGCGGCTACTGGAGCTGGGATCCGAAGGAAACCTGGGCGCTGATCGTCTGGCTGAACTACGCGGCGTGGCTGCACATGCGGCTGATGAAGGGCCTGCGTGGCCGGGTGTCGGCGTGGTGGGCGCTGGTCGGGCTGGTGGTGACGACGTTTGCGTTCCTGGGGGTGAACATGTTCCTGTCGGGGCTGCATTCCTACGGGGAACTGTGAGTCGCTCAAGCCTCTGCGCCCGCCGCCGATAGGCAGTGCAGAGAGGTTCTGCCATGCCCTACGTTCACCGAGATGCCCGCGGCCAGATCGACCGCATCCACCGCGACGCTGTGCCCGGCGCAGAGTTCCTGCCGCCGGAGCATCCGGAGCTGCTTCAAGTGGTGGGCGGCTCCCCGAAGAGCGCCAACTTCGCGCACCTGGACACCGGGCTGATCCGGGTGCTGGAGGATCTGGTCGATGTGCTGGTGGGGCACAACGTGCTGCGCATCACCGACTTGCCCGCCGAGGCGCAGCAGAAGCTGTTCGCGCGCAAGAATTTCCGGGACCGCTTCCAGCGCAATGCCCTCCATCTGTCTGCACCGGAATCGCCCTTGGGCCATGATTCGGTGATCCCCACGGTTGCCATGCCCGTGCTGCCCACTCCGGTGCGGCGGCGGGGGTGATCCGGTGTAAGAAACCGGGCTTCTGCTGCGACTGAGGGACTGTTGCCCCGCTGTCCAGCCCAGGAGTCGCCCCATGTCCACCCGCCCGCACCGCCACCCCGACCACGGTTTTCTCCACCCCGTCCCCAGCGAGATCACGCCGCGCGCGGTCTACGAAGGCCGCCGGCAGTGGCTGCGGCAACTCGCTGCCGGCACCGGCGGCGCCGTGCTCGCCAGTTGGGCCACCCGTGACGCGCTGGCACAGGCCGCCAGCAGCCCGGCTGCACGACCCGGCAAGCTCGCGGCCCTGCCCGGCGCCCGCAGCGCAGTGCCCGGCGCGATGACGATGGACAAGCCCACCGCCTACGCCGACGCCTCCACCTACAACAACTACTACGAGTTCGGCACCGACAAGGCCGATCCCGCCCGCAACGCCGGCAAGCTCCAGACCCGCCCGTGGACCGTGGCGATCGAGGGCGAGGTGAAAAAACCCGGCGTGCTCGATCTGGAGTCGCTGCTCAAGCTCGCGCCGATGGAGGAGCGGCTCTACCGCCTGCGCTGCGTCGAGGGCTGGTCGATGGTGATCCCGTGGGTCGGGTTCTCGCTGGCGGAGCTGATCCGCAAGGTCGAGCCGACCGGCAACGCCAAGTACGTCGAGTTCGTGACGCTGGCGGATCCGAAGCAGATGCCGATGGTCGGCTCGCGCGTGCTTGACTGGCCCTACGTCGAAGGGCTGCGCATGGACGAGGCGATGCACCCGCTGGCGATGCTCGCGTTCGGCATGTACGGCGAGGTGCTGCCGAACCAGAACGGCGCGCCGGTGCGGCTGGTGGTGCCGTGGAAGTACGGCTTCAAGAGCGCCAAGTCGATCGTCAAGATCCGCTTCACCGACAAGCAGCCCGGCACCGCGTGGAACAAGGCCGCGCAGCAGGAATACGGCTTCTTCTCCAACGTCAACCCCGAGGTCGATCACCCGCGCTGGAGCCAGGCCACCGAGCGCCGCATCGGCGAGGACGGCCTGTTCGCCAAGAAGCGCCCGACGCTGATGTTCAACGGCTACGGTGCGCAGGTCGCGTCGCTCTACGCCGGCATGGACCTGCACAAGTTCTTCTGACCGGGGCGCGTGATGAACCGAGCTGCATTGAACCGGCTGCTGTTGCGGCCGGCGGCCAAACCCTTGCTGTGGCTGCTCTGCCTCGTGCCGCTGGTCGGCTGGGTCTGGGGTGGTTTCCACAACACGCTGGGTGCCAATCCGGCGGAAACCATCCTGCGCGGCACCGGATCCTGGACGCTGCGTTTCCTGTGCATCGTGCTGGCCGTGACGCCGTTGCGGCAGTGGAGCGGGCTGAACGCGCTGGCCCGCTGGCGCCGGATGCTGGGGCTGTACGTGTTCTTCTACGCCGTGCTGCACTTCCTGGCCTACGCCTGGCTGGACATGGGCTTCGATCCGGCGGCGGTCGCCAAGGACTTGGGCAAACGGCCGTTTGCGTTGGTGGGGTTTGTGGCCTTCGTGCTGCTGGTCCCGCTGGCGGCGACCTCGTTCAACCGCGCCATCAAGGCCATGGGGGCGGCACGCTGGCAGCGTCTGCACCGGCTGGTCTACGCCATCGCGGGCCTGGGGCTGCTGCACTTCTTCTGGATGCGCGCCTCCAAACACCGCTACGGCGAGGTGCTGGTCTACGCGGTGGTCCTCGGCGCGCTGCTCGGCTGGCGGGGATGGCGTCGCCTGAGATCGGCGCAACCCCCGATCGCCCTGCAGCATTCCCGTGTTACAGGGGGATGAAACCATCTGAAACCCCTGAATCAGGGGGGATTGAACCGCACAAAAGCTGCCATTGACGTGACAAAGTTGGCAAAATCGTTGACATGTGATTTTTGCCCACTTACGATGAGCGCAGACGTAACAGGGTGTTAAGGAGGCGGGCGTGACAAGCGTGAAGAGCATGGGCAGTCCGGGGGATGCATTCCCGCCAGGGGAGGCGTCGGTGCTGGAAGGACAGCCACCCTGGGATCTGCTCGCGCTGCTGACCCTGGCCTTCATCGTGTTCGGCTGGATGGCGCTGGCGGTGTCCTACAACCCCAGCCACGGTGCGCAGTTCGCCTTCGAGCGGTTTCACACGGTCGCGCTGCACCAGTTCCAGACCTTGCCCTGGGACCGCTTCCTGCACGAGATGCACACCACTTACGGTCCCGCTTTCTACGCGTTGGTGGGCAGCCTGTACCTGCCGACCGAAGGCGTGCGTGCCGTCGGGCTGGTGATGCACCTCCTCTCGACGCTGCTGCTGCTGCAGGTCGCGCTGCGCACCGGTGCGCCGTGGCAGCGGGCGGCGCTGCTGTCGGTGGCGTTCTTTGCGTCGCCGTTCCAGTTCGGGCCGGCGCTGTGGGGCCATCCGGATGCGCTGGCGATGCTGCTGATGATGCTCGGCCTGGGTGCCACGCTGCTGGCTGGCCGGGGTACGCACCGCTCGGTCTCGATCGGGCTGTTGCCGATGACGGTGCTGGTCCACCAGGCGGGCGTGGCGGTGGTGGCGGCGTCCTGTCTTGACGATCTGCGGCTGCGGCGCTACGCGGACATGGCGCTCAAGCTGCTGGTCACGTCGGCGATGCTGTACCTCCTCTACCGTGTCTGGGATGGTTTCACGCCCCCGTCGCTGCAGCATGCCACGCAGATCAACACCCGCGGCTTCCTGATGGCGTTCACGCTGCTGGCGCTCGGGCTGCACGCCTGGGACCGGCTCAACACGCGCACCCGCGCCGTCGTGCTGCTGGTCCGGTTCGCGCTGCTGTGGCCAGTGTTCACGGCGGTGTATGCGGTGTCGGCGCCGTTCGCGGGTGGTGGATTCATCTTCTCGCGGCTCGATACGCTGGACAGCGGGTGGCTGGCGGTGAATGTGGCCAGTCCGGCGCTGATGGCCGCGGTGGTGGCGTGGAGCTGGACATCGCTGGTCGGCTACCGGCTCTCCACGGCGCAGATCACGCTGTGCGCTGCAGTGCTCGCCACGGGACAGGCGCTTTACCTGAAGGACATCGACTTCTTCTTCTGGCCGCTGCTGCTGATGCGGCTGGTGCGCTGGGGCAGCCAACGTCCGCAGATGCGCGATGCGCTCATGCGCAGTGCCGTGGTCTGGACGCTGGTCAGTCTGACGCTGGCGACGTTGTCGTACAGCCAGCTCTGACGCCCTGCAGCACCGCCCCCGGCGTGCGGATTCCACGCCCACCGCCCCGCACACGCGCACCACCCTGAGGCACGGGGTACCCGCCGTTCCCGCCCGTTCCTACCCTGCGCGCAACGATCGCCGGCCCTTGAGCTGGCGGCGCAACCAAGATGCGGGGGCATCCATGATTTCCAGGGAACCACACACCAGCACCGACCGCCCTGACACGGGTGGCGACACCCGTGGCGAGGGCTGGCCCCAGCGGCTGGAGCGCGCTCGCCAGGAGCGCAACCACCGCGAGATGGCCCGGCTGCTGCTCGACGGCGCGGACACCGCAATGGCGCAAGCCGATGCCGAGATCGAGGCGGATGAAGGGATCAGCGATGGCGAGTCGCTGGAGCGGGTGCAATGGCTGCTGGCACGCGCGCAGCGTTCGCTCGACGCCTGCGGCCTCCATCCTGAATGCTTGACGCTGCAGTGCGAGCTGATGGAGCGCCAGTGCCGGCTGTCACGGCAGTGGGCGCGGCTCGGCCATCCGGGGCAACACCATGTCGCCCGCGAACTGGTGCGCGACCAGGCGTTCGAGGTGGCCCGCCGCGCCGAGCGCACGCCGGACCTGGGTCTGCGGGTGGCGGTGATCCTGCGGGCGGCCGAGACGCTGGACGCGCTGGGTGATCTGGGGGATGCCCACGCGCTGCGGGCACGGGCGTTTCACCGGCTGGGGTCGGCCAACGCCTGTGCATCCGCTCCACACCTGACCCAAGGGACTTCGCTGCCTGGCGGGGTGCTGCGCACGTACCAGTAGCGCACCCAGGTGCCACCCGGAAACAACGGATGCCAGATTCGTTGAACGGGATGGAATGCACAACATGCTGCACCAGTTCTCCGGTGCCCCTGGATCTCGGGGATCGGCATGCCAAGCACAAAAGATAACATCTGGTCTTGAATTGAAATTTCTTATTTCAGGGAGGCGTGTCCGCAGGTGCTGACCGATGCGGGCCTCGCGCTACATATGCAAGAGCTGATCGCTGTTTTGAATGCCGAATCGGATGTTTGCGTGGGCCGCCCAGGCGGTTCCGCGCGGACAGGGCGCCAGTCCATTCCGCTGCTGCTGGCCGTGCTGGTGTTGGGGTGTATCGGTGTGTGGCTGTTGGCGGTGGGCTACAACCCATCGAATGGCGCGCAGGGGGACTTCGAGAAATACCACCTCGTCACCGTGCAGCAGTACGTCGAGTTGCCCTGGCGGACGTTCCTGCGCGAGATGCTCACGGCGTCCGGCCCGGTGTTCTATGCCGTGCTGGGGGCCTTGCACCTGGACCGGGGGGAGCTGGCACGGCCTGCCGTGCTGCTGATGCACCTGGGCAGCACGGGCTTGCTGGGGGTGCTGGCGCAGCGCAGTCGCCTGGGTGTGACCGTGTCGCTGGTGCTGATGGCGGCGTTCTTCTTCTCGCCGTTCCAGCTCGGCCCCGCGCTCTGGGGCCACCCGGAAACCCTGGCCACCCTGATGGTGATGGCTTCCGCCGTGTGGCGTTTGCCAAGCCGGTCTTCACCCGGACGCGACCCGCAGGGATGGATGACGCTGTGGCTGCTGCCGCTGACGGTTGCCGTGCGGCAGACCAGCCTGGCCATCGTGGCGGCACAGATGCTCGACGATCTGCAGCAACGGCGCTACCGGAGCGCGTTGGTGCAGGGTGGCGTGTCCGTGGCCCTGCTGGCGGCGCTGGCCATGGCCTGGGGCGGACTGACACCGCCGCCGTTCCATGACCACCTGCAGCCCAGCTTGCGCACCGGGCTGGTGGCGCTGGCCATGCTGCTGCCGACGTTGATGGCCGGGTCGGTGCGGGGTGCCCTGCGGCCGGGTCTGGCGGTGCTGGTCCGGCGCTGGCTGTGCTGGATGCCGCTGATGGTGGCGATGTATTCGCTGTCCGCGCCGTTCGAGCGCGGGGGCTTCATCTTTTCCCGGTTCGACGCGCTGGAGGCGGATCGGCTGAGCGGGTTCGGCGGGATGGCCTTGCTGAGTCCTGCGGTGATCGCGGCGGTGGTGGCCTGGTGCTGGGGTGCCATGCGTGCCAATGCGCTGCTCAGCGTGCAGATCCTGGGTGGCTGCCTGGTCCTGGCGGCCAGCAATGTCTTCTACGTCAAGTACGTTGATTTCTTTTTCTGGCCGCTGCTGTGCATGGCGCTGGTGCGGGCGGACGTGCCGGGACGCAAGGCGCTGGTGTATTCGGCCGCTTGCTGGACAACGGTGCACCTGCTGCTGGTCAGCATCGTCTATCGAACATGAACTGCGCGCCATGACCGGCATCGGCCGGCCAGGGCAGAGCAGAGCAGCAGCATTCAGCGACTTTTTTGTTCAGGGGATTCCACATGACGACAGCGGTTCGTGACTTTGATCCGATTGCTCTGGGCGCAGGGTGTGCCGCGCTGATGCGTCCGCACCACTGGATCAAGAACGGTTTTGTGCTGGTCGGCCTGGTGTTTGCACACCGCTGGAACGAATCGGGTGTGGCGGCTACGCTGGCGTTCTGTGCGTTCTGTGCCATGGCCAGCGCGGTCTACATCTACAACGATCTGCAGGACGTGGAGGACGATCGGCGCCATCCGACCAAGTGCCTCCGCCCGATCGCCAGTGGTGTCGTGGCCCCTGGCGCGGCGGGCGTGCTGCTGGCGGGGCTGGTGCTGCTGGGGTTGGTGCTGGCTGCACAGGTGTCACCCACGGCGCTGTACCTGGTCGCCGGCTACGCGGCACTGAATGTGGCCTATACCCACCACCTCAAGAAGATGGTGATCATCGACGTCTTCACCATCTCGCTGGGGTTCATGCTGCGGCTGCTGGTCGGCACGCTGGGCCTGGGCATCAAGCCGAGTTCGTGGCTGCTGCTGTGCGGGCTGATGGTGACGCTGTTCCTGGGCTTCGCCAAGCGCCGGGCCGAGTTGCTGGGCAGCAGCACGGCGGCAGGGGCGCCCACGCGTGCCGTGCTGATGGCCTACCAGCCGCAGGTGCTCGACCAGTTCCTGGCCGTGACAGCGGGGGCCACCGTGCTGGCCTATGCGCTCTACACCGTGAGCACCGACACCATCGCGCTGCACCACACCGACCAACTGATCTACACGCTGCCCTTCATCGTCTACGGCATGTTCCGCTACCTGTTCATGCTGCACAACACCGGCAGCGGCCAGGACACGGCACGCGATCTGATGACCGACCGCCACTTGCTGGTGACCATCGCCGGCTGGGTGCTGACGACCATGCTGATCCTGGCATGAGCCTGAACCTGGGCAAGGGCGTGCGCTGGCCTGCGCTGATCCTGTCGGTGGCAGGGGCTGCGCTGGCGTATCTGGGGGTGTCGCTGTGGGCCGGGGCGGACGAGGTGGGACGCGCGGTCACGCGGATCGGTGCGCAGGGGCTGGCGGCGATGCTGGCGCTGTCGCTGGTGAACTATGCGCTGCGCTTTGTGCGGTGGCAGCTCTACCTGCGCGTCCTGGGCCACGCGCAGCCCGTGGCGCCGAGCCTGTGCATCTACCTCGCCGGCTTTGCGCTGACCACCACGCCGGGCAAGGCCGGTGAGGCGCTGCGCTCGGTGTTCCTGAAGTCGCGCGGCGTGCCCGTGGCGGCCAGCATGGCGGCGTTCTTCAGCGAGCGGCTCTCCGACTTGCTGGCGGTGGTCGTGCTGGTGGTGGTGGGCTTGGGGGCGTTTCCAGGGCAATGGCTGCTGGCGGCGGCGGGCGCTGGACTGGTGCTGGCGCTGTCGGCTCCGCTGATGCTGCCCGTGCCCTGGCAGCGGTCGCTGCACGGCCGGTTGCGGCAACGGCTGGCGCCGCAGAGCCGCTCGGGTCGCGCCGTGCAGGCGTTGGCAGGTGTGCTGGCCCAGGCGCGGGCTTGCCACACCCCGCTGGTGCTGCTGGCCGCCTTCGGGTTGAGCCTGGTGGCCTGGGCCGCCGAGGCGTGGGCGTTTCACCTGATGCTGGGCTGGCTGGATGCGGCGCAAGGGATGCCGTTTTCGTCCCTGGTGTACTCGGCGGGCGTGCTGGCCGGGGCGATCAGTTTCCTGCCCGGTGGGCTGGGCGGCACCGAGGCCACGATGGTGGGCCTCCTGCTGTGGGCCGGGCAGTCGCAGGCACCCGCGGTCGCCGCCACCCTGCTGATCCGGCTCACCACCCTGTGGTTCGCGGTGCTGATCGGGGCGGTGGCGCTGGCGGTCGTGCTGCGTGGCGAGCGCCAGCGCGGGGTGGCTGCGTCGCACGGCGCTTGCCCGGCATGACGAGCGGCGCCACCTCCTGGGGCCGCTATCCGCCGCACCGTGCCGCCCGCGAGTGGGCGCTGTCGGATCGCCACGCGGCCCTGCCCATCCCCGCCAGTGGCACACCCGGCCTGCTGCCCCACGGCATGGGCCGCAGCTATGGCGACGTGGCCCTCAATGACGGCGGCGATCTGCTGCGCACACGCGGCCTCGACCGCTTCATCGCCTTCGACCCCGCCACCGGTGTGCTGCGCGCCGAAGCCGGTGTCACGCTCGACGAGATCCTCACCCTGGTCATGCCCCAGGGCTGGTTCCTGCCGGTCACGCCCGGCACGCGCTTTGTCACGCTCGGCGGCGCCGTCGCCAACGATGTCCACGGCAAGAACCACCACGGCGCGGGCACCCTGGGCTGCCATGTGCGCGCGTTCGAATTGCTGCGCTCGGACGGCAGCCGCCGCACCTGCACCCCCGCCGACCATGCCGACTGGTTCGGCGCCACCATCGGCGGACTGGGCCTGACGGGGTTGATCACCTGGGTGGAGATCGGGCTGGAGCGCATCAGCCAGCCGGTGCTGCGCGTGGTCAACCGGCGGTTTTCCGGGCTGGAGGGCTACTGGGCGCTGGACGCCGAACTCGGCCCGCACCACGCGCACGCCGTGGCCTGGGTCGATTGCCTGCGCGGTGGGCGGGGCATTTTCTCTGCGGCCGACTTCGTGGGCACCGGCGGCGCACCGGTGGCCGCGCCGACCGGTGCGCGCCAACTGCCGCTGGATCCCCCGTTCTCGCTGGTCAACGGCCTGAGTCTGCGGGCCTTCAACACCCTTTACTACCACCGCCCGGTCCCGCGCGAGGGGCTGAGCCACTGCCTGCCCTTTTTCTACCCGCTCGATGGCGTGGCGCATTGGAACCGGCTCTATGGCCGCGCCGGGTTCTTCCAGTACCAGTGCGTCCTGCCACCTGCGGCGATGCGCGAGGCGGCCCGCGATCTGTTTTCGGTCATCGGGCAGCGTGGACAAGGCTCGTTCCTGGCGGTGTTCAAGACCTTCGGCACGCGCCGCTCACCTGGCTGGCTGTCGTTCCCGCGCGAGGGGGCGACGCTGGCGCTCGATTTCCCCAACCGGGGTGCAACGACCCTGGCGTTGCTGCGCGAGCTGGATGCGGTGGTCGCGGCGGCGGGTGGTGCGCTCTACCCGGCCAAGGACGCACGGATGCCGCGTGCGCTGTTCCTCTCCGGGTATCCTGCGCTCGATCGGTTCTCGGCCTATGTCGATCCGGCGTTTTCCTCCAGCTTCTGGCGGCGCCTGGCGGCCTGAGTCGCTGCTCTGCGCTGCCTGTGCGCCTGTCCCCACTGTCTTTCTTGGATTCCGCGGTTCCCCATGCAACGCATTCTTGTCTTTGGCGCCACCTCGGCGATTGCCGCTGCGGCGGCCCGTGTGTGGGCCGAGCGTGGCGCACGGGTCTATCTGGTCGGGCGCCATCCGGGGCGCCTGCAGGCCGTGGCCGATGACTTGCGGGTGCGCGCTGGGGCCGCAGGCGCCGAGCGGATTGGCAGCACCACGGCCGATCTGGATGACCTCCCCGCGCACGCGGCGCTGATCGAGCAGGCCGTGGCGTGGCTCGGTGGTCTGGATGTCGTGCTCATCGCGCAGGGCACGCTGCCCGACCAGACTGCCTGCGAAACGGATGTCGCCACCACCTTGCGCGACATCCACACCAACGCACTCTCGGTCATCAGCCTGTGTACCGTGCTGGCGAACCGATTGGCTGGGCAGGGCAGCGGCTGCCTGGCGGTGATTTCGTCCGTGGCCGGCGACCGGGGGCGGCAGTCCAACTATGTCTATGGGGCGGCCAAGGGCATGGTCAGCCTGTTCCTGCAGGGGCTGCGCAACCGCCTGCACCGACACGGCGTGGCGGTGGTGACGATCAAGCCAGGATTCGTGGATACGCCGATGACCGCCTCGTTCAAGAAGGGCGCGCTGTGGGCCACGCCGGCGCAGGTGGGCCGGGGCATCGTGGCGGCCTGTGATGCCCGGCGCGACGAGGTCTATCTGCCGGGCTTCTGGCGGCTGATCATGGCCATCGTCACCTCGGTGCCCGAGGCCGTGTTCAAGCGGCTCAAGCTCTGACACGGACACTGCTGGTCTCCATGCGTCTGGCCCTTTTCGACTTCGATGGCACGCTGTCCACCCGCGACAGCCTGATGCCCTTTCTGCGCCACACCTGCGGCACCCTGCGTTTTCTGGGCGGGCTGGTCTGGATGGCGCCGGTGCTGGGCGCTTATGCGGCGGGATGGATGCCCAACGACCGGGCCAAGGCGCGCGTGCTCGGCCACTTCCTGGGCGGCCGGACGCTGGCGCAGGTGCAGCAGGCCGGCGCGGTGTTTGCCCGCACGGCGCTGCCGGGGTTGCTGCGCGCCTCGACGGTGGCACGGCTGCGCGAACACCAGGCCCGCGGTGACTGCTGTGTGCTGGTGAGCGCCTCGCTCGATGTCTATCTGGAACCGTGGGCGGCGGCGCAGGGCTTCGATGCCGTGCTCTGCTCCTGCCTGGTGACGACCGCCGAGGGCCGCGTCACGGGTGCGCTGGCCGGGGCCAACTGCTTCGGCCCGGAGAAAGCCCGGCGCATCACCGACTGGCTGGCCGGGCGTCATCCCGACCACATCACCGCCTACGGGGACAGCCGTGGCGATGACGAGATGCTGGCGATGGCCGATACCCCCGTGCGGCTCTGAGCCGGGCGTGGGGGCAGGGTGGTGGGACAATCCGCGCCATGCTGGTTCCGCAATTCCTTGGCCACGTGCCCTTCGAGCCGACCTACGCCGCGATGCGCGCCTTCACTGACGCCCGCGCGCCCGACACGCCCGACGAACTCTGGCTGTGCGCGCACGACCCGGTCTACACCCAGGGCATCGCCGGCAAGCCGGAACACGTCTTCGCGCCCGAGGGCGTGCCGATTGTCCAGACCAACCGCGGCGGCCAGGTCACGTACCACGGCCCCGGCCAGGTGGTGGCCTATCCGCTGATCGACCTGCGGCGCATCGGTCCCCAGGGTATCTACGTCAAGGAATACGTCTACCGCATCGAGGAGGCCGTGATCCGCACGCTGGCCGGCTTCGGCGTCACCGGCCACCGCGTCGCCAGCGCGCCGGGCATCTACGTGCGGCTGGACGACCCGTTCGCGCATGGGGCGCTGCGCGGGCCGGCCGATCCGCGCGACCCCTTCCGCGGGCTGGGCAAGATCTCGGCGCTCGGTATCAAGGTCGCCAAGCACTGCACCTACCACGGCGTGGCGCTCAACGTGGCGATGGACCTGTCGCCCTACCTGCGCATCAACCCTTGCGGCTATGCAGGGTTGCAGACGGTCGATTTGGCTACACTCGGCGTCCACGCCGACC
>NZ_JAAFKF010000048.1 GCF_013299175.1 Sphaerotilus sp.
GCCGGGCGTCATCTCGCGCACGACGGGTTCGGCGACGAGGTGGAACTCCTTGACACCGTTGTTCAGGCGCCAGGGCAGGCTCCAGCCGTGCAGCGTGACGACCGGGTGATACGGGCGGCCGTCGGGCGGCATCAGCGGCTTGGCGGTCTGGGCGCTGGTCTGGATCACGGGTTCGGGCAGCGCGGCCATCGCCACGCGGCTCACGGAAGCGGCGGCCACGGCGGCGCCCGCCTGGAAGAAAGTGCGTCGGGAAAGTCGGGAAAGCATGGGGAATCCTGTGTCAGTCAATGACCGCCGCCAGCATCGGCAGCGGTGGACGAAGCGGGTGCCGCACCGGCGGACAGCGTGGGTCGGCCGAGCATCGCCATCTGCAGGTCCGCGTCGGCGAGCCAGAACTCGCGCCGCGCGTCGATGGCGCTGTTGACACTGGCGATCTGGGCGCGGGCGTCGGCGAGCAGCTCGAACACGCCGATCAGCATGCCGTTGTAGCGCAGCACGTTTTCATCGCGGATGCGCTGGCGCAGCGGCACGACGGCGGTCTGCACATGGCGGGCGATGTCCCAGGTGTGGCGCCAGTGCCGGTACGCCTCGCGGACTTCGGAGCGGGCGTCGATGGCGATCTCGGCCGTGCGGTGCAGGCTGGCGGTGTAGGTCGCTTCGGCGCGGGCCACCTTGGCGTCGCCCCAGTCGAACAGCGGCAGCTCCAGACTGAGTTCCCAGGCACGGCTGCGCTCACCGGTGTTGGTGTTGCTGCGGACCGCGCCGAGTTCCAGCACGTTCACGAAGCGCGTCGCCCGCGTCAGGCCGAGGGCGCGGGCGGTCTGCTCGGTGGCGGTCTTCGCGGCCTGCACGTCCAGCCGTTGGGCGAGGGCGCGGCTTTCGATGTCGGGCTGCTCGATCGGCGCGGCGGGCAGATCGGGCAGGCGCTCGGGCAGCGTGTAGCCGAGCTGGTCGCCCCACAGCCCGAGGGCACGGTTCAACCGCTCGCGGCTGGCGTCGCGGGTGCGTTCGCCGCGGGCGACGTTGAGCACCGCGTCGGCCTCGAACGACTGCTCGCGGGCGAGCGACAGCTTGTTGAAGTTGCCCGCCTGCGCCATGCGCCGCGCCAGTTCGGCCCCGGCGGCGGCAGCGTCCTGCACCTGCGTCAGGTAGCGCAGGCTTTCCTCGGCCGCGACCGCCTCGACCCACGCCCGCCGCACACCCGCGATCTGCGTGACCACCGTGAGCGTCGTTTGTGCTTGCTGCTGCGCGAGGCGGTGGCCTTCCAGCGAGCGGGTCAGCGGCATCAACAGCAGGTGGCCGAGGCTGAGGTGCAGGCCGCGCTCCCATTCGATGGTCTCGCCGCTGGTGGTGCGCTTGAACGAGAAACCGGGGTTGGGGAGCCGGGTGGCCTGCGCGAGTTCGGCCTGGGTGACGCCGAGATCGGCGAGTGCGGCTTGCAGGCCGCGGTGGTTCAACAGCGCGATGTCCACCGCGCCGTCCAGCGTCAGCGGCGCGGCGAGCAGGGTGCGCAGGCGTTGGCGCGTCTCGGCGGACGGGGCTTGCGCGTCGGGCCAACGGGTCAGCGTGGTGCCAGTGTGTTGGCGGAGTTGCTGCTGCAGCGGCTCGATCGCCGCGTCGGGCGAGGTGGTGGCACAGCCGGCGAGCACCGCGGCGGCGGCCAGCGTGCTCCAGGCCAGGGAACAGGGTGGCCGCTTCATTTGGCGGCCTCCGGTGTCGGGGCGTCCGGTGCCTGCGTTTGCTTCAGGTACGCCTTCCAGCCGCCGACCGCCCGCACCCGCTCGTTGACGGTGCGCCAGTCGGCAAGTTCGGGGTGGTCAGGCGCGGTGCGGCCGGCAAGGGTGGAGCGGTGGATCAGCGGGGGGACGGTGGCCCGTGGATCGGCGGGATCGGCCGGATCGGCAACGGCCGACATCGCCACCAGCGCAAGCGCAGCGGCAGGGAAACAACGGAACATGGATGGACCTCATCGAACAGAACGGACGGATCGAAACGGCACGGCGCACGACCCGCCCAGCAGGTCGCGCACCACGATTCGGATCAGGCCGCGTGGCGAGGAGGTCGGAAGAGCTGGCCGGGCGGGCCGTCACGCACGCCGGTGATCGGCGTGGCGATGGGCGCGGCGTGGGGCAGGGCGGGCAGGTGCAGCGCGAGGACCATCGGCAGGCCAAGGCTGGCGTGGCACACCTCGCACAGCGAGCAGCCGGCGTGGGCGGCAGTGGCTTGGGTGTCGCCGAGGCTGTTGCCGTGGCAGGGCGGCAGGGCGTCTGCGGCGTGGTGAGTGGCGGCGATCGGGGCCGCCGCCATCTGCGCCATCGCCCACCCGCGCAGCGGCAGCAGCGCGATCACCAGCCAGAGCAGCCAGTGCAGGGTGGGACGGGAGGGCCGGAACATCGCGGCAGTATAGGGCGCACGGGCCACCCCCTGGCCGCCCGCCGCCGGTTCAGGCCGGTGGCCGGATCTCCACCCCCATGCCCATCTGGCGCAGCAGCGTCGCCGAGTCGAACAGCCCGGTGACGCTGCGCACCCCGTCCGGCCCGGTCTCGATCAGGTCGATGCCTTCGAGGCGCACCGCTTGGCCCGTCGGCGGCAGGTCCATCAGCGAACCGTGGTTGTGTCCTTTGACATCCTCCCCGTCCTTTAGGGCGGGGAGGATGTCAAGAGTCGGGTGTACATGGCAGGACTCCTTTTGCTTTCGGGATGGACTGGATGGGCGGGATGAGCGGTGCTCGGTGGAGAGGAAACAGGCCAGGGCACTGTCGCACCACGGTGTTGATGCGGCGTAAATGGACGGCGCGTGCCGGGGTTACCGACCCTGCGGCGAGCGCGAGGTCAGCGCCGCGGGTTCGCCCGGCGTGACCAGCGGTGCGGCGGTGGCGGCCGGGCAGTGCGTGAAGCGCAGCATCTCGCCGACACGCCGCCACTGCTTGAAGTGCGCCAGGTAGCGGTTCTGGGCGGCATACGCTTCGGTTTCGGCCTGGATCACCTGCTGGCAATTGGCGAACAGCGCGTCGCCGTCGCGGCGGTGCTGCAGGTGGTGGATCAGCTCGTGGACGATGTAGGACTGGTCGGTCTCGTCGCGCAGGTCGAGCGTGTCGCGGTAGAGCACCTCCTGCCGGTCGGTGTCGTAGACGGCGATCAGCGTGCGGCAGTGGCGCGGCTCGTCGGGGCAGACGCGGCGGGCCAGTTCGATCTCTGGCAGCGCCGTCAGGGTGGGCAGCTCGGTCGGTGGCAGCCCGGTGAGCTTGCCGGCCCAGCGCATCAGGTCGTGCATCAGCTCTAGGGCGGGGGCGGGCGGCGCTGCTGCGAGGGCACGGTCAGCGGGCAGCATCAGCCATGCGACCAGGCACCACATCGGCCACACCGCCGCGCGGGGATTTCGCCGGAACAGCATGGTGAATCTCCTGGAGAGTCAGGAACCCCACCGTGCATCCGGGGTGTTGCGCTAGCGTGAGTCGCCCGTGAATCCACGCCACTTGCGCGTGATTCACGGGGTGTTAACGGGGTGCTGCTGTAGTGCGGCCGTGTTTCAACCAGGAGTGATTCATGAACTTCCGCACACTCTGCACGCTGGGTTTCTGGGTGACCTTCTTGTTCGGGCTGGGCTTCGTGCTGGCTCCGGCGCTGGTGCTGTCGCTCTATGGCATCGCGCCGGTCGAAGGGGCGCTGGCCTTGATGACCCGCTACTTCGGCGCGGGGCTGCTGGCCTACGCGGCGGCGATCCGGGGCTTGCGCACCCAGACGTCGCCCGTGCTGCAGCGCGCTGCGGCGCCGTGGCTGTCCGTGGTCCAGGTGGCGGGCTTGCTGATCAGCCTGGAGTCCGTGCTGGCGGGCACGGTCAACGCGCTGGGCTGGTCCTCGGTGCTGATCTACGGCTTCTTCTTCGTGGCGTGGGCGCGGCTGGCGCTGGGCACGTCGGTTACGGCCCAGCCCGCTTGACCCAGGGCCGCAGCTCTTCCATGTGCTGGCGCAGGTACTCGATGACCACGCGCCGGTGTTCCGCCCCGCGCACCGGCGTGGCCCCGTTGGCGGTCGCGTCGGTGGTGTCGGCGCACAGGTCGGGCATGTGGGTGGACACGGCCGTGAGGATGCCGCGCCACGCCTGCTTGACCGCGTCGGGGGAGATGCCGAGCCGGGCGGCGATGGCACGGTCGGTGTCGCCCTGCAGCGCGTAGATCGCCACCGTCTGCTGTGACGGGGGCAGGCCCAGCACGGGCGGTTGCGGGTGCAGCAGCCACAGCGACATCGGCTGCATGGCGCGGGGTGGCTGGTTGGCGCGGTCGATGGCGAGCTGGTGTGGCTCGCTGTCAGGCGTATCCGTCGGCAGGTCCGGGCTGGACTCGAAGACCTGGACCAGCTCGAAGCCCCCGGCCGCCATGTACGCCCCGCCCGGTCGCCCGTAGACCTCGCTCAGCAGCCGCCGCACATTGAAACCGGCATGGCAGAAGTACCACGCCGCCGCGCCGAGGGGCCGCATGCGCTGGCTGTCGGGGTGGTCGAGGTCGTGTTCGCGCTGCAGGTAGAGCGACATCAGCAGGCTCAGGCCCCCGCCGGCATTGCCGCGGGCGATCTCGCGCTGGTCGAGGAAGGGCTGGTGGCCGTCGAGCACCATGCCGTACAGGCGGTCGATCAGGTAGGGCTGCGGCACGCTCATCAGCAGGTCGTACACCTCGTCGCGCACGAAATGGCCGGTGCCGATGGCCTCCACGCGGGGGGCGTGCGGTGTGCGCAGGTCTTCCCAGAGGACGAAGGATTTCGGAGCGCGCCGGTCCTGCGCCAGCCATTCCGACCACAGCCGCGGCAGGTGTTCGCGCACCCGTGGCGAGACGGCGCAGCGGCCATTGCGGTCGAACAGTGCCAGGACGGCGGGCAGGTCCGCATCCTGGACGAGGCGATAGCGCATGTGGTGCTCCCTGGGACTCGCGGTGTCCTGTGCTGAGACACTCCCCATTTTCGGGACTTTTTCGCGGTCTGCCAATGCGCAGAATCGGAACAACAGAGTCCACGGGAGGTCCGCATGCAGGCACAACACGAACAAACGCACCCCTCGCACGCCCTGCAGTCGCTGCAGTCGCTGCAGGCCCTGCACCCTCCCGACAGCGCACCGGCTGTTCTCCAGATGCACTTGCTCGGGGCGCCGCGGCTCTGGTGGCACGGCGCCGATCTGGCGCGCACGCTGCCGGACAAGCACCAGGCGCTGCTGTACGTGCTCGGGGTGGAGGGACAGCCGGTGGCGCGGACGACGCTGACGCGGATGCTCTGGAGCGAGTGGCCGGACGCGGCGGCGCGGGCGAACCTGCGGGTGGCGCTGTCGCAGTTGCGGCGGGTGCTGCCGGGGGCGCTGGAGATCGATGCGCGGCGGGTGGCCTTCGCGGGTGAAGGCGCGGCGGTGGTCACCGATCTGGAGGTGCTGGCACAGGCGCTGCAGCCGGGGGCGCCCGCTGCGTGCCGGCTGGCGGGAACGCGGGTCTGGCGGGGCGAGTTGCTGGCGGCGTTCGGCCTGGCCGACTGTGACGAGTTCGACCGCTGGTGCGCGGTGCAGCGGGCACGGGCGGCCGGGCTGGCGCTGGAGTTGCAGCGTGGCCTGATGCATGCGAGCGAGGCGGCAGGTCAGTCGGACGCCGCGATGCGCCATGCCCGCGCACTCCTGCAGATCGACAGTGCCGACGAGACTGCGCACATGGTGCTGATGCGGGGGCTGGCGGCACAGGGCGAGCGCACGGCGGCGCTGCGGCAGTACGCGGCCTGTGCGGCGGCGCTGGCGGACCAGTTTGGCGCACGGCCCTCGTCGCGCTGCTATGCCCTGTACGTGCGCATCCACGCGGACGCGGTGCCGACGCGGGCGGCCTTGTTCGAGCCGATGCCGGTGCCGATGCATTGAGGCGATGGGCAGTCCTAGAATCCGGAGATCGCCTCGAACCGCATTCTCCGGAGTCCCGCATGTCCCACGCCCCCGCCGACCTCTCCCACATCGCCTCCCGCGACAAGGCCGAGATCCTCGCCCAGGCCCTGCCCTACATCCGCAAGTACCACGGCAAGACCATGGTCATCAAGTACGGCGGCAACGCGATGACCGACCCGGCGCTGCAGCAGGCGTTCGCCGAGGACGTGGTGCTGCTCAAGCTGGTCGGCATCAACCCGATCGTCGTCCACGGCGGCGGCCCGCAGATCGACGCGGCGCTGGCCAAGATCGGCAAGAAGGGCACCTTCATCCAGGGCATGCGCGTCACCGACCAGGAGACGATGGACGTGGTCGAGTGGGTGCTGGGCGGCGAGGTGCAGCAGGACATCGTGGGCCTGATCAACGCGGCGGGTGGCAAGGCGGTGGGGCTGACCGGGCGTGACGGCGGCCTGATCCGCGCCCGCAAGCTCAAGCTGCTCGACAACAGCGACCCGACGATCGAGCATGATGTTGGCCAGGTCGGCGAGATCGAGTCCATCGACCCGAGCGTGGTCAAGGCGCTGCAGGACGACCAGTTCATCCCCGTCATCAGCCCGATCGGCTTCGGCGAGAAGAACGAGAGCTACAACATCAACGCCGACCTCGTGGCGTCCAAGCTGGCCGAGATCCTCAAGGCCGAGAAGCTGATGCTGCTGACCAACATCAAGGGCGTGCTCGACAAGGCAGGCCAGTTGCTGACCGAGCTGACCTCGCGCCGCATCGACGAGCTGGTCGAGGACGGCACGATCTCGGGCGGGATGCTGCCGAAGATCGCCGGTGCCATCGACGCAGCCAAGTGCGGCGTGAACGCGGTCCACATCATCGACGGGCGCGTGCCGCATGTGCTGCTGCTGGAGATCCTGACCGATCAGGCGTTCGGGACGATGATCCGGGCACGCTGAGGTGGCGACGCCGCGTGGCAAGGCTGGGGCGCCGGTCTGGCTCTTCGACCTCGACGACACCTTGCACGACGCCTCGACCGCCGCGTTCACCGGCATCTCCGCCGCGATGACCGCCTACATCGAGCGCGAGCTGGCGCTGTCCCGCCCTGACGCCGAGGCGCTGCGCGGGCACTACTGGCGGCGCTACGGGGCCACGCTGCTCGGGCTGGTGCGCCACCACGGCGTGAAGTCGGCGCATTTCCTGCACGACACCCACGCGCTGCCCGGCTTGGAGTCGCGCCTGCGCAGCCACCCGCACGACCTCGCGGCGCTGGCGCGGCTGCCGGGGCGCAAGTTCATCCTGACCAACGCCCCCCGCGCCTACGCCGAGCGGGTGCTGACCACACTGGGCCTGTGGCGCTACTTCGACGGCGTGATCACCATCGAGCAGATGGCGATGTTCGGCCACCTGCGCCCCAAGCCGGATGCGCGGATGCTGCGCCATGTCGCCGTGCGGCTGAAGGTGAAACCGCACCGCTGCGTGCTGGTCGAGGACACGCTCGAACACCAGAAAGCGGCGCGGCGGGTCGGCATGGGCACGGTGTGGATGCGGCGCTGGATCGGGCAGACGCGCGCGCATCGGCCGGGATACGTGTGTGCCAGAATCCGCAGCCTTCAGGCGCTGGCCCGCTGGCGCTGACCGTCGGCCTGCCTGCCGACCCACCCCTGACGCCCTGATCCGCCGTGCTCGACCCGATGTCCGACGCCCCCGATTCCGCCAGCCCGTCCCCTGCCGCACCACCCGCGCCTGCTGCGGCCCCCGTGCGCAAGCGGCCCAAGCCGGGCGAGCGCCGCGTCCAGATCCTGCACACGCTGGCGCAGATGCTCGAACAGCCTGGCGGCGAGCGCATCACCACCGCCGCGCTGGCCGGTCGGCTGGACGTGAGCGAGGCGGCGCTCTACCGCCACTTCGCCAGCAAGGCGCAGATGTTCGAGGGCTTGATCGAGTTCATCGAGACCAGCGTCTTCTCCCTCGTCAACCAGGTCGTCGAGCGCGAGCCGGACCCGCGCGTGCAGGCCGCCCACAGCGTCGCCGTGCTGCTGCAGTTCGCCGAGAAGAACCCGGGCATGGCGCGGGTGATGGTGGGTGATGCGCTGGTGCTCGAACATGACAGGCTGCAGGCGCGCATGAACCAGTTCTTCGACCGCATCGAGTCGCAGTTGCGCCAGAGCCTGCGCCAGGCCGCCGACGCCCGCGGCTCGCTGGCGCCGACCGCCGAAGCCGCCGCGCAGGCGTCGATGCTGACCAGCTACTGCCTCGGGCGGCTGCAGCGGTTTGCCCGCTCCGATTTCAAGCGCAGCCCGGTCGAGCACCTCGACGCGTCGCTGCAGATGATGATTCATTGAGTTCAAGGAAGGCGCCCGCATGAGCGATTTCACCAGCCTGATCACCCGGGCCGAGGCGCTGCTGGCGCGCCTCGAAGCCGTCCTGCCCCACCCGCTGCGCGCCCCGGACTGGAGCGCGTCCATCGCCTTCCGCTACCGCAAGCGCGGCCAGGGCGGCGTGCTGGAGCCGGTGCGCCACATCGCGCCGTTGAAGCTCGCTGACCTGAAGGAAGTGGACACGCAGAAGGAACGCCTGCTGCGCAACACCGCGCAGTTCGTCGCCGGCCGCCCCGCCAACAACGTGCTGCTGACCGGCGCGCGCGGCACGGGCAAGAGTTCGCTCATCAAGGCGTGCCTGAACGAGTTCGCCGGCCAGGGCTTGCGGCTGATCGAGGTGGACAAGACCGACCTGACCGACCTGCCGGACCTTGTGGACCTGATCGCCGAGCGGCCGGAACACTTCATCGTCTACTGCGATGACCTGAGCTTCGACGAAGGCGAGTCCGGCTACAAGGCGCTGAAGTCCATCCTCGACGGCACCGTGGCGCAGACCTCGGACAACGTGCTGATCTACGCCACCAGCAACCGCCGCCACCTCCTGCCCGAGCAGATGAAGGACAACCTCGGCGCCACCTACACCGACGACGGCGACATGCACCCCGGCGAGGCGGTGGAGGAGAAGGTCTCGCTGTCCGAACGCTTCGGGCTGTGGGTGAGCTTCTACCCGTTCAGCCAGCGCGAGTACCTGGCCATCGTCGGGCAGTGGCTGCGGCACTTCGGTGTGACCGAAGCCGCGATCGAGGCGGCGCGGCAACCGGCCTTGCTGTGGGCGCTGGAGCGGGGTTCGCGTTCGGGGCGGGTGGCCTACCAGTTCGCCCGTGACCACGCTGGCAGCCATGCCGTCCCGGTGAACGTGGCGGGTGGTGCGCCAGTCCTCAGCGGCGACGTGCCGGATGGTCTCGACCATGTCTGATCGCACACCCGTGGAGGTCGCCGTCGGCGTGCTGATCGAGCGGGACGCGGCGGGGAACGACGGCCGCTTCCTGCTGACCTCGCGCCCCGAGGGCAAGGTCTACGCCGGCTACTGGGAGTTTCCGGGTGGCAAGCTCGAAGCGGGCGAGTCGGTGGAAACCGCCTTGCGCCGCGAGCTGCAGGAAGAACTCGGCATCACCATCGGCACTGGACCGGACGTGGTGCAGCCGTGGAAAGAGCTGGTCATGGACTACCCGCACGCACGGGTGTGGCTGCATTTCTGCAAGGTCTATGCGTGGACCGGCACGTTCGAGATGCGCGAGGCGCAGCAGATGGCGTGGCAGGCACTGCCGGTGGCGGTGGTGCCGGTGCTGCCGGGCACGGTTCCCGTGCTGCAGTGGTTCGCCGAAGAGCGCGGCCACACCGGACCGACGCACCGCGAAGCCTGAGCGTCAGGAAGCCCGAGGATCAGGGGCTGCCCTGGTCGTCCGGCGGCTCGACCGCAGCGACTCTGAACGACTCGCTGGCCCACGCTCCGAAATCCCGCTGGCGGCAACGCTCGCTGCAGAACGGGCGCCACGGGTTGCTCGGCGCGAACAGCGTCATCTCGCGGCAGGACGGGCAGGGCACTTGCGGCGCTGGGCGGCCGGCGCCGGCCGGGGTGTTGGTGGGGTTCATGCGGTGGTTCAGCTCAGGCGCACATCAGGCGCACAAGGTCAGCGGAAGCTGGATGCTGTCGGTCATCGGGCGCAGTTTGCCCTCGTGGTCGGCGCGGGTCAGCCGGATCGCCAGCAGCACGCGGTTGCCGCTGATCTCGGGGATCAGGTGGGAACTCGGATCGACCTGCAGCCGCGCCAGCAGCAGCGGGCGGCTGCCGGTCAGGTTCTGCTGGAACAGCCCGCTGCGGAACGGCACCGGCTGCGTCACCCCCGCCTCGCGCAGCAGCCCCAGGTTCACCTCCAGCGCCTCCGCCAGCGGATCGAGCACGCCGACCCAGCGCAGCAGGTCATGCCGCCGGCGGTTGGACGGTTCCTGCTGCCACGCGAAGTAGGCGGGCAGGTCGAACTCGCAGGTCCCACCCGGGATGTGAATCCGGCTGCGCACGCTCATCAGCCACTCGTTCGAGGCCAGCGACTGCTCGGGCTTGGGCGGCGTGGCCTGCAGGCGGCGGTGGGCGCTGCTGATGCGGTCGATGGCGAGGTTGAGCGCGCCTTCCGAGATGGACGGGTTGCCGCGGTAGCCCTCGAAGAGTTCGTGCTGACGGGCGAGTTCCTGCAGCAAGTCGGTGCGGAAATCGGTGCGCGAGGTCACGTCCATGATCTCGAACAGCGTGGCCAGCGCGTAGTGGTGGTCGGTGGCGCTGTCCTTGGGGACGAGTTGCGCCAGCCGCGTGAACAGGCGCTCCAGCCGCAGCATGGTGCGGATGCCTTCGGTGAAGGGGTATTCGTAGTAGATCAAGGCCCTGCGCTCCCGTGGTCCGGGCGCTGGCGCGGCCCGGTCGCGACGATTGTTTCACAGCCAGCCGGACCAGATCCTGTGAACTTCCGCTGCCAGTTCTGCCATTTTCAGCCCGTCGTTGACGACCACGTCGTCTGCCACGGCCAGCCGCTGTGCCCGGCTCGCCTGCTGGCCGATGATGCGCTGCACGGCCGCGGCGGTCCAGCCATTGCGCTGCATGACGCGGGCGATCTGGGTCTCGACGGCGCAATCGACCACCAGGATCCGGTCCACCTGCGCCCGCCAGCGGCCGGATTCGACCAGCAGCGGCACATCGAACACGACGATCGCTCCGTCGGGTGCGGCGGCGGCTTCGGCGCGGGTGTCCTCGCCGATCATGGGGTGCAGGATCGCTTCCAGGGCACGGCGTTGCGCGGGATCGGCGAAGACCCGCTCGCGCATCCGGGTGCGGTCCATGGCGCCGTTGTCGGCGATGACCTCGGGGCCGAAGTGCGCGGCGATGGCGGCCATCGCGCGCCCACCAGGGGCGGTGAGGCGGTGGGCGATGGCGTCGGTGTCCACGGTCCAGGCGCCCAGGTCACGCAGGATGCGGCAGACGGTGCTCTTGCCGCTGCCGATGCCACCGGTCAGACCGACGCGGCGCACCGGTCGGCCTGCTTGCGCGCTCACGCCCAGCCCATCCACCGCACCACCCGCTCGCTGCCCGCCAGCAGCACGACCGCGCCGCCGCCCGCCAGGAACGGCCCGAACGGCACATAACGCCCCTCGCGCAGATTGGCGCTCAGCTTCATCCCGATGCCTACCACCGCGCCCAGCAGCGACGCCCCCAGCACGATCGGCAGCAGCATCGCCGGCCCCAGCCACGCGCCCAAGGCCGCGAGCAGCTTGAAGTCGCCCGCGCCCATGCCGTCCTTGCCGGTGGCGAGCTTGAAGAGCCAGAAGATGCTCCACAGGCTCAGGTACCCCGCGACCGCGCCCCACAGCGACTGCGACAGCGTCAGCGGAATCCAGCCCATCGCCGCCGCGATCAGCCCCGCCCACGCCAGCGGTTGCGTCATCGAGTCGGGCAGCAGTGTCGTGTCCCAGTCGATCAGCGACATCGCCAGCAGCATCGCCGCGAACGCGCACCACAGCAGCGCCACCGGCTGCGCCCCGAAGCGCCAGCCGATCGCCGCGAACAGCAGCCCGCAGCCCGCCTCGACCAGCGGATAGCGCAGCCCGATCGGCGCCTGGCACGCCGAGCAGCGCCCACCCAGCTTGAGCCAGCCCACGAGCGGGATGTTCTCGTGCCAGTGCAGCACGTGGCCGCAGTGCGGGCAGCGCGAACGCGGGCGCGACAGGCTCAGCGGCGTGCCGTCGTCACCGGGCGGGTGCGTGGCCGCGACGCCCAGCAGCTCGGCGCTTTCGGTGCGCCACTGCCGCTCCATCATGCGCGGCAGCCGATGCACCACCACGTTCAGGAAGCTGCCGATGCACAGCCCGAGCAGCGCCAGACCGACAGGCGACAGCAGCCAAGCCACCACGGTGGGATCGAGGTCCAGACCCATGCGCTCAGACCACCTGACCGAGCTTGAAGATCGGCAGGTACATCGCCACCACGATGCCGCCGATGATGGTGCCGAGGATCACGATGATGATTGGCTCCATCAGCGTGGACAGGCCCTTGACCGCCTCGTCCACCTCCTGCTCGTAGAAGTCGGCCACCTTGCCGAGCATCTGGTCGAGCGACCCGGACTCCTCGCCGATCGCGCTCATCTGCAGCACCATGCTCGGGAAAATGCCGGTGGACTGCATCGACGAGGTCAGTGCGGCACCGGTGGCCACGTCGCGCTGGATCTGCTCGGTGGCGATCGCGAACACGGCGTTGCCCGAGGCACCACCCACCGAATCCAGCGCCTCCACCAGCGGCACGCCGGCGGCGAACATGGTGGACAGCGTGCGGCACCAGCGCGCGACCGTCGCCTTGTGGACCAGATCGCCGAACACCGGCAGCTTGAGCAGCATCCGGTCCATGGCGACCTGCATCTTGGGGGAACGGCGCCAGCTCTCGATGAAGAAGTAGACCGCCGCGATGATGCTGCCGAAGATCAGCCACCAGTACTTGACGAACACCTCGGACATGGCAATCACGACCAGCGTCGGCGTCGGCAGGTCGGCGCCGAAGGAGGTGAAGATGTCCTTGAACGACGGGATCACGAAGATCATGATCACCGCGACCACGACGAAGGCCACGACCAGCACGGCCACCGGATACACCAGCGCCGACTTGATCTTCTGCTTCAGCGCCATCGTCTTTTCCTGGTAGGTGGCCAGACGATCGAGCAGGGTTTCCAGGATGCCGGCGGCTTCACCGGCTTCGACAAGGTTGCAGTAGAGCGCATCGAAATGCAGCGGATGGCGGCGCAGGGCGGCCGACAGGCTGGTGCCGGTCTCCACGTCGCCGCGGATGTCGTTGAGCATGCGCGTCAGGCGCGGGTTCGGACTGCCGCGGGCCACGATGTCGAACGCCTGCAGCAGCGGCACCCCCGACTTCAGCATCGTCGAGAGCTGCCGCGTGAAGATGGCGATGTCCTTGCCCTTGATCGCCTTGCCGCCGGAGATCCGGCGCTTCTTGACCTTGCTGACGAGGATGCCTTGCCGGCGCAGGCTCGCGCTGACCATGGCCTCGCCGCCGGCGCGCAGCTCGCCGCGCACGGGCTTGCCGTTGCGGTCGCGGCCCTCCCACTCAAAGATGAAGTCCTTGACCTTCTTCGATGCTGATGCTGATGCAGCCGCTGTGGCCATTGCGTCTCCGTGCGCCGCTCACCGGCTCGTGTACTGGTTCATCGGGTCATTGGGCCATCGTGTCATCGCGTCACGGTCACTGGTTGGTGACGGAGATCACTTCTTCCAGTGTCGTCACGCCCACGCGAACCTTGAGCAGTCCGGAGCCACGCAGGTCGCGCACACCGTCGCGCTGTGCCTGGGTGGCGATGTCCAGCGCATTGCCCTGGGCCAGGATGACACGCTGGATCGCTTCGGTGATCGGCATGACCTGGTAGAGGCCGACGCGCCCGCGGTAGCCGTTGTTGCAGGCCGAGCAGCCGACCGCCTTGTACGGTTTCCACGAGCCGTCGAGATCCTCGCTCTTGTAGCCCGCGCGCAGCAGCGCCTCGCGGGGGAAGTCGGCCGGGGCCTTGCAGTTCTCGCACAGGCGCCGCGCCAGCCGCTGCGCGGTGATCAGGATCACGCTGGCCGCGATGTTGAACGGCGGCACGCCCATGTTGAGCAGCCGCGTCAGCGTCGTCGGAGCATCGTTGGTGTGCAGCGTGGACAGCACGAGGTGGCCGGTCTGCGCGGCCTTCATGGCGATGTCGGCGGTGTCCAGATCGCGGATTTCGCCGACCATGATCACGTCCGGATCCTGGCGCAGGAAGGCTTTCAGCGCCGTGGCGAAGTTCATCCCCGCCTTGTCGTTGACGTTGACCTGGTTGACGCCGGGCAGGTTGATTTCGGCCGGGTCTTCGACGGTCGAGATGTTGATGCCGGGCTGGTTGAGGATGTTCAGGCAGGTGTAGAGCGACACCGTCTTGCCCGAGCCGGTCGGGCCGGTGACGAGGATCATCCCGTAGGGCCGCTTGATGGCCGCGAGCAGCCGCTCCTTCTCGTCGCGCTCGTAGCCCAGCGCATCGACACCGAGCTTGGCCGAGGACGGGTCGAGGATCCGGATCACGATCTTCTCGCCGAACAGCGTCGGCAGCGTCGAGATCCGGAAGTCGATCGCCTTGTTGCCGAACTTCAGCTTCATGCGGCCGTCCTGCGGCACGCGCTTCTCGGCGATGTCGAGCCGGCTGATGACCTTGATGCGCGAGGCGAGCTTGTCCTTGATCGCCACCGGCGGCTGCGTGATCTCGCGCAGTTCGCCGTCGATGCGGAAGCGCACGCGGTAGGTGCTCTCGTAGGGTTCGAAGTGCAGGTCGGACGCGCGCATGTTGATCGCGTCGATCAGCATCTTCTGGAGGAAGCGGACCACCGGCGCGTCCTCGACCTCGGCGGTGACTTCCTCGTCGGGCTTGGCGTTGGGATCCTGCTCCTCGACATCGAAGTCGAACTCGCCCGAGACGATGGAGTCCAGCGCGTCGTTGGCCGAGGTGGTCTTGGCGTCCACGATGCGGGCGAGCTTGTCGTACTCGACGACGATCCACTCGGGCGTGAGCTGCGTGGCGAACTTGATGCGATCGACCGCTTCCTGGTCGGTCGGGTCCGCGCCGCCGATGAACAGGCGGTTGCCGCGCTTGCCCAGCACCAGCACCTGGTACTGCGACAGCGTGCGCGTATCGACCAGGTTCTGCGGCAGCTTGGTGACATCGACGACATCGAGATCGAGCAGCGGAATCGCCAGCGCGCTCGACAGCGAATGCGCCAGATCGGCTGGGCTGAGCGCCTGTGCAGCGACCGCGGCCGAGACGAAGCTGCGGCGCTGGTCACGGGCGGTGCGCGCGAGGTCTTCGGCGACCCGCGAGGTGATTTTTCCGGCGTGTACCAGCACGCGCGCGACCCCGGACAGGGTGCTCTGGGGTCCATCGGTGAGGGTGTCGGCTGCCACGGAGTTGGTCGGGTCGGCGGAAATTGAAAAATGGAAGGCGCAAGGCCGATGATCGGTGATCCCGCCCGTGCTGTAAATCACATCGGACAAGCCCGAAGGTCCGGGGGACGCGCCACCGATCCGAGGGTCCGCTTGTAACGCAGGCGCCGTGCCCGCAGACAGCCACATGCAAGCCGAAGTGCGTTCTCGTAGCAATTTCTTTCAAATCAGCGAGAAAAATCACGTCCTTGAAAACCCGGCGCCAGCCCTCACCCTGCTGCCCATCTGACAACCTCGGCACACAAGAGAACCGACCCACCATGGACAAGCAAACCCTGTCATTCCAGGCTGAAGTGAAGCAACTGCTGCACCTCGTCACGCATTCGATGTATTCGAACAAGGAAATCTTCCTGCGCGAACTCGTCTCCAATGCGTCGGATGCCTGCGACAAGCTGCGCTTCGAGGCATTGAACAACAACGCGCTGTTCGAGGACCAACCCAATCTGGACGTGCGCGTCAGCTACGACAAGGCCGCTCGCCGCATCGTCATCAGCGACAACGGCATCGGCCTGTCCGCCCAGGAAGCCATCGACCACCTCGGCACCATCGCCAAGAGCGGCACCAAGGAGTTCATGGGCAAGCTCGAAGGCGAGCAGGCCAAGGACGCCAACCTGATCGGCCAGTTCGGCGTGGGCTTCTACTCCGGCTACATCGTCGCCGACCGCATCACGGTGGAATCGCGCCGCGCGGGCGTGGCGATCACCGAAGGCGTGCGCTGGAGCAGTGAGGGCACGGGCGACTTCGAGGTCGAGACCATCACCCGCGAGACCCGCGGCACCGACGTCATCCTGCACATCCGCGAGGGCGAGGACGAGTTCCTGTCCACCTGGAAGCTCAAGTCCATCATCAGCAAGTACAGCGACCACCTCTCGCTGCCCGTGCTGATGCGCAAGGAGAGCTGGGACGCCGAGAAGGGCGAGAACGTCGTCTCCGAGGACTGGGAGCCGGTCAACAAGGCGGCGGCTCTCTGGGCGCGCAGCAAGAGCGACATCACCGACGCCGAGTACAAGGCGTTCTACGAACAGCTCACCTACGACACCACCGCCCCGCTGGCCTACACGCACAACCGCGTCGAAGGCCGCACCGAGTACACGCAGCTCCTGTACATCCCCGCCAAGGCGCCGATGGACCTGTGGAACCGCGACAAGCGTGGCGGCGTGAAGCTCTACGTGAAGCGCGTCTTCATCATGGACGACGCCGAGGCGCTGATGCCGACCTACCTGCGCTTCGTCAAGGGCGTGATCGACTCGGCCGACCTGCCGCTGAACGTGAGCCGCGAGCTGCTGCAGGAAAGCCGCGACGTGAAGGCGATCCGCGAAGGCTCGACCAAGCGCGTGCTGTCGATGCTCGAATCGCTGGCCGACCACGAGGACGCCGCCGAGAAGGCCAAGTACGCTGCGTTCTACAAGGAATTCGGCGCGGTGCTGAAGGAAGGTGTCGGCGAAGACCACGCCAACCAGGAGCGCCTGGCCAAGCTGCTGCGCTTCGCTTCGACGCACGCGGACGAAGGCGTGTCGCTGGCCGACTACGTGTCGCGCATGAAGGACGGTCAGGAGGTCATCTACTACATCACCGCCGACACGCTGGCCGCCGCCAAGAACAGCCCGCAGTTGGAGATCTTCAAGAAGAAGGGCATCGAGGTGCTGCTGTTCACCGACCGCGTGGACGAGTGGATGCTGAGCCACCTCTACGAGTTCGAGGGCAAGCACCTGCAGAGCGTTGCCAAGGGTGCGGTCGATCTGGGCACGCTGCAGGACGAGGAAGAGAAGAAGCAGGCCGAGGTCGCCGCCGAAGGGTTCAAGCCGACGCTGGACCGCCTGAAGACGGCGCTGGGCGAGCGGGCCAAGGACGTGCGCGTGACGACCCGGCTGGTCGATTCGCCGGCCTGCCTCGTCACCGAGGAAGGTGACATGAGCGGCCACCTCGCCCGGCTGCTGAAGCAGGCCGGTCAGGCTGCGCCGTCGTCCAGGCCGGTGCTCGAAGTCAACGCCGACCACGCGCTGGTGAAGAAGCTCGCCGCACTGCCGGAAGGATCTGGCACGTTCGACGACCTCGCGCAGGTGCTGTTCGACAACGCGCTGCTGGCCGAAGGCGGTCAGCTCGACGACCCGGCCGCGCACGTCCGGCGCATCCAGGCGCTGATCCTGGGCTGATAATCGCCGGATGTTCCCCACGTCCTGGCGCCAACGCATCGGCTGGATCGGCATTGCGCTGGTCCTGCTGAACGTGCTCGTGCCGACGTTGTCCCACGCGCTGCGGGCCGCCGATCCGGCGGCGTCGCGGCAAGCCCATCGGGAGATGGTGCTGGCCGTGGCCGGCGACTGGTGCGTCAGCGGCGGTGCGGGTCGCGCCAATGCCGATGACCTGCGGGTGATCGACGCGGCGGTCACGCTGGAATCGACCCTCCAGCACCTGTCGGCCTGCGACTTCTGCGACCACGCGCCGCTGGCCGGGGCCGCGATGCCGCTGCCGGTGGTGACGGGCTTCGATCCGGCGCCGCTCGTGGTATCGGCCGTGCGCTTCGAGGCGTTTGCCGCTGCGGTCTTGCGGCGACACGATTTCCGGCTGCCGCTCAGCCACGCGCCTCCCCAGGTCTGAAAACCGATCGATCCGTGCCTGACTGTCCCTGCGTGGCGGTCGGGTGCGGGCTGTCCTGTTTTCTTTTCAGACCTGATTCCCCCTCCCCATGCACAAGCTTCCTCTGGTCCGGGCCATCGGCCTGGCCTTTCCGTTCGTCTGCACCGCGCCCGCCCATGCGGCCCAGGCGGCGCCTGATGTCGAAACCCCGTCCACCTTCCTCGGCATCGTCGTGGTCACCGGCCGCCAACCCACCTCCCTGCCGACCCAGATCCCGACCACCATCGAGGGCATCAAGGGCACCGACGTGGCCGAGAAGATCAACGCCACCGACGCCGAAGACGCGATCAAGTACCTCCCCAGCCTGCTGGTGCGCAAACGCTACATCGGCGACTACAACCACGCCGTGCTGTCCAGCCGCGCCTCGGGCACCGGCAACAGCGCCCGTTCGATGGTCTTCGCCGATGGCATCCTGCTGTCGAACTACCTCGGCAACGGCGCGAGCTTCACGCCGCGCTGGGGCCTGGTGACGCCCGAGGAGATCGAGCGGGTCGATGTGCTGTACGGCCCGTTCTCGGCGGCGTATCCGGGCAACTCGGTCGGTGCGGTGGTGGATTACGTGACCCGGATGCCCAAGCAGTTCGAGGCGCACGCCAAGGTCGGCTATTTCACCCAGCCGTTCGAGTTGTACGGAACCCACACCACCTACTCGGGCCAGCAGGCCAGCGCCTCGCTCGGCAGCCGGGAGGGCGGTTTCTCCTGGTGGTTCAACCTCAACCGCACCGACAGCACCGGCCAGCCGCTGACCTTCCCGAGCAAGCTGGTCAGCACCGGTTCGACGGCGACCACGGCCGTGCCCGGCACGGTGGTGACGGGGGCGGCCCTGGACAACGACAAGGGCAACAACCCCTGGTACCTGCTTGGCGGCGCGACCCAGTACCACACGGTGCAGGACCACGCCAAGCTCAAGCTCGCCTACGACCTCGACCCGACCGTGCGGGCGGCCTACACGCTGGGGGTGTGGCACAACACGACCACCAACCAGTCCGAGAGCTACCTGCGCGACGCCAGCGGCCAGCCGTTCTATTCGGGTACGGCCAACATCGGCGGCAGGAACTACACGGTCGCCGCCACCGACTTCGGCCAGTCCCGCGAGCAGCTCGAACACGTCATGCACGGCCTGTCGGTCAAGAGCCGCACCCGCGGGGTCTTCGACTGGGAGGTGGCCGCCTCGCTGTACGACTACCGCCAAGACCTCCAGCGCACGCCGACCGTTGCCAAGCCCGCCGCCGACCTGGGCGGGGCGGGTCGCCTCACCGACCTGAGCGGCACCGGCTGGGACACGCTGGCGCTGAAGGGCGTCTGGCGTCCGCTGGGCGTGGATGGGGCGCACATCATCGATTTCGGCCTGCAACAGGACCGCTACCGCTGGCACCAGCTCGTCAGCAACGCCAGCGATTGGATCAGCGGTGGTCCGACCAGCACCTTCACCGACTTCGGTGGCCGCACCCAGCTCCGCAGTGCCTATGCCCAGGACGCCTGGACGCTGGCCGAGCAGTGGAAGACCGTGCTGGGCCTGCGTGCCGAGCAGTGGCGGGCGGGTGATGGCTACAAGGTGGCGTCGGGCGGCCAGCGCGTCGCCTACCAGGATCGGCAGGAAACCTACCTGTCGCCCAAGGCTGCCGTGGGCTACCAGGCTGCCGAAGACTGGACGCTCAAGCTCTCCAGCGGCCGTGCAGTGCGCATGCCAACGGCGGGCGAGCTGTTCCAGGGTGGCCTGAGCAGCGCGGGCGCCTACGTGGCGGGCGATCCGGTCACGAATCCGAGCCTGAAGCCCGAGAAGTCGTGGACCACCGAGTTCAGCGCCGAATGGGAGGGGGGCGCACACCGGTGGCGCACCACGCTGTTCCACGAACTGACGAAGGACGCGCTCTATTCGCAGAGCACGGTCGTCGATGGCAAGGCGGTGACGAGCACCCAGAACATCGACCGCATGCGCACCTTCGGCCTGGAGCTGGCTTACCGCGGGCAAGACGTGGGCTGGCGCGGCGTCGATCTGAGCAGCAGCGTGACCTACACCCAGTCGAAGATCCTCGACAACGCCGGCTACGTGACCACGCCGGGCGACACGATTGGCCAGCAGCAGCCGCGGGTGCCGATGTGGCGCGGCAGCCTGCTGGCGACCTGGCGTGCCACCCCGCAACTGAGCCTGAGCTACGGCGCCCGCGCCGCCAGCAACCAGTACGGCACGCTCAACAACAGCGATTCGAACGGCTTCACCTACCAGGGCTTCTCGAAGTTCTTCACCACCGACCTGCGGGCGCGTTACCAGTTCGACCGCCAGTGGTCGGCGGCGCTGGGCATCGACAACCTGAACAACTACCAGTACTGGAACTTCCACCCGTACCCGCAGCGGACCTACAGCGCCGAGCTGAAGTTCGACCTTTGATGGCCCGCATCGCACCAGTCCCAAGGAACCTGACCATGACCAAGACCCTGCATTCCACCCGCCGCACGCTGGCCCTGCTGGCCGCCTCGACGCTGCTGCTCGCCTCTGGCGCCCGTGCTCATGTCGCGCTCGAAACCCCCTCGGCCATCGCCGGCACCTCCTACAAGGCCGTGCTGCTGATCAGCCACGGCTGCGAGGGCCAGCCCACCCACACCGTGACCGTGCGCCTCCCGTCCGGCTTCAAAGGGGCCAAGCCGATGCCCAAGCCGGGCTGGGCGCTGTCGATCCGGCGCGAGCCGCTGGCCCAGCCCTACACCAGCCACGGGAAGACCGTCACCGACGACGTGACCGAGGTTGTCTGGACGGCCCGGAGCGACGAGGCCCGCCTGCCGGATGCGCAGTACGACGAGTTCGTGCTGCGCGGACAGTTGCCGGCCACTGCAGGGCCGCTGTGGTTCAAGGTGCAGCAGCTTTGCCCGTCCGGGCAGCTCGACTGGGTGGAGGTGCCGGCCAGCGGCACGTCCACAAAGGGCATGAAGGCCCCCGCCGTGCTGTTGAACGTCGAGCCCGCCGCGCCAAGCGAGCACGCTCACCACTGACCTGCCACTGACCGGGCAGCAGGTCAGGCGATCAGCGGTTCCTCCGCCATCGCCTCGACCTGCTCGTGGAGCTGCGTCGTCTGCTGCGCCCAGTAGGACGGGCTTTCGAAGTTCGGGAAGGCGATCGGGAAGGCCGGGTCATTCCAGCGCCGGGCGATCCACGCGCTGTGCTGGACGATCCGCAGCGTGCGCAGCGGCTCGATCAGCGCCAGCTCGCGGCGGTCGAACTCGCGGAAGGTCTCGTAGCCGTCGAGCAGGGCGCCGAGTTGCCCCTGCATCTCGTGCCGGTCGCCGCCGAGCAGCATCCACAGATCCTGCACCGCCGGGCCGTTCACCGCATCGTCCAGATCGACGAAGTGCGGGCCGTGGCTGGTCCACAGCACGTTGCCGGCGTGGCAGTCGCCGTGGATGCGCAGCAGCTCCAGCGGGCCGTGCCGCTCGAAGCGCACATCGACCGCGTCCAGCGCCCGCAGACAGGCACTGTGCCAGCCACCCAAAGCGCCCATTGGCAGCAGGTCGCTGTCCACCAGCCATTGCACCGAGGCGCGCGCCGCTGCGCTGCCGTCCAGCGTCACGCGGTGCTGGAACCGCTGCTGCTGACCCACCAGGTGCAGCCGCGCCAGGAAGCGGCCGATCCACTCCAGCGTCAGCGGGTCTTCGAG
The DNA here is from genome assembly GCF_013299175.1 of Sphaerotilus sp. GTDB lineage: Bacteria > Pseudomonadota > Gammaproteobacteria > Burkholderiales > Burkholderiaceae_C > Sphaerotilus. The sequence goes on from NZ_JAAFKF010000048.1 coordinate 21,550, forward strand.
TTCGGGTGAGCGTCCACCGCAGCGCGGGCTGACGCCGTAGCGCCAGCCGTTCAGCTTGGCGAGGGTCGGCGGGTCGCCAAGGAGTTCGATGCCAGCGGCTTCGGGGCGCAGATCGTCGGCGATGCGCAGCGCCAGCGGCGGCACGGCGGGCACCTCGGCGTCGGCCAGCGCCTGCGTGAAGGCGTGTTCTTCGAGCATCTGCGCGTCGCTCCAGCGGCCAGCGCGGTAGAACTTGGCCACCACCACGCCGGGCAGTGGTGCATCCGGGTCGAGGCTTTCCTCCAGATGCACCTGGAAGACGCGGTTCTCGTAGGAGTTGAGCTGCAGGATGCGTCCGTCGCCGCGCAGGCCGGCGGCGTCGAGCGCGTCGAGCACCGCGTGCGGGGTCAGGCCGGCGTAGGGCTGGTCAAGGTCTTGGGGGGCAGGAGCAGGAGCGGGCACAGTCATCCCGCATTCTGGACCAGCCGGTGTCGGGCTGGTCCTGAAGGGTCAGCGGCGGCCGATGATGTCGCCGCCCGCATCGCCGGACGGGCCGAAGTCACCCGGCTGGAATTTGCTGGTGGACGGGCCGGCCCAGTTCTTCGGGCCGGCGGCCGGTGGGGCGGGGCCGCGCACGGGGGTGTCGTCGAAGGGATCGCGTTGGGTTTCGGGGGCGAAGAACGAGTCCTGCGAGAAGCCGGATTCGTACCATTGCCCCGTCGGTGCCGCAGCGGCCGAGGCGGGCAGGTTGGAGAGGTCGTTGGCGGCCGGGCGGGCGGCGGGCGCGTGCTCCGGCGGCTGGCTGGTCCGCGCCGCTGGCGGCACGGCCGGACGCTGGCCCGGCTGCTCGCCCTGCGCCGGCACCAGCAGTTGCAGCTCCGCAGCGGTCGGCAACTGGTCCGAGCGGCAGCGCACGTAGCGGATGCGGCAGGCTTCGAGCACCGCCAGCTTGATGGCCGAGACCCGCTTGGCCGGCGGGCGGTTCGGGCGCTCGATGTCCACGGCGGCCAGCACGCGGCCGTTTTCCGCACAGACCACGAAGCTCACGTGGATCGGTCCGAGCAGGTTGAACCAGTAACGCAGCTCCTCGCGGTCCTCCGGCTGGCAGAAGCGCACCAGCGGCAGCTTGGCCAGGATGGTGTGGTGCGGCAGGGCGGTGCGGAGCTGGCGGTACAGGGCGCGCTCCTCGGGCGAGAAGATCGGCCTTTGGGTCAGCGGCCATTCGGTGGGCAGCTCGACGGCTTTGGCGGACGAGGCGGTGCTGGAGCGGCGCAGCACCAGCACCGCCAGTCCGACGATGCCAGCGATCGCGGCGAGGGCGAGGATCCAGACTTGGGTGGGCATGGGGCGTTCCGGGCAATGGAGTGAACTGAACAGGTCTGTACGGAATCGGCAGAAGCAGCCGGTACTTGGGCGTCATCCTATGCAATTATGTAACTCGTTGTGAATACCTTGTCTGAGTGAAACCTGTCTCTGATCCGAGCGCCGGAAACGAAAACGGCAGACACGCGGTCTGCCGAGGGTCAAAAACGCGCATCTGGCGCGCAGTTCGTGGGGCTATCGCGGGCCAACACCCGCCATCCGGAGCATGCGGTGCTGGAAGTGCCGGTAGCGCGCCCAGACGTACTGCAGGCGGCGGAGCTGGCCCTTGGCGACGTAGTTGAGGTCGGCGGCGTGGTTGGCGAACAACTCTTCCATCTGGCTCGCCAGGCTGTCCGGCGGGAGCTGCAGCCAGGCTTCCGATTCGCTGCCATCGCGCTGCATGTCGGCGCCGGCCTTGCGGGCGATGCGCAGCATGGCGGTGTTTTCGCTCAGGGCGTGGATGAACAGGCGATCGACGCCGCGGTTGCGCGCATGCCGCACGGCGTAACCGAACAGGCGCCCGCCGTAGCCCCGGCCGCGTGCCCGGTGGTCCACCGAGACCGCGAATTCGGCCATGCGGCTCACGCCGTGGTTGGCGCTGGCGAGCTGGCTGTAGGCGAGGTGGGTGATGGCGACGAGCTGCAGGCGGCGGTTGAAGATGCCGAACACGTCGTCGTGGGAGAAGTCCAGCGATGCGGCATACGCACGGATGCGCTCATCATTGGCCGCGTAGCCGAACCGCAGGTAGCGGTCCTGGTCGCCGAGACCCAGCAGGTGCTGAAGAATCTGCGTGCGGTGTGCTTGGCCCAGCGGCCGGATCGGAACCCAGCCGGCCCGGGACGGCGCCCTGGAGTGGTTAGTTACAGTACCCATGGAGGCGAATGTAGGTGTAAACCCTTAAATCAAACCATCCCTAAGTTGAGAGTCCCTCATGTTCGTGTTGCATTGCAGCAATTTTCTTCCTGGAGTCGCCCGGTGTCCCAGCGCAGAGCTTTTCTGACCACAGCCAGCGGCGGCGCACTCTGGCTGGCCGGCTGTACCTCCGTGCGCCGGCTGCCCACGCGCCGCGCCGTGCGCCAGGCGATTGACCCAGCCGATCTGGCCGTGCTGGACCGACTCACCTGGGGCGCCAGCGCGGCCAGCGCCGACGACTGGGCCGAACGCGGTCGCCGCGATGCCGTGCAGGCGCTGCTGCATCCCGCTGCGGATGCTGCGCTGCCGGTGCCGGTGCAGGGCGCAATCGAGGCCCTGTCCATCACCCGATTGCCGTTGCCGACGCTGGTGGCCGAGCTGGAGCAACTGCGCCGCGGCGACGACCGCCAGCCCTACCAGCAGCGTCTGGCCCTGGTGGCCCGCGAAGCAGCGGTGCGTTCGTTGCTGCAGGCGCTGCATTCGCCGCACGGCCTGCGTGAGCAGATGGTCTGGTTCTGGTTCAACCACTTCAACGTCGGGCAGACCAAGGCCAATCTGCGGATGCTGGTCGGCGACTACGAGCAGGCCCTGCGCCCGCACGCCCTGGGCCGCTTCCGCGATCTGCTGGTGGCCAGCGCGACGCACGCGGCCATGCTGCGCTACCTCGACAACGAGCAGAACGCCGCTGGCCGGATCAACGAGAACCATGCCCGCGAGCTGCTGGAGCTGCACACCCTGGGCGTGGACGGGGGTTACAGCCAGCGCGATGTGCAGGAACTTGCCCGCGTGCTCACCGGGCTGGGCGTGAATTTCAGCGACACGCCGGCCAAGGTGGCGCCGAAGCTGCAGCCGCTCTACCGCCGCGAGGGACTGACCGAGTTCCATCCAGGCCGCCATGACATGGGCGACAAGACCGTGCTCGGCCAGATGCGCAAGGGCGGACGCGGCTGGGACGAGATCCTGGAGCAGCTCGGCGCGCTCGCCCGGTACCCCGCCACGGCCCGCCACGTCTGCCGCAAGCTGGCGGTGTTCCTGGTCGCCGACGAGCCACCCGCGGCACTGGTCGATCGCCTGAGCCAGCGTTTCCTCGCCACCGATGGCGACATCGCGCTCACGCTGGAGGCGCTGGTCGCCGCGCCCGAGTTCACCGCCTCGCTGGGGCGCAAGTTCAAGGATCCCGTGCATTACGTGCTCTCGGCGCTGCGCCTGGTGGCCGATCCGCAGGCGCCGCTGGTGGACATGGCGCCCGTGATGACCGCACTCAACCGCCTCGGTCAGTCCCTCTACGGCCGTGCCACACCGGACGGCTACCCGCTCGATGAAAGCGCCTGGAACGGCTCCGGCCAGATGGCGGCCCGCTTCGAGGTGGCGCGCACGCTCAGCCGGCTGTCGGCTACGCCGGGGCGTCCGGCCGTTGCACCAGACGAGCGCCTGATCCGACCGCTGGGCGAGCGCACCCGCGCCGTGCTCGCGCAGGCCACCCTGCCGCAGGACCGCCATGCGCTTCTGCTCTCATCCCCCGAATTCATGCTGCGCTGACCGAGGAACTGCTGATGACGACGATGCTGCGACGCGATTTCCTGAAGCGGGCCGCCGCCGTGCCGCTGGGCAGTGGCGCTGGGGTGCTGTGGGCGGCGCCAGCCTCGGTGCCGCGGCTGCTGGTGGTGTTCCTGCGCGGGGCGTATGACGCGGCCAGCGTGCTGGTGCCCATCGGCAGCGACGACTACTACGCCGCCCGCCCGCGCATCGCCATCGCCCGTCCCGGCGCCGGACCCGAGGCCGCGCTGGCGCTGCCGGACCAGTCCGACTGGGGCTTGGCGCCGGCCTGGGCCGAGTCGCTGCTGCCGCTGTATGAACGCGGACAGCTCGCCGCGATCCCCTTCGCTGGCACGCACGACCTCTCCCGCAGCCACTTCGAGACGCAGGACCACATCGAACTCGGTCAGTCCGACGACCCGGCCGCAGGGCGCGATTTCCGCTCCGGTTTTCTGAACCGGCTGGCCGAGGTACTCGGCGCACGCGACGCCATCGCGCTGACCAGCGACCTGCCGCTGATCCTGCGCGGTGCGGTCAAGGTGCCGAATCTGGCGCTCGGGTCGGTCGGGCGTGGTGGGGTCGATGCACGCCAGACCGAGCTGATCCGCCAGATGTACGCCGGCACGCGGCTGGCTGGCCCGGTCAACGACGGCTTCGACGTGCGCCAGGCCGCGCAGCGCGAGCTGATGGGCGGCATGGAAGCCGCCAGCCGCAACGCGATCACGGCCCGCGGCTTCGAAGGCGAAGCCCGCCGCATCGGCCGCCTGATGCGCGAGCGGCACCGCCTGGGTTTTGTCGATGTCGGCGGCTGGGACACGCACGTCGGGCAGGGCGCGGGCACTGGCGCACTCGCCACCCGGGTTGGCGAACTCGGCAACGGGCTGGCCGCGCTGGCGCAGGAGCTGGGCGAGGTGGCGTGGCGCGACACGGTGGTCGTGGTGATCAGCGAGTTCGGCCGCACCTTCCGCGAGAACGGCAACCGCGGCACCGACCACGGGCATGGCACGACCTACTGGGTGCTGGGCGGGTCGGTGCGCGGCGGGCGAGTGGTCGGTGAACAGGTCGCGGTGCGGATGGACACGCTGCACCAGAGCCGGGACTGGCCGGTGCTCAACGAATACCGCGGGGTGTTCGCGGGGCTGTTTCAGCGGATGTACGGGTTGTCGGCGGCGCAGCTCGGGCGGGTGTTCGAGGGGGTGGCGCCGGTGGGACTGGGGTTGGTCTGATCGGCCCACCCCTGCGCTGACTCGCTCCCGATCCGTGGTCAGCAGGACTCGGCCTCTCGCATGAAGCACTCGGTTCGCCATGCCTCCAGGTGCTTGCACACCGTGTCACGGTCCCACTGACCTGTTCCTGCGTCGATGAGCAATTGCGACGCCCCGATCACAAAACGGTCTCCTCGCGACACGGACAGGTCCGCGCTTTCAAGGCGTCTGATCAGGTGTGCGACGCGCTCTGGCAAAGAGTCCGTAGAAGACGCGTGCTGGGTGGCTTCACTGCGCTTTTTGCAGACGAGGATGGCATCCAGGCTGATGGGATCACGCGCTGAAGTCTTGGGGCTGGCCGCCCGCAGCTCCGCGTGAACCGGGTGTGCGGCGACCACGGTCAGCCCGGCCGTGGCAATGGCTTCGTGAATGGCGGCCCAACCTTCCGCCCGCGAGTGGTGAAAACTGAAGGCCAGCACGCCCTCGTCTTTCAGTACGCGCCGACACTCTGACAGCACGCAGCCAAGCTGTCTGGCGAAGACCCCGTGGTCCTTGTGCTGCACCTCACCGCGGTCGGAGCAGTCGGGTTTTCGCATCCACGGGTAGCGTGTGCCCAGCACGGGCGACAACCAGGCGTAGAAGAAGTCGCTCAGTTCGCTGTAGTGAACGAAATCGAAGTAGGGCGGGTCCGTCACGACTGCATCGACGCAGGCATCTGGTAATGGCAGGCTGGCGCTGTTGCCATTGAGGACCATGAGTGCGCCCTCGGTGGCCTGCAGCTCTGTCCAAGTGTCCACGCGAACTGCCTCCAGCGGGGCGCTGGCCGTGAACTTGCGGCTGCCGGTGCGCGTGCCGAGCAGGTCGCGTTCCAGCACCAGCTCGAACGGTTCGTCCAGGTAGCGTTTGGCACGCAGCAGCCGCGATTCGAACAAGGTGCTGAAGGTGCCACTGCTGCGGTCGGTGCCCCAGACGGAGTTTTCGAGAGGCGCCCGCTCGGGTTTCAGGATGTGGTTCGAGAACATGTGCCGCACGGCCCCGGTGCCTTCGCCCTTGAAGCTGCAGAACAGGTTGTTGAACTCCAGGGTGCTGGAGAACAGGCACAGCATCTGCTCCTGGACTGCCTGGTCTTCGATTTTCAGGATGCTGCGCAGCAGCAGGCCCAAGCACAGCAACTGCCGCGCATTGAAGAAATCCCGCCAGTGGTGGTAGTGGTAGCCGCGGGCCTGGTCGGTGTTGTGGCCGGGGCGAACGGCCAGGGTGGGCAGGGGCAGGTCTTCGGTGCGCAGGCGCTGCTCGGCCTCGGCGAACAGCATGTGATCGTGTGGCCGTGCGGGCAGATAGCACTTGTCGCCATTGCCCTTGAGGGCCATCAACGCGTAGAGCCGGTGCGCGGGCGGTGAGCCGTCCGCGGGCAACAGATCCTTGATCTTGTGGCGTTGGCCCGTGCTGTCGCGGACATGCTGGCCGTCGGTGGGGCCATCCTGGGGGTTGAAACGGTGCGCGCAGTGCGGGCACACCAGGTCGGTGGTGTCAAAGCGATCTTCAATGACGTTCCAGCAGCCCGGGCAGATGATTTGCGCGCGTGGTTTCTTCTTCGCGTAGGCGTCCTGCGCAAACACGTAGCGCGACAGCAGTGGAATGGTTTCGCCGCCAGGGGTCGTGACCCGGACGAAGCGACAAGCCCCGGGGTTCAGCCCGGGGTCGAGCGTTCAAGCCGTTCCGGCTTGTCAAGCGACATGTATGGAAATACAGTTGTCGGATGGAAGCCGTGAAGACCCTCAAGCTGCGCATCAAGGACAAGCACGCGGGCGTGCTGTCCTTGATGGCGCGCGAGGTCAATCAGGTGT
>NZ_JAAFKF010000049.1 GCF_013299175.1 Sphaerotilus sp.
GCGGACCTCCTTCTGGAAACCGTTCATCACGCTGAGCACGATGATCAGCGCCGCCACGCCGAGCGCGATGCCCAGCATGGACACGCCGCTGATGAAGGAGATGAAGGCGTTGCGACGACCGGCGCGTCCTGCGCGGGTGTAACGCCAGCCGATGCGGACTTCGTAGGGCCAGTTCATGGGCGGCGATGCTACCTGAGACGCTGCGGTGCAACGCCGGGGCCGATAATCCGCCCGCCATGCCCCACGCCCCCAACCACCTGCTGATCGCCCACGCCAGCGCCGCTTCGGCCGCCGGACTCGCCGCGTTGAACGTCCTGCGCCTGCCGAACCTCGACGCGCTGCTCGGCCGGCTCGCGCCAAAAACCGACGCGGCACCACGGCCCGATGACGACGAGTACACGCTCAGCGCCCCGCACGAGCGCGTGCTGGCCGAGGCGCACGGCTGGCACGGCGCCGACGGCCGCTGGCCCTGGGCGGCGGCGAGTGCGGCGGATGATGGGCTGCGCACCGAAACCGACACCAGCGGCGACCCGTGGGGCCTGATCACGCCGGTCCACTGGCACGTCGGCAGCGACCAGATCGCGCTGGTCGATCCGGCCGCGCTGGCGCTGACCGAGGCGGAGTCGCGCACGCTGTTTGACCTGCTGAAACCATCGTTCGACGCCGAGGGCTGGTCGCTGCAGTGGGGTGCGCCGCTGCGCTGGTACGTGCGCCATCCGGCGTTGGCCGAGTTGCCGGCCGCCTCGCTCGACCGCGCCATCGGCCGCAACCTCGACCTGTGGCTGAGCGACGCGCCGCAGACGCGCAAGCTGCGCCGGCTGCAGGTGGAAGCGCAGATGCTCTGGCACGAACACGACCTCAACGAAGCGCGTGAAGCCGATCGGCAGCTCACGGTGAACTCGTTCTGGCTCAGTGGCTGCGGTCCTGCACAAGCACGCCGGCCGATCGTGGACACCACGGTGGAAATGCGCCTGCGTGCCCCGCTGCTCGCCAACGAGTGGGCGGAGTGGGTGGCGGCGTGGCACGCGCTGGACGCCGGGCCGATCGCCACGCTGCGCCAACACGCCGAAGCCGGCGAGCCGGTCACGCTGACGCTGTGCGGCGAGCGGGTGGCGCAGACTTGGACGCCGCGGGCGCAAGGGTGGTTCAGCCGCCTGCTGGGCCGTTCCCGTTCGGTCAGTGCCGTCGCGGTCCTGCAATCACTCTGATCACCTGACCTGCCCACCCCGACCATGAGCACTCCACAGATCGACATCCGCGACGTGCCACCCCGCGCCGCCTGGGCGCTGGAGCAGGCCGGCGTTCACCCGCTGCTCGCCCGCCTCTACGCCGCCCGCGGCATCCGCAGCGCCGACGAACTGGACGACGGCCTGCCCCGGCTGCTGCTGCCCACGGCGATGGCCGGCACCGACGCCGCCGCCCGCCTGCTGGCCGACACGCTCGACGCGGGCGGCCACATCGTCGTCGTCGCCGACTACGACTGCGACGGCGCGACCGCCTGCGCCGTTGCGCTGCGCGGGCTGGCAATGCTGGGGGCGCAGCCGAACACGCTGCACTACGTCGTGCCCGACCGCGCCGTCCACGGCTACGGGCTGACGCCGACCATCGTCGATCTGGCGCTGCAGCACCGCCCCGCCCTGCTCGTCACGGTGGACAACGGCATCGCGGGCCATGCCGGCGTGGACCGGGCGCATGAACTCGGCATCCGCGTGCTGGTGACCGACCACCACCTGCCCGCCGTCGATGAACACGGCGAGCCGACGCTGCCCGACGCCGACGTGATCGTCAACCCGAACCAGCCGGCCTGCACCTTCGAGAGCAAGGCGATCGCCGGGGTCGGGGTGATGTTCTATGTGCTGCTGGCGCTGCGGGCCGAGTTGCGCCAGCGCGGGCGTTTCGATGCGTCAAACCAGCCGCGGCTTGACGCCCTGCTCGATTTGGTCGCGCTCGGCACCGTCGCCGACGTGGTGAAGCTCGACGCCAACAACCGCCGCCTCGTCGCGCAGGGGTTGAAGCGCATCCGCGCCGGGCGGATGCAGACCGGTGTGGCCGCGCTGTTCGCCGCCGCCGGGCGCGACCCGCAGCGGGCGAGCGCGACCGATTTCGGCTTCTCGCTCGGCCCGCGACTGAACGCGGCCGGGCGGCTGGCCGACATGACCATCGGCATCACCTGCCTGCTCACCGACGATCCGACGCAGGCCGCCGAACTCGCCCGCCTGCTCGACAGCATCAACCGCGAGCGGCGCGAGGTCGAGGCTGGGATGCGCGAGCAGGCCGAGGTGCTGCTGGAGTCGCTGATGCCGAAGGGGGAACCGCCGGCCGCGGTGGTGCTGTTCGATCCAGAATTCCACGAAGGCGTGGTCGGCATCGTCGCGGGGCGGCTCAAGGACCGGCTGCACCGCCCGACCTTCGTGTTCGCGGCGGGTGCGGACGGGCTGCTCAAAGGCTCGGGGCGGTCGATCCCCGGTTTTCACCTGCGGGACGCGCTGGACCTCGTGACCAAGCGGCATCCGGGTTTGCTCCGACGCTTCGGCGGGCACTCGATGGCGGCCGGCTGCACGATCGAGGCCGACCACTTCGGCACCTTCGCCGAGGCGCTGCGTTCAGTCGCCGAGGAAGGGCTGGACGCCGCCACGCTCGACCACCGGCTGGCGACCGACGGGCCGCTCGACCCACGCTGGTTCGACGCCGCCACGGTCGGGTTGCTCGACCAGCAGGTCTGGGGGCAGGCGTTCGAGGCGCCGCTGTTCGCCGACGAGGTGGAGGTGCTGCGGCAGCGGCTGGTGGGCGAGAAGCACCTGAAGCTCAGCGTGCGGCTGCACGGGCAGGTGCGCGACGCGATCTGGTTCGGGCAGATCGAGCCGGTGGGCGAGCGGGTACGGATGGCGTATCGGCTGGCGCTGGATACCTGGCAGGGGCAGGCGCGGGTGCAGATGGTGGTGGTGGCGGTCGGGTAACCATCGGGGAGCAAGAAGCCGCCCGCTCAGACACCCACCTCCACCCGCCGCAGCTTGATCGCCGCCACCGACGTGCGCAGCGACGCCGCCTGCGTGGCCAGCGTCTCGGCCGAAACGGACGATTGCTCCACCATGTCGGCGTTCTGCCGCGTGATGGTGTCGAGTTCGTTCACGCTGGTGCTGACCTGCTCCAGCGCCTGGTTCTGCGCGTGGCTGGCCTCGGCGATGCTGTTCAGGCGGACCGAGACATCGTCCACCCCGCGGATCACCGAAGTCAGGTGATCGCCAGCGTCCTCGATGGCGCGCAGCGAGTGCCCGGTCTGCGCGGTGGTCGATTCGATCAGGACGCGCACCTCGGCCGCCGCCTCGCCGCAGCGGTTGGCGAGCTGACGGATTTCGCCGGCCACCACCGAGAACCCCTTGCCCGCCTCGCCCGCCCGCGCCGCCTCGATCGAGGCGTTGATCGCCAGCAGGTTGGTCTGGAAGGCAATGTCGTCGATCACCGCGTTGACCTCGGCGACCCGGTTCACGCTCTGCTCCAGCGTGTGCATGACCTGGATCGACGCGCTCATCGCGGCGCTGCCGAGCGCGGCATCGTTGCGCAGGTGGACGGTCAACTGCTGCAGCGCATCGGCCGCGGTCGTGTTGTTGCCCACCGCCTGGCCAAGCTGCTGGACGGTCAGCAGCGTGCGGCGCAGGCTGGTGGCCTGGGTCTCGGTGCGCTGCGACAGCGCCCGCCCGTCGCTGGCCACCGAGACACCGGCCTGGTCCACCCCGACCGCACTGCCCCGGATCTCGCCGACCAGCGAGGACAGCCGCTCGCTCATGCGCTCCAGCTCGACGCCCACCTCCGCCAGTTCGTCCCGGCCCCAGATCCGCACCGGCACCGACAAGTCCCCGTGGATCACCGCCACGAGGCTGCCTGTCACCTGCCGCAGCGAGCCGATGAAGCTGCTGTAGAAGCTCATGCCCAGATAGACCACGCCCAGCAGACCCAGCGCCACCAGCAGCCCCTGGCCCCACAGCCGCTGCTGCAGTGCCTGGATACGCTGGTCCAGTCGGTGGTCGAGCTGCTGCCAGAGTTCGTCGTCGAAGTGCCAGAGTGCCTGCAGCGCCTCCAGCCCGGTCGCGTGGTAGGGCGCAGCGTCGGCGCTGACGGCCTCCGGCTCGAAGTTCGCGCGCGCCAGTGCCAGCATGCGCCCGGTCGCCTCGGACGCAGGGCGCACCCCGTCGGTGATCTCGGCGCCCGAGCGGGCCAGTGCCTGCAACTGCAGCACGACCTCCTCGGCCGCCCGCTGCGCTTCGTTGGCGAGGTTGAGCATCCGCGTGCGCTCGCGCACCGAGGTATCGCGCAACAGCAGCTCGCCACCCTGCGCCTCCAGCAAGCCGATCGCCTCCATCCACGGCACCATGCGCTCGACCCCCAGGTCCATCATGAAATAGGTGTCGGCCCGCGGGTCGAAGAGCAACTGCGACCGCTCGCCCACCAGCTTGAGCAAGCGGCGCAACCGCTCGACCTGCACGCCGTGTTCGGCCATGGCCTCGGTGCGGCGTTCGGAGACGTGCCCGTCCGCCAGCGCCAGCAGACGTGCCCGCTCGGACGGCCAGAGATCGGCGAAGGTGAAGGTCGTGGTCTGTGCCAGCACCTCGTCCGTGCGCTGCACCGCCTGGCGCAGCTTGACCCGCACGCCATCGCGCGTCGGCGTCAGCGCCACGACCCCGGCCGCCACCTGGTTGGACAAGCTGCGGTGCGACTGGACCAGCACCGCCAGCTCGGTCACGCGCTGTGCCAGTACCGCCCCCTCGCGTTCGGCACGGGCGACCGCCATGTCCTCGCGGGACTGTGCCATCGCCAGCGCCAGCAGCATGAGCAGCGGCAGCACCAGCACCGTGCCCAACAGCCCCAGCTTGGCCGGCATCCGCATCCCGCGCATGAGCCGCAGACCCGGCCGCAGCAGGAAAGCCAGCGGCTTGCGGGTCTTGGCAGCCCGGTCGTGGGTGGCATGTGGATCGTGTTGGTCGTGTTGCGGCATCTCAGCCCCTGGGCGTCACATGGTCGAGCGACAGGCGCAAGGCGGCGCCCTCCTGCCGCAAGGTGTCACAGACCTCGGTCATCTGCTGCACGAGGCGGTCCTGGTCGGCCATGGCAGGCAGCACCTCGCGGGTGATGTCGCGCACCCGGCCGGACTGCTGGTGGCTGGCCCGCATCCGCCGCAGCAACTCGCCCATGCGGGCGTCGAGCGTCTGGCAGTCCTCGGCCGTGCGCCGCACGGCGTGGCAGGTGCGATCGCTCATCTGCCGGCCCTCGTCGATCTCGGCCACCGACTGGCCGACGATGCCGCGGATGCTGCGCGCGGCGTCCTCGCTGCGCTGGGCGAGCGCACGCACCTCCTGCGCCACCACGGCGAAGCCGCGTCCCGCCGTGCCGGCACGGGCCGCTTCGACCGAGGCATTCAGCGACAGCAGCTTGGTCTGGAAGGCCACCGTCTCGACCAGCCCGATGACGCGCATGATCTCGCGGCTGCGGGTCTGCATCTGGGCCATGCGCTCGCTCAGGCCGGACATGGCCTGCTGGCTGCGCTGCGCCCCGAGGTGCAGCGCGCGCACCTGCTCGGCGGCATCCTCGACCTGCTCGGCACACTGTCCGAGCGCGGCGTCGAAGGCGCGCACGAGCTGCGCGCCTTCCTCGATGCCCCCGCGGGTCTGGTTGCGGCTGTCGTGCAGGTCGGTGTGGCGTGCGGACAGCGCCTGGGTCTGGTGGGCAACAGCGGTGATGCCACGGTCGAGGGTGGAGAAGATCCGCGCCATGCTGCCGGCCGCGCGGCCCACGATGTTGAGCGCCTGTCCGATCTCGTCCTGGCCCCAGCCGCGGGGCCGCACGGAGAGGTTGCCGCTGCCGAGGTCGCCGAGGTGCTGGCACAGCGTGGCCAGTCCGCCGGCGAGCACGCGGTGCAGGCACACCACCAGGTACAGCCCGCACAAGGTCAGCAGCACGAAGGCCGCACCCCGCGCCAGCAACCGTTCGGTGTAGTGCTGGTGGTCGGCCCGAACGCGGGCGCCCATGGCACCCAGGGCCAGGGTCTGCAGGCGGGCGCTGGACTCGATGGCCTCCGCCACCTGGTGCGCATAGGCGTCGGCATCGACCTCGCTGCGCAGCGCCAGCTCGCTCGCGGGCGCCGTGGCAGCGGTGCGCAGCACCTTCTCGGTCGTCCGGAGCAAGCCCTGGAGACGCGCCATGAGCCGCTCGGCTTCGGCGGCGTCGATCAGTTGCTGGTCGCGGACATGGTCGAACATCGGCTGCGCCTGGTCGAGCAGCAGCTCCGAACGGGCCATCAGCAGTGCCATGTCGTGGATCTTGACCCCGACGGTCGGCTCGGCATAGAGGCGCTGGCCGATGCGGCCCAGGCGGCTGAGGTGGGCCATGAGCTGGAACTGCGGGTCGGCCAGCCCGGTGCGGAGCATCTTGACGCCCAGGTCGCTGTCCAGCGCCTGGGAGCGCACGCTCGACAGCACCGCGCGCAGCGCCTGCAGATCCCGCGCATACGCGATCACCGCCACCCACCGCGGCGAGGGCGTGCCCGGCACGGCCGCGGGCGTGTCGTCGTCCTGGTGGGCCAGCATGGCGTCGCGGCTGCTGGCGAGCTTGCGGACGCTGCGCTCGACCGCGACCGTGGCAGCGGGCGTGCTGAACTCGTCGTCCAGCGCGGCCTGCAGCACCTGGTACTGCGCCGCCTCCTGCACGCGCAGCAGCGGCAGGCGCTGCGCCGGCCACTGCTGCTCCTTGCGCAGCATCTGCTGGAACAGCGCGTCGAGCGTGATGTTCAGCTCCATGAGCGCCTTGTACTGGACGAAGCTGCGCAGGGCGTCCTGGTGCAAGGCATAGCGGTCGCGCCACAGCTCCACGGCATCGTGGATCAACAACCCCCCTGGCAGCATCAGCGCCAGTGCCACCAGGGCCGTCTTGTGCGCCATGCGCAGGTTGCGCAGCAGCCCGATGCCCAGCGACCACGCGCCATGGTGGCCCCACAACGCCATCTGCAGCGCCTGCGCCGTCGCACGCTGCTGCTGCCATGCCAACCGCCATGCCGATGCCCGCGCGCTCACTCGATCGACCGCCATCGCATACCTTCCTCTTCCTCTCGTTCGCACCGCCCACACCGCCCACACCGCTCGGGATCTCGCCGGATCATAGGCAGCCCCCCATCCGGCGACGCCCGAAGAAGGCGCGGCATCACCGCCTTATCCACGGCTGGACACCCCGCGTAATTCCCGACACTCACTGGCAACTTGTGCTGTCCCGAGAACCCGCATGTCCACCACTTCCTCGACACACCCCGCCCTGGCTGCGGCGCAGGTCCGCCCAGTCGCAGCGGCGGCAGACGCCCACCGCCTGGTGTCGGCGAGCGCCATCGCGGCGGCGGCCGGGGCCGGGGCGCTCGCCTTGCAGTGGGGCGGCTGGGCTGGGGTACTGGTGGTGGTGCTGGGGTTCGGCGTGCTCGGGGCCTGGACCTCGGTGGCCGCCCGGCAGATCGGCCACACCCGCAGCCAGGCCCTCCACCACCGCAGCGCTGCAACCCTGGCGGAGCCGGTGGTCTCCCGCTGGCAACATCTCCTCAGCCACGTCCAGCGCACCACCCACCAGCACCGCCGCCAGCTCGATGCCCGCATCGTCCACACCCACCAGGAGCTGGAATCGACGCTCAACGGGCATGTGCGCGCTGCCGCCGCCACGCCGCTGCTCGACGAGCTGATGGAGCGCCACCGCAAGGTGCTCGACACGCTGCTCCACCACAGCCGCACGACGGCCCGGCTGCGCACCGACACCCTCACCGCCGCGGGCGCCATGGCACAGGCGCTGGACGCGCTGAACACGCTGGCCCGCGAGGTGCAGACCATCAGCCGCGCCACCCACCTGCTGGCGCTGAACGCCTCGGTCGAAGCGACCCGCGCCGGCGAGCGCGGCGGCGGCTTTGCGGTCGTGGCGCAGGAGGTGCGCCAGCTCGCCGCCCAGTCGCGCCAGGCCGGCACGCAGATCGCCCGCCAGATCGGCCAGATGCAGGCGTCGCTGGACACGGTGCTGCAGCGCGCCGGCCGCGACGACCTCGACCCCCATGCCAGCGACACCGATGTCGCCATGCAGGCCGAGGAGCATGCGCGCCAGGTGGTGCGGGCCGTGGCCGACGAGGTGGGGGGCGTGCGGCGCGAGGCGCGTGAACTGTTCGCGCAATGCCAGCGGCTGCAAGACCAGATCCGCACCCTGGGCGAAGACGCCAAGGCGCTCGACCAGACGCACCCGGCGCTGGAGAGCCTGTTGCAGGACATGCAGCGCCTGCGCCATTGGCTGCTGGGTGCCGACGATGCAGCAGCGGCGGCGCCCGCCGACTGGCTGCTGCGGCTGGACACCACCATCGACACCGCCCAGCGGGTGCGGGCGAACCACGGCACCGCCGGGTGACATGGACACCGACCACCAGATTCTGGCCATTGCGCGCGCGGGCTTCATGGACGAGGCCCTCGACACCCTGCGCCAACTGGAGCACAGCCTGCTGCGCATGGAGCACGACCCGGACGACCGCGAAGCCGTCCACGCCGCCTTCCGTGCCGCGCACACGCTCAAGGGCGCGGCCAGCATGTTCGGACTCGATCCGCTGGTCCGGCTGGCGCACACGCTCGAAAGCACGCTGGATGCACTGCGCGAAGGGCGACAACCGCTCACCGCGTCCACCCTGGCGGCGCTGCTCCACACCAGCGACGCGCTGGCGGTGCAGGTAGCCGCCAGCGCACAAGCACAGGCACAGGGGCAGGAACCCGCCCCCACCGGCTGGCAACTGACGCTGCAGATGGGCGCCGATGCACTGCGCCACGGACTCGATCCCCTGCCCTGCCTGCGGTACCTGGACCGCCTGGGCACCGTGCGGGCCGTGTCCATCGGCGACACCCGGTTGCCGACGCTGCAGGCGCTCGATCCCGAAACCTGCTGGCTCGACGTCGCCCTCACGCTGGACACCACCGCCCCGCGCGAGGTGGTCGCGGAGGTGTTCGATTTCCTGCAAGACGATTGCACGCTGGCACTCCACCCGCTGCCATCCCCGCTGCCATCCCCGCTGTCGGACCCGCAGCGGACATCGGCTCCGGTCGCCGTCCAGCCCCCCGCCGACGAGGGCCGCTTCGTCCGCGTGCGCGCCGACAAGCTCGACCGGCTGGTGGACCTCGTCGGCGAGCTGGTCATCGCCGGCTCCGGCGCCACCAGCGCCGCCCGCACGGCCCGCTCCGCCGGCTGCATCGAGGCCAACCAGCGCGTCCACGACCTCGTGCAGCGGGCCCGCGACAGCGTCCTGGCGCTGCGCATGGTGCCGATCCACCAGACCTTCAGCCGCTTCCAGCGGGTCGTGCGCGATGTCGGCAAGGCACTGGGCAAGGAGGTCGCGCTGGAGATCCTCGGCGGTGACACCGAACTCGACCGGACCATGGTGGACGCCATCGCCGACCCGCTGATGCACCTGGTGCGCAACAGCCTCGACCACGGCCTGGAGCCGCCCGACGAGCGCCAAACCCGTGGCAAACTGCCCCGCGGGCTGCTGCGGCTGCAGGCACGGCAGGAAGCGGGCAGCGTGGTCATCGAGGTCAGCGACGACGGCCGCGGACTCGACGGTCCGCGCATCCTGGCCAAGGCCACCGCGCGCGGGCTGGTCGCACCCGGTGCCACCCTCGACGAATCCCAGATCCACGCCCTGCTGTTCGAACCCGGTTTTTCCACCGCCGAACAGGTGACGGAGTTGTCTGGCCGCGGTGTCGGCATGGATGTGGTGCGCCGACAGGTGGAGTCGCTGCGGGGGCAGATCCTGCTGCACAGCACGCCGGGCGCGGGCACGCGGGTGCAGATCCGCCTGCCGCTGACGCTGGCCATCATCGACGGCTTCCTGACCCAGGTGGGCGGTGTGGACTACGTGCTGCCGCTGGACAGCGTCGCCGAGTGCATCGAGACCCCGCCCGGTCTGCACAGCGGCGCCCACGCCGGCCACCACCCCGCCAGCGGCTGCCTCGACCTGCGCGGCCAGGTGCTGCCCTACCTCGACTTGCGCGTGTGCTTCGGCCATGGCGGCGAGCGTCCGGCGCGGCAGAGCCTGATCGTCGTGCGCGGCAGCACGGGCCGGATCGGCCTGCTGGTGGACCGCCTGCTCGGCGAGCACCAGACCGTCATCAAGCCGCTCGGGCCGCTGTTCCGGCACCTGCCCTGCCTCGCGGGATCGACCATCCTCGGCAACGGTGGGGTGGCGCTGATCCTGGACGTGCCCGCGCTGGCCCGTCTGCACACCGACTCCCCTCGCTCGCCCCGTCTTGCATCGGACTGCCCATGACCACCGCCCGGACTTCGCCGCACGCACCACGCTCGCCGCTCTCGCTGCTGTTTGCCCCCGTGACCGCGCTGACACGGCGGCTGCGGCTGGCGACCAAGCTCGGGCTGGTCGTCACCGTGCTGCTGGTGCCGCTGGTGCTGCTGGTGGTCACGCTGGTGCGCAACGAAAGTGCAGCAGCCGCGTTCACCCGCACCGAGCTGTCCGGCATTCCCTTGGCGCACGCACTGCTGGACGTGGCCGATCTGCTGCACCGCCACCGCAGCGAGCGCGCGCTGGCGGCCACCCGGCCCGCCGGCCGCACCGCGCTGGAAGAGACACGCCAGGCGCTGCACAAGGCACTGACCGCGGTGGACGAACAGATCCAGACCTCGGGGCTGAACATGGCCGGCCCATGGAACAGCGTGCGCAGCGACATCCTGCGGCACATCCGGGAAGGCACCGATCCCGCCAGCAGCCCGCACGCCCCGCTCCTGCACGAACTCCTGGGCCTGGTCGATCTCACGGCCGAACAAAGCGGGCTGATGCTCGACCCGGATGCACCCACGTACCTGCTGATGGACCTGACCTTCGCGCGGATGCACCACCATGTCACCGCGCTGGCCGAGGTCCGCGACACCGCCGTGCAGGCCCTGGCGCGGGGGAGCTGGCAGGCCAGCGACACGGCGGCGTGGGCGGTCGTGCGGCGCCAGCTCGACGAGAGCCAGCTCGATGTCCAGGCCCGCATCGACGCCCTGGGGCGTGCGGGCGAGCCGGCGCCGGCGGGCTGGAAAGAGTCCAGTGCGATGGTGGCGCGCTATGTGGCGCAGGTCGATGCCCTCGCCAGCGCGGGTGCCCATGCGACGGCGCTGCAGAGCGATCCGATGGCCCTGATGCACGGAGGCACCGAGGTGCTCGACAAGGTCGATGGTTTCCACAACCTCGCCATCCACCGCTTGCAAGCCCTGCTCGCCGAGCGCGAGGCGCGGCTGACGCACCAGCGCAACCGCATGGCCGCGGTGGCGGCGGCCGGGGTGCTGCTGGCGCTGTACCTGTCGGTCGGCATCGCCCGCTCCATGGGCCGCACCGCCCGGCGCATCGGCCTGCAAGCCGCCGCCGCCGCACGCGGCGAGCTGGACGCCGACCAGACGGTCCAGGGCCGCGATGAACTGGCCGAGATCGCCGGATCGTTCGAGTCGGTGCGCCAGACGATGCGCGCCATGCTGGCCGAGCTGCGCCGCCTGTCGGACGCGCACGCCCGCGGCGAGATCGACACCTTCATCGACCCGGTGCAATTCCAGGGCGAATACCGGCAGGTTGCCGAGCTGGTGAACGCCACCGTGCGCGACCACATCCAGGTGCAGCGGCAGGCGCTGGAGGTCGTCAGCGCCTTCGGCCGTGGCCAGTTCGACGCGCCGCTGGCGCCGCTGCCCGGCCAGAAGGTGTTCATCAACCACGCCATCGAGCAAGTCCGCACCCACCTGCAGACCCTGGTCGCCGACACCGACGGGCTGGTGCGCGCGGCCATGGCCGGTCAGCTCGACGCACGGGCCGACGCCCGCCGCCACGCCGGGGATTTCCGCCGCATCGTCGAGGGCATCAACCAGACGCTCGACGCCATCGTCACGCCGCTGAACGCTGTCCGCGCCACGATGGCCGGCGTGGAAAGCGGCGATCTGACCCGGCAGGTCGAAGGCCACTACCAGGGCGCCTTCGCCGAGCTGCAGCGCGCCGTCAACACCACCGTGCTGCGCCTGGCCTCCACGCTGGCCGAGGTGAGTCTGGCGGCACAGGCGCTCAGCGTGGCGGCGCACCAGGTCTCCAGCACCTCCCAGACCCTGTCGCACTCGGCTTCGGAGCAGGCTGCCAGCGTCGAGCAGACCACGGCCTCGCTGCTGCAGATGGCCGGCTCGATCCGCCAGAACTCGGCCAACGCCGGCACCACCAACGCCATGGCCGCCGACGCCGCCCGCGAGGCCCGCGACGGTGGCAGCGCCGTGGACCGCACCGCCGAGGCCATGACCTCGATCGCGGCCAAGATTTCGATCATCGACGACATCGCCTACCAGACCAACCTGCTCGCGCTCAACGCCGCCATCGAGGCCGCCCGCGCGGGCGAGCATGGCAAGGGCTTCGCCGTGGTCGCCGCCGAGGTGCGCAAGCTCGCCGAGCGCAGCCAGATCGCCGCCCAGGAGATCGGCCAGCTCGCCGGCTCCAGCGTCAAGCTGGCCGAGCAGGCGGGAGCCGTGCTCGCGCGCATGGTGCCGGGCAGCACCCGCACCAGCCAGCTCGTGCAGGACATCTCGACCGCCTCGGGCGAACAGGCCGAGGGTGTCCAGCAGATCACCACGGCCATGAACCACCTCAACGACACCACCCAGCAGAACGCCGCTGCCGCCGAGGAACTCTCGGCCACGGCGGAGGAGCTGTCCGGCCAGGCCATGGCGCTCAAGGACATGATGGCGAGCTTCCGGCTCACCCGCGCCGATCCGCAGCCTCCCGCCATGCCGCTGCGCCCCTACGGCGACACCCCTGGCCCCGCACACCGCACCCACCGCCCGGCGGCCGTGACCAGCGGTCGCCGCCCAGCCCTGGATGAGACGCAGTTCAGCGCATTTTGACCGCCACCATGCTCTCCAAGCCGGCCTTCCAGGCCGTGACCCGCCTGTTCCGCCAGGTGTCGGGCATCCAGCTCGCCGACACCAAGCAGGCCCTCGTCGCCGGGCGGCTGCACAAGCTCGCGCTGGCGCGCGGCATGGCCGATGTCGATGCCTACGTCGAGGCGCTGCTGCGCGAAGGCGATGCGCAGGAGCTGGTGAAGGTCGTGGACAAGCTGACCACCAACGAAACCTATTTTTTCCGCGAACCGCAGCACTTCGACCACCTGCGGCGCGTGCTCGCCCAGCGCAGGACGGGTCCGCACCTGGGCGACTTCCGGGTCTGGAGCGCGGCCAGCTCCTCGGGCGAAGAGGGCTACAGCATCGCCATGGTGCTGGCCGAACACTTCGGGCTGCAGGGCTGGCAGGTGGTGGGCACCGACCTGTCCACGGCGATGGTGGACACCGCACGGCGCGGTCTCTACCCCATCGAGCGCGCGCGGCTGGTGCCCCTGCCGCTGCTCAAGCACTGGTGCCTCAAGGGCCAGGGCGAGCACCTGGGCAAGCTGATGGTGTCGTCGGCGTTGCGCCAGCGGGTGCGCTTCGACTGCGCCAACCTGACCCGCACGCTGCCCGAGATCGGCCAGTTCGACATCATTTTCCTGCGCAACTTGCTCATCTACTTCGACAACGCGGGCAAGGCGGACATCGTCCAGCGGGTGCTGAAGCGGCTCAAACCGACCGGGTTGTTGTTCACCGGCCACGCCGAATCGATCACCCACCTGGGCGTTCCCGCCACGCTCGTGGCCCCGGCCATCTACCGGGGGGCCCACGCCCAGGCCCCCCACGCCACCCCGGCAGAGTCCGCGTGATGCACCAGCTCTTCCTCATCGACCAGGCCGCCATCGGGCGCTTGGACCTGCACCAGTGTCTGGCGGCGGCCGGCTTCAAGATCACCGGCACGGCGGGCGACCCCGATGCGGCCTGGCCCAGGCTGCAGGGCCACTGGCCGGACGCCATCGTGCTGGACCTCGACGGACCGCCGCTGGACATCCCGGCCTTCCTGCAGCGGCTGTGCGCGGCACGCCCCACGCCGGTCGTGCTCTGTGCCACCCAGCGCGGGCGGACAGACCCGACCGTCCGGCAGGCGCTGGCCGCAGGCGCCACCGCGTTCGTCCACCGCAGCACGGCCAACGGGGCGGCGCTGGTGGCGGCCGTGCGCGACGCCATGCACGTCCCGGCTCCAGCGCCAGCCAGCCCGCGCCGCCCCGCCACCGGACGCCCGTCCCGCCGCGTGGTGGCCATCGGGCTGTCCACGGGCGGGGTGCAGTCGATCGACGCCGTGCTGGGTCAGCTCGGGCGGGATGCACCGGGCATCGTGCTCGTGCAGCACATGCCGGAGAAGTTCACCGCCTCGTTCGCCGCGCGGCTGAACAGCCAGTACGCGCTGGAGGTGCTGGAGGCGCGGGACGGCGATGTCGTGTATGACGGGCGTGTCCTCATCGCGCCGGGTGGCAAGCAGATGCGCCTGCGCCGACAGGGCAGCGGCTACGCCGTCGAGATCCGCGACGATCCCCCGGTCAGGCACCACCGGCCCTCGGTCGATGTGCTGTTCTCGTCGGTGGCGCGCTGCGCGGGCCGCGATGCGCTGGGCGTGCTGATGACGGGGATGGGCCGCGACGGCGCACAAGGGCTGCTGGAGATGCACGCCGCCGGCGCCCCGACCGCCGCGCAGGACGAAGCCAGCAGCATCGTGTTCGGGATGCCCGCCGAAGCCATCCGGCTCGGTGCGGCGGACGATGTGCTCGCACTGGACCAGATCGCTGAGTGGATCCTGACGACCGGTCGGATTCCAGGGCGCGCACGCACGAAGACTGTCGCGCGGTGAACCGAATGGCACACTGTCACGTTGGACACCGTTCTGTGTCCGAGCCAGACGATGCACTGGCCGCAACCGTTTCCATTGGGAGTCACCACATGTCCTCAGCGGACGAACGCTCTGTTTTCCTGCGCCGCGAGTCCGAAGCCCGCAGCTACTGCCGCCGTTTCGACGCCGTGTTCGCGTCGGCCAGCGGCAGCCTCCTGCGGGACACCGCGGGCCGGGAGTACATCGATTTCCTGGCCGGTTGCGCCGCCTTGAACTACGGCCACAACGACCCCGACATGGCGGCAGCCCTGATCGCCCACATCCAGGGCAACGGCATCGCCATGGGCCTGGATCTGCACACCGACGCCAAGCGGGCCTTCCTCACCGCCTTCGAGCACGACATCCTGCGCCCGCGCGGTCTGTCGCACCGCGTGCAGTTCACCGGCCCGACCGGCACCAACGCGGTCGAAGCCGCGATGAAGCTGGCGCGCAAGGTGACGGGGCGGCACAACGTCATCGCCTTCACCAACGGCTACCACGGCGTCACGCTGGGGGCGCTGGCCGCCACCGGCAGCCGCTACAACCGCATGGGCGCACCGCTGTCCGGCGTCACGCGGGCGCCCTACGACGCCTACATGGGCGCGCACACCGACACCGCCGACCTGCTGGAGCGGATGCTGGACGACCCGTCGAGCGGCGTGGACCTGCCGGCGGCGATCCTGCTGGAGACGGTGCAGGGCGAAGGCGGTCTCAACGTCGCCTCCGCCCCCTGGGTCGCCCGCGTGGCCGCCATCGCCAAGCGCCACGGCGCGCTGCTCATCGTCGATGACGTGCAGGCTGGCTGCGGACGCACTGGCGGCTTCTTCAGCTTCGAGGGCATGGGCATCGTGCCCGACCTGATCGCGCTGTCCAAGTCGATCTCCGGCTTCGGCCTGCCGATGGCGCTGGTGCTGGTCAAGCCAGAGCACGACCGCTGGCTGCCCGCCGAGCACAACGGCACCTTCCGCGGCAACACACACGCCTTCGTGACGGCGCGGGTGGCGATCGAGAAGTTCTGGCAGACCCAGGATTTCCAGGCCGGCACTGCCCAGCGCGCCGCCATCGTCACGCAGCGGCTGGAGCAGATGGGCCGGCTCGTCCCCGGTTCCATGCTCAAGGGACGCGGCATGATGCAGGGCCTCGACGTGGGCACCGGCGAGCGGGCGGCGCAGATCTGCCGCCACGCCTTCACCAGTGGACTCGTCGTCGAAACCTCCGGCGCCCACGACCAGGTGGTCAAGATCCTCGCGCCGCTCAACATCCCGCTCGACCTCCTCACCCAGGGACTCGACATCCTCCACGCAGCGACCCTGGCCGCCACCTCGACCGACCTGCTCACCGCCGCCTGACCCGATGGACCTGATCCCTGACCCGCAGGTACACATCCTGCGGTTGCCGCACGCCGACCACCGCGTGCGCTGGCAAGCCGGCGAGCGCCTGCACCACCTGTTCGAGGCCCGCTGCGACGCCCTTGCCCGCGAGGGCCGCGCCGACCAGATCGCCGTCCACAGCGACGACGCGGTGCTCACCTACGCCCAGCTCGACGCCCGCGCCAACCAGCTCGCCCGCCACCTGCTCGCCACCGGGTTGCGTCCGGGCGACCGCGTGGCGCTGCTGTTCGACAAGACGGTCCACAGCCACATCGCCGTGCTGGCGGTGCTCAAGCTCCACGCCGCCTATGTGCCGCTGGACCCCGGCTTCCCGGCCGACCGCATGGCCTTCATCTGCGCGGACGCGCAGGCCCGCGTGCTGCTGAGTGTTTCGCACTACCGGGCGTTGGCCGCCGGCGTGGCCCCGACGCTGCTCGCCATCGACGAACTCGACGCCGCGATCGACCGCCAGTCCGATGCCCGGCTCACGCTGCAAGAGCTGCAGGCGGCTGGTGGCATCGACAGCGCACTCTGCTACGTCATCTACACCTCCGGCTCGACCGGGCGGCCCAAGGGCGTGCCGATCGACCACGACGCCATCTGCAACTTCGTGCGGGTGGCCGTCGAGACCTATGGCTACCGCGACACCGACCGCGTCTACCAGGGCCTGACGCTGGCCTTCGACTTCGCGGTCGAGGAAACCTGGGTGCCGCTGCTGGTCGGTGCCACGCTCTTCCCCAACCAGAGCGGCAGCAGCCTGCTGGGTCACGACCTCTGGCAGTTCCTGCAGTCGCGCCAGATCACGGCGCTGTGCTGCGTGCCGACGCTGCTGGCCACGATCGAGCAGGATCTGCCCGACCTGCGCCTGCTGATCGTCTCCGGCGAAGCCTGTCCGCGCGACCTCGTCACCCGCTGGGCCGGACCGCAGCGCCGCATGCTCAACGCCTACGGCCCGACCGAAACCACCGTCACCGCCACGCTGGCCGAGCTGCACCCGGACGAGCCGGTCACCATCGGCCGGCCGCTGCCCACCTACGCCATCGTCATCCTCGATCCGGACACGCCGCGCGCGCTGGCCGCGGGCGAGACCGGCGAGATCGGCATTGCGGGCGTCGGCGTCGCCGTGGGCTACCTGAACCGCGCCGACCAGACCGCCAAAGCCTTCATCCCCGATTTCCTGGGGATCGAACACAACACCTCCGGCCGCTTCTACCGCACCGGCGATCTGGGCCGCATCCGCGAGGACGGCCAGGTCGAGTACCTCGGCCGCATCGACACGCAGGTCAAGATCCGCGGCTACCGCATCGAGCTGGCCGAGATCGAGTCGGTGCTGATGCAGGTGCCGGCCATGCAGCAGGCCATCGTCCACACGCATGAATCCGCACCCGGCGTGGTCGAGCTGGTCGCCTACTACACCGTGCGGCCCGACCACGAAGCGCCCAGCAGCGAAGCCCTGGCTGAAGCCTTGCGGGCGCAGTTGCCCAGCTACATGGTGCCGGTCTACTACGAGCACCTGGCGCACATGCCCATGCTGGCCAGCGACAAGACCGACCGCAAGGCCCTGCCCCCGCCCAGCCGCGGCCGGCTGCACCGTGCGGACCACACCGCCGTGCCACCCGAAGGCCCGCTGGAAACCGCGATCGCCGAGACGCTGGCGGGGATGCTGAAGCTGCCCGCCGTGTCGGTCGAAGACAACTTCTTCCAGGATCTGGGCACCAGTTCGCTGCTGTTGGCGCATTTCAGCGCCCGCCTGCGCGAGCGCCTCGGCCGCCATGACCTGTCGATGAAGCTGATCTACGCGCACCCGACCGTGCGCGCCCTGGCCACCCATCTCGCCAGCACCACCCCGACCGCGGCGCGCACCACCACCGCCGCTGCGCCACGCCCGCCGCACCAGGCGCGCACTGCGGTCTACCTGGTCTGCGGGTTGGCGCAGGTGCTCGCCGTGCTGGTGTACAGCTGGCTGCAGTTCGATGTGTACCTGCGCGGCTTCGACTGGCTGATGGCCACCACCAGCCCGCTCGCCGCCTACGGGCGCGCCGTCGCGGTCGGTGGCGCCACCTGGGGGCTGACCGTGCTGGTGCCCGTGGCGCTGAAATGGCTGCTCATCGGCCGCTGGACCGCGGGCGAGTTCCCGGCCTGGGGGCTGCGTTACTGGTGCTTCTGGGTGGTGCGGCAATTGATGCGCTTCAACCCGATGCAGATCTTTGCCGGCACGCCCCTGTACACGCTCTACCTGAGGGCACTCGGCGCCCGCATCAGCCTGCGCGCGCTGGTCGTCACGCCGACGATGCCCATCTGCACCGACCTGATCGCCATCGGCGAGGACAGCGTCATCAGCCGCCATGTGCTGCTCAACGGCTACCGCGCCGAAGGCGGACGCATCCGGACGGGTTCCGTGCAGATCGGCCGCCGCTGCTTCGTCGGCGACAACACGCTGATCGACATCGACACCGCGATGGACGACGACAGCCAGCTCGGCCACAGCTCCTCGCTGCAGCAAGGCCAGCGCCTGCGCGCCGGCGAGCTGGCCCACGGCTCGCCCGCCCAGACCTGCCAGACCGCGTACCAGACGCTGCCCGAGACGCAGCGGCCATCCGCACTGCGCATGGTCCTGTTCAGCGCCGCCCAACTGGCGACGCTGCTGCTGGTCTACCTGCCGCTGCCGCTGTGGCTGATCCACCTGGCGCTGACCACGGGCAGTGGCCATGTGGACCTGCTGGAGCGCGTCACGGATTCGCTCGCGATGGCGCCGCTGATCGGCGTCGCCGGCTTCGTGGCGGTGCTGGTGGGCCAGACGCTGCTGATGTTCACCGTGCCGAAGGTGTTCGCGCGGCAACTGGAGCCGGGCCGGATCTACCCGCTGTACGGCCTGCACCACCTCGTCCTGCGCGGCGTCACGGTGCTCACCAACTCGAAGTTCCATTGCGCGCTGGCGGGCGACAGCTCCTTCGTCACCGGCTACCTGAAGGCGCTCGGCTACCGTTTCCTCGGCGGCGTGGAACAGACCGGCTCGAACTTCGGCATGAACCAGACGCACGACGTGCCCGGCCTGTGCGAGTTCGGGCGCGGCACCATCGTCTCCGACGGACTCATCCTCAACAACACCGACCTGTCGAGCCGCAGCTTCCGCCTGCGCGCCACCACGATGGGCGCGCAGAGCTTCGTCGGCAACGCGGTGCTGTTCCCGGCCGGGGCACGGGTGGGCGACAACTGCCTGCTCGCCACGCGGGTGCTGGTGCCGCTGGACGGGCCGGTGCGCGAAGGCGTCGGGCTGCTGGGTTCGCCCAGCTTCGAGATTCCGCGCTCGGTGCAGCGGGACATGGCGTACCAGATCCCGCGCAACAGCGCCCTCTTCGCCGAGCGCCTGCAGCGCAAGAACCAGTCCAACCTCGTCACGGTGGGGCTGTTCCTGGTGATGGAGGCCGTTGGCGCGGCGCTGGCCTCGTTCGTGTTCTACCTGTTCTACGGGCTGGGCGAGGGCAGCTCGCTGGCGCTCGCGCTGGGCGGTCTGGCGAGTCTGGCGGCGCTGGTCGTCTACCTCGTGCTGATCGACCGCGCCAGCAGCGGCTGGAAACGCCTGGAAGCCCGCACCTGCTCGATCTACGACCCGGCGTTCTGGGACCACGAACGCTTCTGGAAACTCGCCCTCTCCGGCGACAGCGCCGTCATGCTGATGCTGCGCGGCACGCCGTTCATGGGACTGCTGTGGCGCGGACTGGGCGTGCGGGTCGGACGGCAGTTGCTCGACGATGGCACCTCGATCACCGAGAAGACCCTGCTCACGCTCGGCGACCACTGCACGCTCGGCGAGCTGAGCACGCTGCAGAGCCACTCGCTGGAGGACGGCGTCTTCAAGTCCGACCACATCGCCATCGGCAACGGATTGACGCTGGGTTCACGGGGCTATGTCCACTACGGCGTGCGGGCGGGGAACAACGTCCACATCGCGCCGGACAGCTTCGTCATGAAGGGCGAAGAGCTGGCCAGCGGCTCGACCTGGCAGGCGAACCCGGCGCAGGCTGTTGTGGCCGCCTGACGGGGAGGCGGTCCACACCGCCATCCACGCGGTCCGACCTCAGCCGGCGCAGACCCGCGCCTTGGCCGCCAGATACTCGCGCCGCAGTTGCGCCACCCGCTCGGCGGCGGGTACGACCGCGTTCACCGCGCCGATGCCCTGCCCGCAGCCCCAGATGTCCTTCCACGCTTTCCTCGCGTCGCCACCGAAGTTCATCTTGGTGGGGTCGCTCTCGGGCAGGTGCTCGGGATCGAGTCCGGCGGCGCGGATCGACGGCTTCAGGTAGTTGCCATGGACGCCGGTGAACAGGTTCGAATAGACGATGTCGTCGCTGTTGCCGTCCACGATCGCCTGCTTGTAGGCATCGCTCGCGCGGGCCTCCTCGGTGGCGATGAAGGCCGAGCCGATGTAGGCGAAGTCGGCACCCATCGCCTGCGCGGCCAGCACGGTGCCGCCGGTGGCGATCGAGCCTGAGAGCGCCACCGGGCCGTCGAACCACTGGCGGATCTCCTGGACCAGCGCGAACGGGCTCTTCACCCCCGCGTGCCCGCCCGCGCCCGCCGCGACCGCGATCAGGCCATCCGCGCCCTTCTCGATCGCCTTCCTGGCGAAGAAGTTGTTGATGATGTCGTGCAGCACCACGCCACCCCAGGCGTGGACGGCGTCGTTCACGTCCGTGCGGGCGCCGAGGCTGGTGATGATGATCGGCACCTTGTACTTGGCGCAGACCGCCATGTCGTGGTCGAGCCGGTCGTTGCTCTTGTGGACGATCTGGTTGATGGCGAACGGCGCGGCGGGGGCGTCCGGGTGTGCGGCGTTGTAGGCGGCCAGGGTTTCGGTGATCTCGGCGAGCCAGTCGTCGAGCTGGGACGCCGGGCGGGCGTTCAGCGCAGGCATCGAGCCGACCACGCCGGCCTGGCACTGGGCGATGACGAGTGTCGGGTTGCTGATGATGAACAGCGGGGAGCCGATGATGGGCAGCGGCAGGTTGGCGAGGATGGGCGGCAAGGGCAAGGCGGTCTCCTGATCGTGGGACGATGGAACGGTCGGGGCAGTGTGCCGTTTTCGGGGACGTGGACGTGTCGCTCAGGTGCCGGGCCGGTAGACAATGGAAACTTGGACCTGCCAGAAGGAGGCTTCGAATGGGTACGCCGTATGAAAAGGATGTGGTCGCCTGGGCGATGGAGCAAGCGGCCCTGCTGCGCGCGGGCAAGCTCTCGGCCATCGACATCGAGCACATCGCCGAGGAGATCGAGGACGTGGGCAAGAGTGAAAAGCGCGAACTGGCCAGCCGCATGGCCGTGCTGCTGGCCCACCTGCTGAAGTGGCAGCACCAGCCTGAACGCCGAGGCAGCAGTTGGACCCGCACGATCAAGGAACAGCGCAGAGGCATCGCGGCGGCGCTGGAAGACACGCCGAGTTTGCGGGGCTCGCTCGTGGATGAGCGGTGGCTGCGCGGCACTTGGGCGGATGCGGTGACGAAGGCGATTGACGAGACAGGGTTGGACGACTTCCCCGAGGTCTGCCCTTGGGCGATGGATCTGGTGCTGTCGGTGGATTTTTTCCCCGAGGCTTGAGACTTGACCACCACGATCACCCACGCACGCACCGCCATCGTCCTCGGCGGCTCCGGCTCCGTCGGCGGCGCCTTGCTCCACGCCTTGTTCCACGACGAGGGTTTCGGGACCGTCATCACCCTGTCGCGCCGGTCGCTGCCCGAGGCGGTCGCGCTGGCCCGCGCCACGGGTCGCCGGCTGGTGGAGAAACTCGTGCCCGATATGGCGCCGGCGTCCCTCGCTGCGGCGACCCTGGAGGTGGCGCGAGCGGTCGGCGGTGAGCTGGAAGGGTTCAGCGTGCTGGGCGTCGGCGCCGACACCGCGAAGCTCACGTTGGAGGGGCATCGCGCGGTCGATGTGGCGCTGAACGAGGCGTTCGCCCGGGCGCTGCGGGATTCGGGCCAGGTCCGGCACCTCGCGTTCATGAGCGCCGCCGGTGCGGACCTGACGGCGAAGACCAGCGGCAGTGGCGCGGCCGGCATGGCGCGCTACAACCGGGTGAAAGGCGAGGCGGAAGAAGCCGTGCGCGCGAGCGGGCCGGCGATCGTGAGCGTGTTCCGTCCCGCGATGATCATCGGGTCGCGGCACACGCCGTGGCTGCTTGAAAAGGCGCTGCCCTTGTTTGCGTTCGTGACGCCGGGGAAGTATCGGTCGATACGGGTGGAGCAGATTGCGGGGGCGATGATCGCTGCGGCGAAGAACCGTCCGACGACGAGCGCGACGTACCACTATCCGGAGATGATGGCGTTGATCGCGGGTGGGCGGCAGTAGTCCTCAGTCCAAGAGGCCATGCCTTGCATTTGGTCTTTCGCAGCCCATTCAAATCATGAAGCGATTTAGGCACACGTGGTCGCATCGCAAGCACACGTGTCACCCCAGCTTTCTGATTCGTTTTAAGCCGCCATGTGCATCGGTACACCCTGGGGAACTTCAGGAATCACCATCTTCGGATCGAAGAACATGATTTCCCCACCTTGCTCTCGACGCTGCGCGCTGTAACTCAACTTATATCGAAGGGCCCGGCAATCAGAATACATTTCACGTATTTGAGGCACATCATCATATGAAACAATCCAATTTACCTCACCTACATTTTTTATCGTCTCGGCGACTTCTAGATGATCTTCGTGATTATAGAAATTATCATACAATCCCTCCCCCTTAACATAATAAGGCGGATCCAAATAAAACAGAGTCTTTCTGGGCAACTCGACAGAAAGTTCCTTCACCAAATCAACGGCATCACGATTATAAAGAAAAATTCGATCGCGAAAGTTTGTTATCTTTCGCATTCGACTAATTAAATCATCTTTATTAAACCGCGCGTCCAGCTTCCATTTTCCATCTTGCTTCTTCCCACCTATAACTCCTGCCTTCAAAATTCCAGACCTATTACACCTATTTAAGAAGAACGTCGCGAACGCCAAATCCAACGGTTCAGGACTTTCACTGGATTGAATGGATTTCTGAATAAACCACTCTTCAATCGTTACCGGAGTATCCTGAATTTTATCAATAAAGGCATCAGCTTCATTCAATACGCAGTTCCAAAATGCAAAAATGCCCCCATTCAAATCATTTATATGCACTTCATCCACATAACCAATTAACAACAGCTCCAATGCAACTGCTGCGCCCCCAGCATAAGGCTCGAAATAGCAGCCACCTACCAGCTTATTGGCCGCCATTACCACCTTAATGTACTCTGCAAGCTTACCTTTACCGCCAGGGTACCGCAGAGGAGTAAAATAATTTGAAGTCATTGCAAATTTTCACGTAGTTGCTTTAGCTTCCGCTTCGACATTAAGAATTTGCCAGACACCTACGAGCCAACCTGCAATCATATCCCATCCACGCAGCAAATTTGTTGGTACAGGATGCTCGTAGCGCCCATGAAGATGCATGTGTAGATTTTCCACGAAAATCGGTCCCGCTTGCTGCAGCAATGCATTTCGTGCGCTTGCAGCAAGCTCTCTTTCCTTTGTCTTTTCTACAAAATCTTTCAAAACTGCATCCAATCGTGGACGAAGCTCTGCTTGACCAGCAGCATTCCTTGGCACGGTAATACTAAATTTTTCAACATATTCATTTGTCGTAGTATCCAGCAGAACACGTAACAAAGCAGATACCGCATTCGGAAAGTCATTCACATGCAATTTACGAAGCTCTAAAAATACCTCATTAACCCGCGGCACGTAGATTAAAACTCCACACTTCTTTGGAATCAAGACCTTCCGCTCTAAACTAGAAGGATTAGATCCTGATTTCACTGCATTTTTGGTTGGCGATGTTTTCTCTGCCACCTTTTTACTACTGGGCGCCTTTGTAGCTTCCGACAATTTTATTGGATCAGCCAGTGACGATCCCTTCGGCAAGAATTCGTCAATCGAATTTATATATTTTTCCCGATCCTCCTTCCCTTTAATACCACTAACCCTAACATTCTTTGTCGCAATATCTTCAATAATTTTTGTTGCAGCCCTCAAAACTTCTTCGGGTTTTTTTGTAATCAGCAAAGTTCCTCGCTGAATGTCGACACCTATTGCGTCCCGGACAGCCGGATCACCGAGCAGGCGCTCCAAGTTTGTTACAGAAAATTTCTCTAAACCACTACGAGCAGCTTCGGACAATACAGCATTAGCTTTTACATAGTCCAACAGATGAAGCGGCGGAGCACTGCCACGAAAACGAGCGGTTTCTTCACCATCCCATTGAACTACGCCAACCCCATCATTTTCACCCGTGTGCTTAAGGGCAATCCAATAATCTGCGGTCTCACGATTTCGCAGTAGCCGACATGAAATCTTAGCCAGCCCTTCAGCACCTACCAAGCCCGCCACTTTTCTTATGCGCGATTGAAACGCTTTGCTTAATGGGCTATCAACCGCCCTTTGCGGAATAGAAAGCAATTTCAATGCACAAAGTCGTCGATTACCCTCAACAACAATATAATGACCTTTTCTCTGTCCCTCTTCTTCGATAACAATTAGCAACTCCGACGGGTTAAGCCCGCGCCTTGCTATATCCTCCGCCAGAAGTACTGTTTTCCGCGCATGTTCTGCTGAACAGAATGCATGAAGTGCGTCCATCTCAACAGACAACGATGCAAAGCGAGGATTTTTAAGATCGAAGTGCAATTTTTCCACATCAACCGAAACTACCCTAGCTTCATCAAGCTCTTCTTTATCAGCCATCGCTTTTCCTCTCCTTGAAAAATACAATAAAATGTGGGGTACTCCACATACCCCCAAAAAATTTAGTGCGACATTATTTAAAGAAGATCTATCGGCACCCCGAAGTTACCATCGAGAACCCAACCAAATCGTTCACCCCGCACTGCCATCCACAAGCGCGTCAACTGTAACGTCAAAATCTTGCACAGACAATACTTCGATCATATTCGAGGATCCAAAAATAAAACGAGCGGCCACCGCAAAGTGCCGCCCGCCCATATCAGCCCAGACAGCAGCCACCCCATCAGGCTGGCTACCCGGACCTCTCGGTCAACCCACGATCAGAACGCGTCCAGCGCCATCGCACACACCGAATCCGCGCCCGCGACGATCGCATCCCGCAGCCCCGGCACCTTCACCAGAATGTGCTCCGCATAGAACTGCGCCGTGGTGACCTTGGCCTGCATGAAAGCGACGTCCTCGCCCTCGTTGATGCAGTCCTGCGCCGCCAGCAGCGCGCGGCCCATCTGCCAGCCGGCCATCAGGTTGCCGGTGAGCATCAGGTACGGCACCGAGCCGGCATACGCGGCGTTCGGGTTGCTGCGGCCGTTGGCGGCGATGAACGTCACCGCGTCGAGGAAGGCCAGCCGCGCCGCCGTCAGGTTCTTCGCGAACGACTGGGCCGCCACGCTGTCCCGCGCCGCCAGCAGCGCCTCGGTCTGCTCGATCTGCCCGGCCAGCGCCTTGGCGGTCTGCCCACCATCGCGCCCGGTCTTGCGCCCCACGAGGTCGTTGGCCTGGATGGCGGTCGTGCCTTCGTAGATGGTCAGGATCTTGGCGTCGCGGTAATACTGCGCCGCGCCCGTTTCCTCGATGAAGCCCATGCCGCCGTGGACCTGCACGCCCAGGCTCGTCACCTCCAGGCTCATCTCGGTCGAGTAGCCCTTCACCAGCGGCACCATGAACTCGTAGAAGGTCTGGTTGACCTTGCGGGTGTCGGCATCCGGGTGGTGGTGCGCGGCGTCATACGCGGCCCCCGCCACCAGCGCCAGCGAGCGGCAGCCCTCGGTGTAGGCGCGCATCGTCATCAGCATCCGGCGCACGTCGGCGTGGTGGATGATCGGCGCCGCGCCCGGCGTCGAGCCGTCCACGGGACGCGACTGCACGCGGTCACGGGCAAACTGCACTGCCTTCTGGTACGCACGCTCGGCCACCGCGATGCCCTGCACGCCCACCGCGAAGCGGGCCGCATTCATCATGATGAACATGTACTCCAGACCGCGGTTCTCCTGGCCCACCAGCGTGCCGATCGCACCGCCGTGGTCCCCGAACTGCAGCACCGCCGTCGGGCTGGC
Source organism: Sphaerotilus sp. (assembly GCF_013299175.1). Lineage (GTDB taxonomy): Bacteria > Pseudomonadota > Gammaproteobacteria > Burkholderiales > Burkholderiaceae_C > Sphaerotilus. The sequence goes on from NZ_JAAFKF010000049.1 coordinate 26,267, forward strand.
CTTGATGCCGAGCTTGTGCTCGATCGACACGCAGTGCGCGTCGTTGCGGGCGCCGAGGCTGCCATCGTCGTTCACCAGGAACTTCGGCACGACGAACAGGCTGATGCCCTTCACGCCTTCCGGGGCACCCGCCACACGGGCCAGCACCAGATGGACGATGTTCTCGGCCATGTCGTGTTCGCCGTAGGTGATGAAGATCTTGGTGCCGAAAATCTTGTAGGTGCCATCCGGCTGCGGCTCGGCGCGGGTGCGCACGGCGGCCAGATCGGAGCCGGCCTGCGGCTCGGTCAGGTTCATCGTGCCGGTCCAGCGGCCTTCGACCATCGGCGTCAGGTAGGTGGCCTTCTGCGCGTCGGAGCCGGCGGTCAGCAGCGCCTCGATCGCGCCGTCCGTCAACAGCGGGCACAGCGCGAAGCTCAGGTTGGCGCTGTTGATCATCTCGATGCAGGCCGCGCCGATCGCCTTGGGCAAGCCCTGGCCGCCGAACTCCTCGGGATGCTGCAGACCCTGCCAGCCGCCTTCGCCGAGTTGCCGGAACGCTTCCTTGAAACCAGGCGTGGTGGTGACGACGCCGTCTTTCCACGACGAGGGCTGCTGGTCGCCGATCCAGTTCAGCGGAGCAACCACGTTCTCGTTGAACTTGGCGCATTCTTCGAGCACCGCCTGGGCGGTGTCGAGTCCGTGGTCGGCGAACTGGGGAATCTGGGTGAGTTGTTCCAGTCCAGCCAGTTCCTTGAGGCCGAAGAGGAAGTCTTTGACGGGAGCGCGGTAGGTCATTTTCGGGGTCTTTCTTCTGGAGTTTCTTGTCTCGGGGCGGAAAAAAGGCGCCACAACAACCGGTTGGGCGCCTTCGGAAAGCAGTGTCAGCAGTGACGCCCGAGGGTCACAGCGCCTTCACCAGCTCGGGCACGGCGGTGAAGAGGTCGGCTTCCAGTCCGTAATCCGCGACGCTGAAGATCGGCGCTTCGGGGTCTTTGTTGATCGCGACGATCACCTTGGAGTCCTTCATGCCGGCCAGGTGCTGGATCGCGCCGCTGATGCCGCAGGCGATGTACAGGCTCGGCGCCACGATCTTGCCGGTCTGGCCGACTTGCCAGTCGTTCGGGGCGTAGCCCGCATCGACCGCCGCCCGGCTAGCGCCAAGGGCCGCGCCCAGCTTGTCCGCCAGCGGGATCAGCACTTCATTGAACTTGTCGCTGGAGCCCAGCGCCCGGCCACCGGAGACGATGATCTTGGCGGCCGTCAGCTCGGGGCGGTCGTTCTTGGTGACCTCGCGGCCGACGAACTGGCTCTTGCCCGAGTCGGCCACGGCGGCAACCGATTCGACGGCCGCCGATCCGCCCGTGGTCGCCGCGGCGTCGAAGCCGGTTGTGCGCACGGTGATGACCTTGACGGCGTCCAGGCTCTGCACGGTGGCGATGGCATTGCCAGCGTAGATCGGGCGCTCGAAGGTGTCGGCGCTGATGACCTTGGTGATGTCGGTGAGCTGGGCCACGTCGAGCTTGGCGGCGACGCGCGGGGCGACGTTCTTGCCGCTGGCAGTCGCCGGGAACAGCAGGTGGCTGTAACCACCGGCCACGGCCAGCACCTGCGCGGCGAGGTTCTCGGCCAGACCATCGGCGAGGCTCGCGCCATCGGCGTGCAGCACCTTCGTGACGCCTGCGATCTGCGCCGCGGCAGCCGCAGCACCGGCCGCGTTCGCGCCCGCCACCAGCACATGCACTTCACCGAGCTGCGCCGCAGCGGTCACGGTGTTGAGCGTCGCGCCCTTGACGTGGGCGCCGTCGTGTTCAGCAATAACGAGTACGGATGCAGCCATCTCAGATCACCTTCGCTTCGTTCTTCAGCTTGGCGACCAGCGCCGCCACGTCCGCCACCTTCACGCCCGCGCCGCGCTTGGCCGGCTCGCTGACCTTCAGCGTCTTGATGCGCGACGCCACGTTCACGCCCAGTGCCTCGGGCTTGATGACTTCCAGCGGCTTCTTCTTCGCCTTCATGATGTTGGGCAACGTCACGTAACGCGGCTCGTTCAGGCGCAGGTCGGTGGTGATGATCGCGGGCAGCG
>NZ_JAAFKF010000005.1 GCF_013299175.1 Sphaerotilus sp.
ACCGCCACGCCCTGGTGGCGCAGCAGTCGGCCCGCTGCATCGCCGCCTACCTCTACACCTCGTCCGGCCACGGCGAATCGACCACCGACCTCGCCTGGGACGGGCAGGCGCTGGTCTATGAAAACGGCTCCCTGCTGGCCGAGTCCGAGCGGTTCAAGCTCGACGCCCAGCTCGTCACCGCCGACATCGACCTCGAACGCCTGTCCCGCGAGCGCATGCGCCAGACCAGCTACGCCGCCACCGCCGCCCGCCACCGCGCCGAAGTGGCCGCGTTCCGCACCGTGCGTTTCGCGCTGAAGCGGCCGGACGATGCCGTGCTGCCCTTGAAACGCTGGGTGGACCGCTTCCCCTACGTGCCATCCGACCCGCGCAGCCGGGACGCCCGTTGCGAGGAGGTCTACCAGATCCAGGTGCAAGCCTTGGTGCAGCGGCTGCAGTCGTCGGGCGTGAAGAAGCTGGTGATCGGCGTGTCGGGCGGGCTGGACTCGACGCAGGCGCTGCTGGTCTGCGCGAAGACGATGGACCGGCTCGGCCTGCCGCGCAGCCACATCCTCGCCTACACGATGCCCGGTTACGCCACGAGCGGGCGCACGCTGGACCAGGCGCTGCGGCTGATGGCGTCGATCGGCTGCACGGCCGAGACGATCGACATCCGCCCGAGCTGCCAGCAGATGCTCGACGACATCAATCACCCCTTCGCTGACGGCCAGCCGCAGTACGACATCACCTTCGAGAACGTGCAGGCCGGCGAGCGCACCAGCCACCTGTTCCGCCTCGCCAACCACCACGGCGCGATGGTGGTGGGCACGGGCGACCTGAGCGAGATGGCGCTGGGCTGGTGTACCTACGGCGTGGGCGACCACATGTCGCACTACAACGTCAACGGGAGCGTGCCCAAGACGCTGATCAAGCACCTCGTGCGCTGGGTGGCGGCGCAGGGCGGCTTCGGGCCGGTGTGCAGCCAGGCGCTGATCGACGTGGTGGACACCGAGATCAGCCCGGAACTCGTGCCCGGCAGCGCGGACGGCCAGACGCAGCAGAGCACGGAGAGCAGCGTCGGCCCCTACGAGCTGCAGGATTTCCACCTCTACTACACGCTGCGCTTCGGCTTCGCGCCGTCGAAGGTGGCCTTCCTCGCGCTGCACACCTGGGGCGACGCGCAGACCGGGCGCTGGCCGGACGGCATCGGCGCACACAACGCCTACCCGCTGCCCGAGGTGAAGCGCCACCTGCGCACCTTCCTGTGGCGCTTCTTCAAGACGAGCCAGTTCAAGCGGTCGTGCGTGCCGAACGGGCCGAAGGTGGGTTCTGGTGGGTCGCTGTCGCCACGCGGGGACTGGCGGGCGCCGAGTGATGCAGAAGCCACGGTCTGGCTCGGCGATCTCGACCGCGTGCCCGGCTGAGGTTCGGCCCGCGGACACAATCTGCGGGTTCTGGTTTTCCGTGTTCACCTCTGTCGCCTTTGTCGCACTGGATCTGCATGTCGCCGCATTCCCTGATTTCCCTGGCGGCGGCATTGGCCGCGCTGACTGGCTGCGCCCACCAGGCTGCCGCCCCGACGACGACGGCCGCCGCCGCGCCGGCCCCTGCAGCGGCTGCGTCGGCGGTTCGCCCCGCCAGCGCCGCCAGCGCGCCAACCGGTGCAGCGCCGGCAGCCGGCGCCCCGACCGCCGCCGCCGCGCTGCCCCCCGTGGTCAACCCGCTGCCGCCGTTCGCGCTGCTGACCCGTGATGCCAAACGCTTCGGCGGGATGATCACCGCGTGGCAGAAGGACGAGAAAGTCTGGCTGGAGTTGTCGGAGCAGGATTTCAACGTGCCGTTCTTCCTGTCGCCGAAGATCGCGGGCGGCATCGGGGAGGGGAGCGTGCTCGGTGGTCTGATGGGCGGGCGCACAGGGGCCGGGCGGGCGCAGTGGGTCGAGTTCCGCCGCGTGCATGGGCAGGTCCAGCTCATCGCCCGCAACGCCCAGTACGTCGCCAAGGCCGGCACGCCCGAGGCCCGCGCCGTCGCCGCGGCGTTCTCGCCCAGCCTGCTCGCCAGCACCCCCGTCGCCAGCCAGCCGCACCCCGATCGCAAGACGGTGCTTATCGATGCCAACGCGCTGTTCATGGGCGACCTGCTCGGCATCGGCGCCCAACTGCAGCGCACCTACCGCCAGGGCTACGGACTCGACCCACGCAACTCCGCCATCACCTCGGTGCGCGCCCAGCCGGACTTACTGGTCGTGCAGGTGCAGAGCCATTTCGCCACCGCCTCGCTCAGCGAAGGCCAGCCCGGCATGCCCGTCAGCCCGAGCGTGCCGCAGACGCTGCCCGATGCCCGCAGCCTGTTCGTGCAACTGCACTACTCGCTGTCGCGCCTGCCCGACAAGCCGATGCCGCCCCGCGCCGCCGACGCCCGCATCGGCCATTTCCTCACCACCGTCGATGACTACAGCGACGACATCGCCCGCAGCCCGCGCCTGCGCCACATCCACCGCTGGCGCCTGGAGAAGAAAGACCCGGCCGCCACGTTGTCCGAGCCGGTCAAGCCGATCACCTACTGGATCGACCGCAGCGTGCCCGAACGCTACCGGGCGCCGATCACGGCCGGCATCCTGGAGTGGAACAAGGCGTTCGAGCCGCTCGGTTTCAAGGACGCCATCGCCGTCAAGGTGCAACCCGACGACGCGGGCTTCGACACGCTCGACACCGGCATCGCCTCGATCCGCTGGATGACCAACGCGAGCGCGATGTTCGGCGCGGTCGGCCCGGTGCATGTCGATCCCCGCAGCGGCGAGATCCTGGACGCCGACATCGCCATCGAGAGCCTGAGTTCGCGGGCCATCCGCACGCTGCAGTCGCAGATCCTGGCGCACCCCGGCGTGGACGACTGGCTGGCGCTGATGCAGGCGCGGGATGCGCAGCGCGAGCGGCCGGCGACGGCGGCGTTCGCCAAGCCGTTCAGCCTGACCGACCTCTGCCAGCACGCGGACCTGGCCGGCGAGCAGTTGAGCTACGCGCTGGACGTGCTGGCGCTGCGTGATGGCGCCGACCCGGCCGGTCCCGAGGCCCAGGCATTCGTTACCGCTTACCTCAAGGATGTGACGATGCACGAGGTCGGCCACACGCTCGGCCTGCGCCACAACTTCCGCGCCTCGCACGTCTACAGCGAGGCGCAGTTGTCCGACCCCGAGTTCACCCGCACCCACGCCCTGTCCGGCTCGGTGATGGACTACTCGGCGGTCAACCTGCCGGGGCGCGGCCAGCCAGCGGTGGCGCCGTTCCTGACCACGCTCGGCCCGTATGACCTGTGGGCGATCGAGTACGCCTACCGCCCGCTGCCCGCCGAGCAGGAAACCGCCGAGCTGGCGCGCATCGCCAACCGCAGCAGCGAGCCGGAACTCGCCTACGGCACCGACGAGGACAACCTGTTCGGCCTCGACCCGGAATCGCTGCAGGGCGACCTCGGCAGCGATCCGGTGGCCTTCGCCCGCAAGCGCATCGCCATCGCCCGCGACCTGCTGCGCCGGCTGGAAGCCCGGCCCGCCGCCGAGGCCGACTACGCGACGCTGCGCCGCGGCGTCAACTACGCGCTGCGCGACGTGGCCCGCGTCAGCGGCACGCTGCTGCGCCAGATCGGCGGCCTGCGCACGCTGCGCGACGCCCCCGGCACCGGCCGCGATCCGCTGACTCCCGTGTCCGCCGCACAGCAGCGCGCGGCACTCGACACGCTGGCCGCCGAGGTGCTGTCACCCGACAGCCTGAGCGTCTCGCCCGGCCTGCAGCGCCGACTCGGACCCGATTACCTGGACCGAGCCGATGCGCTGTTCGGCGGCAGTGCGGCGGTCGCCACCGACTTCACGCCACAGATCCAGCTCTCCGACCTGCAGCGCGGCGTGCTGGCGCAGCTCATGAGCGAAGGCGTGGCCTTGCGCCTGCTCGACGGGGCCACCAAGGTCAGCGATCCGGCGCAGAGCCTCACGCTGGCCGAGCTGAACCGGCGCATCGACGCCGAGGTCTGGGCCGATCTGGCGCCGGGCCGTGCTGACATTCCCGCCCTGCGCCGGGCGTTGCAGCGGGAGCACACGACACGCCTGATCGCCGGGCTGATGCAGCCCGCGCAGCTCGGTCGCGTGGAATTGCGCACGCTCCTGCGCCAGAGAGCGGAGCGTCTGCTGGCGCGGCTGCGCTCGGTACGTTATCGTTCCGATTGGTCGGCAGAGACGGCTTCGCACCTACAGGACAGCATCCAGATGCTGCGCGAAGCCCTGCAGGCCAAGGTGGTTCGACCGAATGTGTGAACAGTGAAGCGATCCGAGGTCGCCACGCGGGGCTTGCGACCTTGGATTGCAGGCCCCTGCGACCTCCAGATGCAGGTTCACTTTTGCACTATCCGGCGCCACAGGGCGCGTTCAGGGGCAGATTGCGGGATCTGACTCCCTCGCTCGCAGGCACACCATGCAAGCTCTTGCAGTTCGGTGTGAGTGTGACGAGACGTGATGTATTTCGCAAAACGTAGACCTTGAACAGAATCGGGGCATCGACCAGACCGGAGCCCGTCCCCGATGCTTTCCTTCCACCACACCCGCCGCCTGCTTGCCGAGCTGACCGTGGCGACCCGCCTGGGGCTCGGCTTCGGCGCCCTGATCGCCCTGATGCTGGTGCTGACGCTGTTTGGCGTCTACGCGCTCCAGGACAACCAGTTGCAACTGCTGCAACTGGGCAACGTGTCTGTGGCCCAGCTCACGCGGCTGCAATCCGATCAACAGCAGTGGACCCTGCTGCTCGGCTCGCTCGGGGCGCTGGCGCTGCTGGGCGGTTCGGTGGTGGCATGGACACTGGTGGACAGCGTCACGCACCCGCTGGACCGGGCGGTGGACATGGCCGAACGGCTCGCCGATGGCGAGGACCACGACCTGATCGACACGCACCAGCAAGACGAATTCGGGCACCTCCTTCGGGCGATGACCGACATCCGCCGCCGCTTGCAGACCGCCTCCCGCGACGCGGTACCGGTCTCGATCGAGGCGATGGCCAACGCCCCCGCGGCACCGGTCGATGGCTGGGCGGACACGGCAGGGGCGGTGGCGCTGGTCGATGGCGATCAGCCGCTGCAGGTTTCTGTCCGCACCGCGCAGGAGATGCTCGGCGTGGCCGTGACGGCGGCGCAGCGGGGTGGTGAAGTGGTGTCGCAGGTCGTGGCCAACATGGACGACATCCGCGCCTCCAGCCGCGAGATTTTCGAGATCATCGGCAAGATCGACAACATTGCCTTCCAGACCAACCTGCTGGCGCTGCACGCGGCGGTGGAAGCGGCCCAGGCCGGCGAGAAGGGCAAGGGCTTTGCGACGGTGGCCGGCGAGGTGCGGGCGCTGGCGGTGCGCGCGGCGAATGCGGCCAAGGAGATCAAGACGCTGGTCCACGCGTCGGCGGAGAAGGTCGAGTTCGGTGGCCAGCTCGCCCGCGACGCGGACCTGACGATGGACGCGATCGTCATCTCGGTGCAGCGCATGACCGACTGTCTGGAGCAACGCCGCCAGCACCCGCAGCTCGGTGGCAGCCCGCAGGCGTCGCTGCCCGAGCAGGACGTGGCTCTGCTGGACCGCCTGACCGCCAGCAACGCCACGATGGCCGCCGAGAGCGCCTCCACCGCCGAAGCTCTGCGCCTGCAGGCCGAGCGGCTGCAGAAGGTGGTCAGCGCCTTCCAGATGCTCCAGCAGACCCAGGAAGCCGCCTGGAACGCCCACCATGCCATCGCCAGCGCCCGCCAGCGCGCCAAGGGGGAGCAGCCCTCGCCAACACCGCCGTTCCCGTCCGCCGACTGGGGCACGCTGGACGAGAACCGCCAAGCCGCCCGCCTGCGCCGCCGCACGGACGACCGTGGCGACGGCAGCGGTGGTGATTCGACGACCTACTGACCGGCTGGCCCGGTCCTGCTGAACCGCCGAGCCCGCTCAGACGGGTGCAGTGCGGGCCACCAGCCAGTCCAGCGCCGCACCCGACAGCCGCGGCGCCAGACGGCGGCAGACCTCGGTGTGGTACTGGTTGAGCCACTGCCGCTCATCCTCGCGCAGCAGGCCGAAGTCGAGGCAGCGCGTGTCGATCGGGCACAGCGTCAGGGTCTCGAACGCCAAATACTCGCCAAACTCGTCGGGTTCGCCGACCGAGACAGTCAGCCCCAGGTTCTCGATGCGGATGCCCCAGCGGCCGTCGCGGTACAGCCCCGGCTCGATCGAGGTGATCATGCCCGGCCACATCGCCATCGAGGCGTCCGGGACCGCCCGCGAGATGCTCTGCGGCCCCTCATGCACGTTCAGGAAGTAGCCCACGCCGTGCCCGGTGCCGTGGCCGAAATCCAGACCGGCCTCCCACAGCGGGACGCGGGCCAGCGTGTCGAGGTGCGGCGACAGTGTGCCGGCGGGGAAGCGGGCGCGTGACAAGTTGATCGTGCCCTTGAGGACGCGGGTGTAGTCGGCCTTCTGCGCCGTGCTCGGGGTGCCGATCGGCCAGACGCGGGTGATGTCGGTGGTGCCGCCCAGGTACTGCGCGCCGGAGTCGATCAGCAGCAGTCCCTCCGCCACCAGCCCGTCCGGCGTCGAGATCCAGGCGAACGATTCAGGCGTCGCCCGGTAATGCGGCATTGCGCCGTTGGCGTTGAAGCCGGCGATGGTCGGGAAGCTCAGCGAGACGAAGCCCGGCTGGCGCGCCCGCTCTGCGCTCAGGCGTTCGTCGATGGTCAGCTCGCTGATGGCTTCATGGCCGAGTGCCGCTTCGAACCACGCATAGAACGCGCACATCGCTGCACCATCCGCTTCCATCGCCTCGCGCACGAAGGTGGCCTCGGCGGCGGTCTTGCGGCTCTTGGCCAAGGTGCTCGGGTTGATCGCCTCGACCACGCGCACGCCCGCCGGCACGGCCTGCCGCAAGCCCAGCGTGATGCGCTTCGGATCGACCAGCAGCGTGGCACCCGCCGGCAACCGGGCGAGCGCCGGGGCCGCGTCGGCGTAGTCGCCCAGTGCGACACCGTCCGCTGCCAGCCGGGCCTGGAGGTCCGCGTCGATCTTGCCGGCACCGACGAAGAGCGTGGCTTGCGGTGTCGTGGCGGTGGTGTCGATCAGGACGTGGGCGAGGAAGACCGGGTTGTAGTCCACGTCCGCGCCGCGCAGGTTGGTGAGCCACGCCACGTCGTCCACGGTGGAGACGAGGTGGTGCGTGGCGCCGACCCGCAGCATGGCGGCATGCACGGCGGCGAGCTTGTCGGCGCGGGACACGGCGGCGTGCGGCGCACGGTGTTCGTAGACCGCCGCGGTCGGCAGCCCCGAGCGATCCGGCCACGCTTCGTCGAGCACGTCCAGGTCGGTGCGCAGCACGGTGCCGCGGGCCGCCATCGCCTCGCCCAACTGCTTGGCCGCGGCCAGCCCCAGCACGGCCGCATCCACCGCCAGCACCTCGCCCGCCGCCAGCGTCTGGGCGAGCCAGTCGAGGTGGTGCGTCGCGGCGCCGGTCGGGATCTTCACCAGCTCGACCGTGGTGCCGGCGAGTTCGGCCTCGGCCTGCGTCCAGTAGCGGCTGTCGGCAAAGACGGCGGCGCGGGTCGGCGTGACCACCAGCGTGCCCATCGAGCCGGTGAAGCCCGAAAAGCGCACGCGGCCCTGCCAGCGTTCGGGCAGGTACTCGGACAGGTGCGGATCGGCGGACGGCACCAGCACGGCGGCCAGTCCGTGGTGGCGCAGGCGCTCGCGCAGCAGGGCGAGGCGTTCGGGGATCGGTGAGAGGGGGGCGATCGGGGCGTGCGTCATGGCGGTGTGGGTTCAGGTCGGAGAGGTCACGGGCGCATCCGGCGTGCCGGGCATCCCGTCGAGCCGCTGGCGCACCAGCGTGATGTGGCTGCGCAGCGAGTACAGCTCGTCCGCATACGACAGCGGTACCGGCAGGCGCTCGACCAGCTCCTCGATGCGGTCCAGGTCGCTGGTGAGCAGGGTGCGGCTGCGGGTGCGATCGGTGATGTGCTGCTCGATTTCGCGCAGGCTGCCGTACCAGCGGAAGATGCGCGAGCGGATGCGGAAGTTGTAGAGCGGCGGCACCACCCGGGACAGCGGGATCAGCACCGCGATGATCGACACCAGCACCACCCACATCCGGTCCACCAGATTCGCCATCCAGAAGCTCACATGGCGCTGCAGCACCGGCTCGCCGCTGGTGTAGAACCGATGGGCCTCGGGCGCCAGCGGGTAGTCGCCGCCCAGGCCCTTGGGGAACTCGCCCTTCGCCTGGAACCAGTTCGGCTCGCCGTGGATCTTGCGGGCGGCCTGCACCAGCAACTGCTGGAGGGCGGGATGCGTGTCATCGCGCACCACCAGCATCGCCGTCGCCGCCACCAGCCGCACGTCCTGCGCCGGCAGATCCTTCGCCAGATCGACCACGCCCCGCGGCAGCCCGACCGGCGTCACCTGCGGCACGCGCCGGGCATAGGCTTCCGCCTGCGCAAAATCCAGCAGCCGCACGCCCGGCGTGATCAGCAGCATCCGCACCATCGGCGACTCCGGCGCCGAGACCATCGCCATCGCGTCGATCTCGCCCGCCAGCAGCGCGACGACCGCAGGCGTCGTGGCCAGCCGGGTCAGCGGCATCGAGGCGGTGTCGAGTCCGTTGGCGTCCAGCAGCCGGCGCATCAGGTTGGTCACGCCGCTGCCGTCCTGCCCGACGTTGAGCCGCCAGCCGGCCATCTGCGACAGGCTGTCGAGCGTCTCGCGGCCGAGTTTGGCCTTGGCGGTGTCGTCGCGGTAGAACACCCAGACCGGCTCGCGGAACAGGCTGCCCAGGCTCAGCAGCTTGTCGTCCGGGGCTTCGTCGCTGAGCTGCACCTCGTCGGAGCCGCCTTGCACGAAGGCCGCGTCCACCTCGCCGCTCTTGAGCAACTGCAGGTTTTCCAGCGAACCTTGCGTTGGCCGGAGCACCACCTCGATGCCGTGCTTGTCGAGCGCCTGCTGGTAACGCTGTCCGAAGGCGGCGTAGGCCCCTTGCGCGGTGCCGGTGGCCAGGACCATGCGCCGCGGCGGGTTCGGGTCGAGCATCACGTAGGCCATCCACACCAGCCCGACCGCCAGCAGCAGCACCGGCCCGCCCGTGATGAGCATCTCCTTCAGCGAGATCAGGGCGGAGCGCACCCGCAGCAGCGCGGCGCTGGTGTGGCGGGTCAGGGGTTTGGGTCTGGACAGGGTGGTCATGGTGTCCTTCGGCTGCGCCACCAGAGTTCGGCGCTGAACAAGGCGCAAGCGGCCCAGATGATGGCAAATCCCTGTGCCCGCGCACCGGCAAAGGGTTCGTGGAACAGCCACACGCCCAGCGCGAGCTGGATCGTCGGCCCGATGTACTGCAGCATGCCCAGCAGGCTCAGCGGGATGCGCCGCGCTCCACCCGCGAACAGCAGCAGCGGCACGGCGGTCAGCGGCCCGGTGAGCAGCAGCAGGCCCTGCAGGTCGAGTGTCGCACCGGGGAAGGTCGCCTGTCCTTGCGTGATCGCCCAGCCGAGTCCCGCCAGCGCGACCGGCCCGAGCAGCAGCGTTTCCAGTGTCAGCCCTTCGAGGGCGCCCAGCGTGGCCGTCTTGCGCAGCAGGCCGTAGGTGGAAAAACTCGCGGCCAGCACCAGCGCGATCCACGGCGGCGTGCCCTGCGCCCAGGTCAGCCATGCCACGCCGAGTGCCGCCGTCGCCACCGCCAGCCACTGCACCGGCCGCAGCCGCTCCTTCAGCACCAGCGCGCCGGTCAGCACGTTGACCAGTGGCGTGATGAAGTAGCCCAGGCTCGCGTCCACCACGCGGCCGTGGCCGATCGCCCAGATGTAGACGTACCAGTTGGTGGCGATCAGCACCGACGACGCCAGGAACAGCCCGAGCACGCGGCGGTTGCGCAGCGCCGGCCCGAGCCACGCCCACTGCCGCCGCACGGTCAGCACGCCCAGCAGGAACACCAGCGACCACACGACCCGGTGCGCCAGCACTTCGAGCGCGACGACGCCGTGCAGCAGCCGGAAATACAGCGGGAACAGTCCCCAGATCACGTAGGCGAGCGACGCCTGCACGATGCCGCCGCGCATCAGAGGGAGTGGGGCGCCGAGGCCCGGACAGGTTTGGACATGGGCTGAGGATACTTCCTTGGGGTGGTGACAGAATGCAAGGGAATGGCCCATCACTGGACGCACCATGACGACCCATGCAAACAATCCGTCCGACATGAACCCGAGCCTTGGCCGGAGGAAGGCGCTGGAACGGGGGCTGTTGCTGGCGCTGACGCTGGCCTGCCCGCTGACGGCGTGTGGCCGGGAGGAGGTGTCGGCACCGCGCCCGGTGGCCACGCGGGGCGCGCTGCTGGCGGACGAGCAGGCGGTGGTGAACCTGTTCGAGCAGTCCGCGCCGTCGGTCGCCTACATCACCACCGAGACGGTGCAGCGCGGCAGTTTCGGGGGCGCCGAGGTCAGCCAGGGGGCGGGATCGGGCTTCGTCTGGGACAGCGCCGGCCACATCGTCACCAACTTCCACGTCGTCAAGGATGCCCGCAAGGTCTTCGTGCGGCTCGACGCCGGCAAGCCGATCGAGGCCGAGCCGATCGGCGGTGCAGCCGAGTACGACCTCGCCGTGCTGCGCCTGAAGGTGGTGCCGAAGAACCTGCGCCCGGTGCCGGTGGGCACGTCGCGCGACCTGCGCATCGGGCAGACGGTCTACGCGATCGGCAATCCCTTCGGCCTGCAGCGCACGCTGACCAAGGGCCTCGTCAGCGCGCTCGACCGCGAATTGCCGACGGCGAATTTCCGTGAAGTCGCGGGCGTGATCCAGACGGATGCGGCCATCAATCCGGGCAACTCGGGCGGGCCGCTGCTGGACAGCGCGGGGCGGCTGATCGGCGTGAACTCGGCGATCCGCTCGGCCAGCGGCAGCTCGTCGGGCATCGGGTTCGCGATTCCGGTGGATCTGGTGAACCGGGTGGTGCCGTCGCTCATCAACCGGGGCCACGCGCCGCTGCCGGGGATCGGGGTGACGCCGATCTCGCCGGACCAGGTGGCGCGGGCGGGGATCACGGGCGTGGTGCTGGGCGCAGTGGGGCGGGGAACACCGGCCGCGTCGGCCGGACTGGTGCCCTACAACCCGCAGACCGGCGACCTCGGGGATGTCATCGTCGGCGTCAACGGCAAGCCGGTGCAGACGCTGTCCACCTTCGTCGGCGAGCTGGAGCGGGCGGGGATCGACGCGACGGTGGAGCTGACGGTGCGGCGGGGGGACAGGGAGCGGGCGGTGCGGGTCAAGGTGATCGACCTGCGCGCCTGAACCTCAGCCGGCTTGCCGCACCGCCAGCTCGGGATGCCGGCGAATGAAGACGCGCACATACGAACACGAGGGACGCACCGCCAGTCCTTCCTCCGCGGCCCACCCCAGCGCCTCGCGCACCAGCGCCGCCGCGATGCCCCGCCCCTCCAGTGCCTGCGGCACTCCCGTGTGGTGGAAGTCCACCACCCCAGGGCTGTGCCGGTAGGCGGCCACGCAGAGCAGCCCGTCCACCGTGGTCTCGAAGCGGGAGGCGCAGGCGTTGTGAACCACCAGGATGGGTGCAGTGGTCATGTCGTCAGCCGTCATGGTTTCCAGGGGATGTCGATCTCTGATGGCACCCGGTTGTCGGTGTCACGGGGCAGGATGCCGGCTTTGTCGATCGCGTTGAGCACCGCCTGGTCCCAGTCGGCCTGACCGCTGGACTGGACCAGTTCGCGCGAAAGGATCGTCCCGTCGGGTGCCACCCGGACCCGCACGATGGTGGGTCGGGCGACGCTGACGGTGCGGTCCGGGTAGAACAGCTTGGGCAGAAGGTAGGCACGCAGGCGACCCGCGTAGCCGGCGGACTGGCCGGAGGACTGGGCGGCGGTGCCCGTGCCGCCGGGCGGTGTGGCAGGTCGGGCGGGTGTGGTCGCGCCAGCGTCACCGCCGTCACCGAGCTGCTTTTGCAGGCGCTTGAGGTTGTCTTCGCGGGCCTTGGCGGTCTTCTCCTGCTGGGCGGCTTCCTTGGCCTTCTCGGTGGCGGCGGCTTTCTCTGCGGCCTTGGCCTCGGCTTTTTCCGCTGCCTTGCGCTCGGCGGCTTTCTGATCGGCTTTGTCCTTGGCGGCTTGTTCTGCCCGCTCCGCTTTCTCTGCCTTCTCCGCCTTGTCGAGCTTGGCCTGCTTTTCCGCCTGTCTGTTGGCTTCCTCGGTGTCACGGCGGCGCTTGTCCGCCTTCTCGCGGGCAATGTCGGCGTCCCGTGGTGCCGGGGGTGGCTCGATCACCTTGGGTGTCGGGGCCGGTGGCGTGGGGACTTTGACCACTGGCGCGGGCGGCGGTGGTGGTGGCAGTGGTGGCGTCGGGGTGGCGGGCGCCCTGGGGACGGGGGCTGCCTGCTGCGGCACGGCCGACCACAGCTCGGCGCTGACCGTGGCGATTTCCTGGCGCTTCCACGCCACGCCAAACGCCAGCGCGGCGATCAGCCCGGCGTGTGCGATCAGTGCCACCGTGGTGCCCAGGCGCAGGCTGTCCGCCGAGGGCGGGTTGCGCACGGGGTCGTGCGGCGGTGGGGCGGGTGAGGGCGTCGGGCGGGCCATCGTCATCGCCGCTCAGGAGCCTGTCGTGCGAACCGCCAGCCCGACCCGCGCCACGCCAGCCTTCTGCAGCGTGTCCATGACCTTGACCACCGCCTCGTATTTCACGCCCTTGTCGGCGGAAATGACCACCGGCGTCTGCGCCGCACTGGCCGCATCGCCCTGCAGCGCCTGGATGCGCTTGGCGAGCTGCGGCAAGGCGATGCGCTCGCCTTCGGCGTCCGGGTTGCCGCTGTCGGCCTTGCCGTTGACCTTGATGCGCAGCAGCTCGCCCGCGTCCAACTGCACCTCGACGATGCGGTCCGGCTGGCGCTGGGCCTTGCCGACGGTGGGCAGGTCGATCACGCCCGGCGTCATCAGCGGCGCGCTCACCATGAAGATGATCAGCAGCACCAGCATCACGTCGATGAACGGCACCATGTTGATCTCGTTGATGGTGCGGCGGCGGCTGGCGCCGCGGTGGCTGACGGCGGGCATGTCAGAACCGCCCCGTCGCCGCACCGGGCACAGGCGCGGGCGCTTGTGCTGCAGCCCCGGCCGAGGGTGTCTGGTTCTGGTTCGCGTTGCGGGCCAGGATGTTGGAGAACTCTTCCATGAAGTTGTCCTGCTGCATGGCGATGCGGTCGATGTCGCGGGCGAAGCGGTTGTAGGCGATCACGGCGGGGATGGCGGAGAACAGGCCGATCGCGGTGGCCACCAGCGCCTCGGCGATGCCCGGTGCGACGGTGGACAGCGACACCTGCTGCAGGTTCGCCAGCCCGGTGAAGGCGTGCATGATCCCCCAGACCGTGCCGAACAGGCCCACATACGGCGACACCGAGCCGACGGTGGCGAGGAAGGACAGGTGCGACTCGACGACATCCAGCTCGCGCTGGCAGCTCGCCCGCATCGCCCGGCGTGCGCCGTCGAGCAGCGCGCCCGCGTCGCTCACCCGGCGTTCGCGCAGCTTGAGGAACTCGCGCATCCCTGCCGTGAAGATGCGCTCCATCGGGGCGGCGTGCTGGGCGTTGCGTTCGCTTTGCTGGTAGAGGTCGTTGACGTGGCGGCCGGACCAGAAGTCGCGCTCGAACTGGTCGTTGCCCTGACGGACCTTCTTCAGGCCGACGATCTTGCCGAAGATCACCGCCCAGCTCGCCAGCGACACGGCCAGCAGGATGGCCATCACGAGTTGCACCACCACGCTGGCGTGGAGGATCAGTTGCAGGATGTTGAGGTCCTGGTTCATGCGGTTCCGATCGTGTCGAGGAGGTGGGGGGGAATGCGGCGCGGGCGCAGCGTGTGCGCGTCCACGCAGCCGATGCGGATGCGGCCTTCGGCGAGCACGTCCGTGCCCCGCAGCGCCTGCTGGTCGAGCACGAGGCTGGCCTTGCCCGACTCGGCCAGCCGCACGGTGACCGTGACTTCATCGTCCAGACGCGCCGGGCGCAGGTAGCGCACTGCCGTGTCGCTGACGACGAACTGCAACCCGTCGTCGCGGCGCAGGGCTTCCTGCGACACGCCGAAGCTGCGCAGCCACTCGGTGCGGGCGCGCTCGAAGAACTTCAGGTAGTTGGCGTAGAACACGACGCCGCCGGCATCCGTGTCTTCCCAGTAGATGCGCAGGGGCCAGTGGAACAGCGTGTCGGCCATGTCGGTGTCGTGTCTCCGGTGCTCGGGTCTCAGTTCAGCCACAGCATGGCCACGACCAGCAGCAACAGCACCAGCACGCCCGCCAGCAGCGCGCTGAGCACCCAGCTCGGCCGCTCCTGGGCCAGCGGGGCCTCCTCGTAGGGTCCGGATGGCTCGGCAGGACGCACGGTGTCTGGCGCATCGGGAGCGGTCGTCAGCAGCACCGGGCCAGGAGCGGTGGCCGTGGCGGTGGTGATGGATGCGGCGCCGGGTGCCGCGGGTGTCTGCGTGGCCAGCCAGGCGCGCAGCGCGCGTGCGACCGTGCCGGCGGTGCGCTGGCGCTGTTCCGGGTCGATGCTGATGGCCTGCAGCGCGATGGCAGCGAGCGCAGCGGGCACGTCGGGCTGGTGCTCGCGCGGCGGCCGTGGGCGGGCGGCCCGCACGGCGGCGCGGATCTCCGCCAGCGAGGTGCCGCCATAGGGCCGCTGGCCGGTGAGCAGCTCGTAGAGGACGACGCCCAGCGAGTACACGTCGGTGCGCGCATCGCACTCGCGGCCCTCGAACTGCTCGGGCGCGGCGTAGAAGGGCGAACCGAGCGCCGGCCCGCCGATGGCCTCGGTCTGGTGCAGCAACTGCGCGATGCCGAAATCGAGCACCACCGGCCGCGTGCGCCCGACCATGAAGATGTTGGCCGGCTTGATGTCGCGGTGGACCACGCCCTTGCCATGCGCGTAGCTGAGCGCGTCCGCCACCCGGCGCACGATCAGCGCGGCCTGCTCCGGCGTCGGTCGCCAGCCCGAGCGCAGCATCTGCGACAAGTCCTTGCCGCGCAGCAGCTCCATGGCGATGTAGGCGCCGTCCGGGCTGACCCCGGCGTCGTGGACCGTGACGATGTGGGCGTGGCTGAGGCGGGCGGCGGCGCGGGCCTCGTCGAGCACGCGCTCGGTCAGGCGCGCGCGTTCGTGTTCCGGCACGGCCAGCGGCAAGGTCTTCACCGCCACGCGCCGCGCCAGCACGGTGTCGTAGGCCGCCCAGACCGTGCCGAGTCCGCCCGCACCCAGCGGGCGCTCCAGCACGTAGCGCCCCATCTCGCCACTGCCCGCCTCGGCCACCATGGCGGTGGCGTCACCCGGCCTGTGCAGGGCCGGCGGCGCCGCGGTGTGCAGCAGTTGGGTGGATTCGTCCGCGTGTACGGTGCGCCGGCGGGGCGCCGCGTGCAGGGCCTCGTCGATCTGCAGCTCGAACGGCAGGCTGTCGGGTGCATCAGGCCCGTCCGGTGCATCGGGCAAGTCGATCAGGTCGCCAGGACGGGTCGGCAGCCACAGGCCGAGGGATCCGGTGTCGTGGGGCGTGCGGGTCGGCGGGGACATCAGGCGGGTCATGGGCGGGAACGCTGGGCAGGCCCGCAGGCCGTCAGCGCCCGAGCACGCGCTGCAGGCGCCGCACGGCTTCGTGCAGATCGTCCACCGCGCTGGCGAAGGACAGCCGGGCGTAGCGGCCCGTCTCGGCGTGGCCGAAATCGCGGCCGGGCGTGAGGGCGATGTGGGCGCGCTCCATCATGTCGAAGCAGAACTGCCAACTGTCGGGCGCGTGGGCGGTCACGTCGAACCAGACGTAGAAGGCGCCGTCCGGCTGCACCGGCACCGCCAGCCCCAGGGCGTTCAGCGCGGGCACGATGAAATCCCGGCGGGCCTGCATCGACGCCCGGCGCGCTTCGCAGACGGCCAGCGTCTCGGGGGTGAAGCAGGCCAGCGCCGCCTGCTGCGCGATGGCGGAGGCGCAGATGTAGAGGTTCTGCGCCAGTTTCTCGACCGGTGCCACCAGGGCCTCGGGCAGCACCAGCCAGCCCAGTCGCCAGCCGGTCATGCCGAAGTACTTGGAGAAGCTGTTGACCACCAGCACGTCGTCCCCCAGCGCCAGCGCAGTGCGGGCGTCGCCGCCGAAGCTCAGGCCAAGGTAGATCTCGTCCACGATGGTGATGCCGCCGCGGGCACGCACCGCGGCGACGATCTCCGCCAGGGTGTCGGCGGGGACGGACGTGCCGGTCGGGTTGGACGGCGAGGCGAGCATCACGCCGCGGGTGTTCGGACCCCAGGCGGCGGCGACCGAGGCGGCGTCGAGCTGGAACCGCTGCGCCGCGGTGGTCGGGATCAGCCGGGCCGTGCCGCCTGCCGCGGTGACGAAGTGGCGGTTGCAGGGGTAGCACGGGTCCGGCATCAGGAACTCGTCCCCCGGCTCGACCAGCGCGGTACACAGCAGTTGCAGCGCCGCCGACGCGCCAGCCGTG
The DNA here is from genome assembly GCF_013299175.1 of Sphaerotilus sp. GTDB lineage: Bacteria > Pseudomonadota > Gammaproteobacteria > Burkholderiales > Burkholderiaceae_C > Sphaerotilus. Next base: position 16,490 of record NZ_JAAFKF010000005.1, read on the forward strand.
ACCACGATGCGCTCCGGGGCCACCGCGACACCCCAGCGGCTGGCGTACCAGTCCGACAGGGCTTGGCGCAGTGCGGGCAGACCGACGGCCGGGGTGTACTGCGTGCGGCCGGCGTCCAGGCACTGCTGCGCGGCGGCGACCACCGCGGGCGGCGCGGTCTCGTCCGGCTCGCCGATGTTGAGGTAGACCATCCGCTCGCCACCCTGCGCGGGGTCGCACGCCGGGGTGCGGGCGATGGCGTCGGCGGCCTTGGCGCACTCCATCACCCAGAACGGCTCGATGCCCGCCACGCGCTGCGCCAGCCGCAGCGGATCGGGCGTTGGCTGTGGCGGCAGGTTCATGCGGAGCGGGAGGCCGCGCGGGCCTGGCGTTGTGCGGCCACTTCGGTGGGGCGCAGATCCACGGCGGCCTTGTCCAGCACGCCGTTGACGTACTTGTGGCCATCGGTGCCGCCGAAGGACTTGGCCAGCTCGACCGCCTCGTTGATGGCGACGCGGTAGGGCACGTCCACGCAGTGCTGCAGCTCGTACAGGCCGATCATCAGCACACCGTGCTCGATGGGCGACAGCTCGGCGATCGGGCGGTCCAGGTGGGGCACCAGCAGGCTGTCGAGCGCGGGTGCCTGCTCGATGCAGCCTTGCAGCAGGGCATCGAACATGGCGCTGTCGCACTTGCTGAACTCGTCCTGCTCGCGCATGTGCGACCGCACGACGCTGATCTCGGCGCGGCTGATCTGCCACTCGTACAGCCCCTGCAGCGCCAGTTCACGGGAGCGCCGGCGGGCCGATTTGGGGCGTGCAGCGGGGCCTGATCCGGTCGTGCTGGGCGTGTCCGTGCGGGGTTTGGGGGTCGGGTTCAAGTCAGCTCTTCCAGCAAATTGGCCATTTCGACGGCGACACGGGCTGCGTCGCGGCCTTTTTCTTCGGTGCGTGCCCAAGCCTGGGCTTCGTTCTCGACCGTGAGGATGGCGTTGGCGATCGGCACGCCGTGGTCCAGCGACACGCGGGTCACGGCCGCGCCGCTCTCGTTGGCGACCAGCTCGAAGTGGTAGGTTTCGCCGCGGATGATGCAGCCCAGGGCGATCAGCGCGTCGTGGTCGTCCGATTCGGCCAGCGCCTGCAGCGCAACCGCGACTTCGAGCGCACCGGGCACGCCGACGTGGCGGATGTGCTTGCGCTCCACGCCCAGCAGCACCAGCTCGTTGACGCAGTGCTCGGCGAGCGCGTCGGTGATGGCGGCGTTGAAGCGGGCCTGGACAATCGCCACCCGGAGGTCGCTGCCGTCGAGGTGGGGTGTCGTGCCCTTGTCTGCGCCTTGCATGGTGTGTTCCTTGGGTTAACCCGCCACCGGCATGAACCCGGTGACTTCGAGTCCGTAGCCGACCATGCTGGGCATGCGGCGCTGGTTGCTGAGCAGCTTCATGCGGCGGATGCCGAGGTCACGCAGGATCTGGGCGCCCACGCCGTAGGTGCGCAGGTCCATCGACGTGCGTGGCGGCTCGCCGGTGGGCGGCAGGGCGACGCCGAGCAGGGCCTGCGCGTCCTGCGCCACGTTGAGCAGCACGGCCACACCGCGGCCGGACTCCTGCAGCGTGGTCAGCGCCTGCGGCAGCGACCACGAGTGGCGGGCGCGGCCGATGTCGAGCAGGTCCATCACCGACAGCGGTTCATGCACGCGCACCAGCACTTCATCTTCATCCGTCCAGGCACCGGCACTCAGCGCGAGGTGGACCTGTCCGGTGCGGTCGCGGTAGACACGGCTGTCGAAGGCGCCCCAGGGCGTTGTCAGCCGGTCCTGGTGCAGGCACTCGATCAGCGACTCGTTGCCGCTGCGGTAGGTGATCAGGTCGGCGATGGTGCCGATCTTGAGGTTGTGCTCGCGGGCGAATTCCTGCAGGTCGGGCAGGCGGGCCATCGTGCCGTCGTCCTTCATGATCTCGCAGATCACCGACGACGGCGACAACCCCGCCATGCGCGCCAGATCGCAGCCCGCTTCGGTGTGGCCGGCGCGCATGAGCACGCCGCCGTCCTGCGCCTGCAGCGGGAAGATGTGGCCGGGTTGCACGAGGTCGCGTGCCACGCTGTCACGGGCGACGGCCACCTGCACGGTGCGGGCACGGTCGGCGGCGGAGATGCCGGTCGTGACACCGGTGGCCGCCTCGATGGAGACGGTGAACGCGGTGCTGTGCTTGGTGCCGTTGCGGGCGGCCATGGGCGGCAGTTGCAGGTGCTCGCAGCGTTCTCGGGTGAGGGTCAGACAGATCAGCCCGCGTCCGTAGCGGGCCATGAAATTGATCGCTTCGGGCGTGACCAGATCGGAGGCGAAGACCAGATCGCCTTCGTTTTCGCGGTCTTCTTCGTCCACCAGGATGATCATGCGACCGGCCGCCAGCTCGGCGACCAGCTCGGGAATGGGTGAAATCGGCATCCTGCGATTGTAGGCGGCTCAGGCCGGCGAGCCGAACGCCGTTGCAGACCGTGCCATCAGTCGCACATCGGCACCGATGCGGGTGAGGTCGGTGAAGACCAGCGGCGCGGCGTCGGCGATCTGTGCCAGCGGCCCGAAGGCGGCCATGTCCCGGCCGGCGCCCAGCAGCCGGGGTGCGAGGTAGACGAGGAATTCATCGACCAGACCGGCGCGCACGAAGCTGCCATTGAGGTGCTGGCCGGCCTCGATGTGCAGCTCGTTCACGCCGCGCTGGCCGAGTGTGTCCAGCACGGCGGGCAGGTCGATCCAGCCGCCCGCATCGGTGTGGACGGGCTGCACGGTGACGTTCGGGCGCACCAGCGCCGCCGCCCGCGGGTTGTTCAGCGCCGTCGCAGCGCACACCAGCAGCACCTCGCCCGGCGGGTCCAGCAGCCGGGCGTTCGGCGGCGTGTCAAGCCGCGCATCGAGCACCACGCGCAAGGGCTGGCGCGCCGTGTGGACGAGCCGCACGTCCAGGCGCGGATCGTCCTCGCGCACGGTGCCGATGCCGGTCAGCACGGCCCCGGCGCGGCGGCGCCAGGCGTGGCCGTCGGCGCGGGCTTCGGCGCCGGTGATCCACTGGCTGGTGCCGTCGGGCAGGGCGGTGCGGCCATCCAGACTGGCCGCGATCTTCAGCCGCACCCACGGCCGCCCGCGCAGCATGCGCGAGAAAAACCCGATGTTCAGCTCACGGGCAGCGTCGGCCATCAGCCCATGGGCCACGGGGATGCCAGCCGCCTGCAGCCGCGCCAGCCCCTGTCCGGCCACCAGCGGATTCGGGTCCAGCACGGCGGCGACGACCCGGCCGACGCCCGCGGCGATCAGGGTGTCGGCGCACGGTGGCGTGCGGCCATGGTGGGCACAGGGTTCCAGGGTGACGTGGACGGTCGTGCCGCGCACGCTGTGGCCGTCGGCCTGGGCGGCGCGCAGGGCCATGACTTCGGCGTGCGGGCCGCCGGCCTGCTGGGTGTGGCCGGCGCCGAGGACGCGTCCGCGGCCATCGCTGATGACGCAGCCGACCCGCGGGTTGGGTTCTGTCAGTCCGATGGCCTGCTCGGCCCAGTGCAGTGCCTGGGCCATTGCCACCTGGTCGTGGGCCGAAAACGGGGAGCTGGGGGTGTCGCGCATGGCGCCATTGTCAGGGCTGGTGGGCGACGGTGCTGTCGTCCACGCCATGGCTGGCGCCGGCATCGACCGGACACCGCGCCGCCGCCCGGATCACCAGGAAGTTCTGGTTGCCCAGCGGCGTGGTCACCACGCTGTAGCTGGCGGGGTGTTCCGGGTTGTCGATGCGGCCATTGCCATCCTGGTCGGCGCTGTAGCGGCAGATGCGGAACCGTCCTGTGTTGCCCCCCGTGGCGCCCACCAGCAGCCAGCCCTGCGGGACCAGATCGAGCCGCCCCGACCAGCGCGGCACTCCGCCAGAGGCTGGCGCCACGGGCTGCACGACGCAGTGGTAGGCGATCGACGTCCTGGCCGTGGTGCCGGGTGGCACGCCGACAGGGCCGTCCTGCGCGCATTCCCAGGCCGGGCTGGGGTGGCCGGTGGTGGTGAGACCCAGGCGCAGCAGGGTGCCCATGGCCGCGCTGGCGGGTTGCTCCGCGTCGGTGCTGGTGAGGGTGTCGCGGTCGGTGGCGAAGCGGATGTGGCCGGCGAGCAGCAGGCCGCTCATGGCCTTGCAGGTGCCCAGGCTGCCGGCGTTCAGGGACTCGGCAGGCAGCCCCGCCACGCTGTCACAGCGGCCGATCACCTCGCCGGAGCGGCTGTCGAACAGCCAGACCAGCGCCTCGTCGGTGCGCGGCTTGAAGGCGTGGCGGCCGTCACCGAGGTCGCGGGCGGCGGCGGGAATGCGCAGGGAGCGTTCGGGGGTGCCGGGGCTGCTGGTGGCTGTCGCGCTGGAGAGGGGGGTGGTGCGGTTGAGCAGGGTGGCCGCGCCCAGCGCCGGGTCGATGGCTGTCAGCGCCGTGCCCAGGGTCAGCGCGTGGGCCGTGGTCTGGCGGTCCTCCCAGCGCACGGTGGTGGCCACGCTGTGCAGCCGCCCGGCCGTGTCGGTCTGCACGCGGCGTTCCAGCGTGTAGCGGGTGGGCGAGGAGGCGGTGTCGATCGGCACCGGTCCACGGTCGGCGATGCTGGCGTTGCCGGTGGTGCCGGTGGTGCCGCTGAGCCAGCGCAGTTGCTCCAGATCGCTGGCCGCGTGGCGGACGGCTTCGCTGCGCTGGCGGGACAGGTCGGTGCTGCGGCGCAGTTCCAGGTGCAGCCGCAGCAGCGAGGCCGTGCCCAGCCCGAACAGGGCCACGGCCACCAGCAGCTCGATCAGTGCCAGGCCGCGGCGGTTCATCGGGTATGGGGATCGAACCAGCTACCCGGCACGGGCACGAGCGCCCCGCCGAGCGCCCCGGCCCGCTCCAGCACGCCAGCATCCCGCACCACCTCGATCGGCCCGCGCAGCGTGGTGCGGTCCAGACTGACCAGGGCGCCGCGCAACAGGCTGCGCGGCCCGGCCGCCGCCGAGGTGTCCACGCGGCCCGCCACGGTCAGTCCGTGCAGCACCGCGTCCGGCCCGAGGCGCAGGACGCCCCGCACGACCAGCAGCAGCGGCGCCTCGGCCGTGCCCCACTGGCCTTGTGCCAGTGCCAGATCCCCGTCGAGCCAGAGCGCGCGTGCGCCGAGTCGCCACGCGCTGTCGAGGTCGCCGCCCGTGCAGCCGGCAGCACACGCCAGGGTCTGCCAAGACGGCAGGGCCTGCAGCGCCGCCAGATGCATTCCGAACAGGCGCCGCCAGAGGGCGTCGGCGCCTGCCGCCAGGGGCGGGTCTTGTGCCACGAGACCGGCGGCGGCGGGCTGACCGGGCGGGCCGAGCACTTGGGCCAGGGTGTCCAGGGTGATGGTGCTGCCGCTGTGGACCGTGGTGCCGCCGCTGGCGGGGTCGCTGTTGACGGTGCGGGCGCCGTCGGCCAGCGTGACCGCGCCCACGCTGGTCAGCGCCGCCAGCGGGGGCTGCACCACCTGCCCGAGTGTGGCCAGCGCCGTGGTGATGCGGTAGCGGCTGTCCGGCTCGGGCTGGGTGTCGCCGCCGCAGTCCGGGCCGGCGGTCGAGCAGCCCTCGGCGCTCAGGGTCCACAGGCCCGTGCGGGCACCGGGCTGGAGGGTCACGGCGAAGGCGGGGGCTTCGGCGGCGGCGCCGGTGGGTGGAACCTGGCCCGCGCCGCCGTCGGGACAGTGGCAGCGCCAGTCCGGACCCGTCGCGGTCTGCGCGCAGGCGGGTTGCAGCGGCAGCGCGGTGGCGAGGCTGCGGTCCCAGCGGCTGCGCAGCGCGGCAGGGCGTGTGGTGCTGTCCTGTGGCGCGGGCAGGCATTGCGCGTCCACTGCCCGTGGATCGTTCAGGTGTGACACGGCCCAGTCGAGTCCGGCGTGGGCCGCTTCCTGTGCCCGGACGGCGCGGACCATGCCGGCGCTGGCACGCTGCTCGAACAGGAGTGCGCGGTGGCTGTAGAGCAGGCTCAGGTGGGCGATCAGCAGCAGGGTCATCACCATGGCGAGCGTGCCGGTGCCCGAGGCGGCAGTGCGTGGGTGTGGCTCAGAGCGGACAGGCACCCGTGACCTCGTCGTTGCGCAGGCGCGCTTCGGTGGTGAGCTGGCGCTGGATGCGGCTGTCGCGGGCGTCCTGCGCATCGAGTTCGACCCGCACCCTGCGCTGTATCCGCTCGGGCGGGCAGCGGGCTTGCCCGTTGCAGGCCGTCAGCGCGCAGTGGCCCAGCAGACTCTGGCGGGTCTCGTCCAGCCGGATCGCCAGCCGCGTGACCCGCAGGAGCGCCGGGTCCGTGAGCGCCTGCCAGTGGTCGCGTTCGTCCGGGGCGATGGCGCTGCCGGACAGGCGCCATTCGAGGGTCTGCGTGGCGGTGTTCAGGCGCAGGCCGAACTTTTCCTGGTTGCTGTTCACACCGTCCTCGGTCAGGTCGCGGCTGTAGCTGTAGCCCAGCCAGGGCGCCGCGGCCGGGCCGTTCAGCACCGCGCCGCGGTAGGGGTTGGCGGTCAGCGCCACCGCGGGATGGGCCGCGTCCCACACGCCGCCCGACACGTCGGCCCAGTACCCGGCGCGGCGCACGTCCCGCGAGACCAGCTCCACCGCCGTGCGCAGGTCTTGCGTCAACCGGCTCTCCAGCAGCAAGCGGCGCTGCTCATCGACGTGTCCGGACACCAGGTGCAGCGCCACCGTGAGCAGCAGCAGGCCCAGCCCGATCGCCAGCATCAGCTCGACCAGACTCCAGCCCTGGTGTCGGGGTCGGGGTGGATGTCGGGGATGGTGGCGGGTCATGAGGTCCAGCATTGGCGGTTCTGCGCATCGGTGTTGCCGAGCTGGGCATCGGGTCCGGAGCGGTGGTGGAGCTGTCCGGCATCGAGGTCGAGCACCAACCACCGGCACGCAAGGTCGTCGGCCTGCGGACCACGGGCGATGGCCGTGACGCGGTAGCTGCGGTGGGCGCTGTCGGTCTGGACCGAGGTGGTCAGGTCGTAGTGGCCGGCCGGGCTGAGCACGGGCAGATCCAGCCCGTCCCGGCCGAGTCCGCTGGCGTAGAGCGGGTGCTGGGAGCGCCAGCGTTCCTGGGCCTGCTGGAGCTGGGCGAGGGGGGTGATGGCGTCGCTGCGCCGCAGCCGCCGGACCTGGGTCTGCCAGCCCGGCACGGCCAGGGTCGCCAGCATGGCCACGATGAGCATCGCGATGACCAGCTCGACGAGCGTCATGCCGGCGGTGGTGCCGTGGCGAGGGTGCGGCTGTGGCGTGTTCAGCATGGGCTGTAGCCCAGTACCTGTGGCCCTGGCGTGCAGGTCCGCACGCGGCCGAGGATGTTCACGATGTGGCGCAGGGCGCTGCTGCCGTCGGTGGTGGACACGTCGATGCTGCCGGTGGGGGTGAAGGTGCCGTGGCGCGGGTCGAGGCGCAGGCTGGCGACGTTCGATTGCAGCCGGACACGGCGGGCGGCGGGCACCAGCGCGGCGCGCAGCAGCTCGGTGCCGTCGGTGCAGACCACCTGCGGCTCGTCCCGCGCATCGGCGCTGCACTGGCAGGCATCGGCATCGCCGCTGTGGAGCAGGTAGCACATGCCCGCGCTGGTGTCCTGGAAGCTCAGGCGCAGGATGCGGTGGCGCACCACGGCGGCGCTGCGCAGCAGTTGCAGATCGGTCTGGAGTTGTGCCGAGACGCCGAGCAGGTGCTGGCGCAGCAGCCAACTGGAGAAGGTGAGGGCGGCGCTGTGCAGCACGACGGCCGTGAGCGCGAGGACGACCAGCAGCTCCACCAGCGTCAGTCCGTGGTGTCCGTGGTGTCTGTGCCTGCGTGTGGATCGTGTCATCGGCCTGCTCCGCGGTGGCTGTGGAGTTCAGGCTTCAGTCTAGGCAGTCACCTGCCACGGGCGCGTCCCTCTGAAGGGGGATGCGTGCCGGTATTTCGGGGGAGGCTCAGATTTCCCGGATGAGCTGGTTGAAGGCGTCCACGTCCTCGAAGCGCCGGTAGACCGACGCGAAGCGCACGTAGGCCACCTTGTCCAGCCGCTTGAGTTCGCGCATCACCAGCTCGCCGATGTGGGAGGTGGTGACTTCGGTTTCGCCGCTGGTGAACAGCGTGCTCTCGATCCGGGCGATGGCCGCTTCGATCAGGTCCACGCTCACGTTGCGCTTGCGCAGGGCCAGCATCATCGACGCCCGCAGCTTGGCGCGGTCGAACTCGATGCGGTTGCCGTTCTTCTTCACCACCGCGGGCATGGCCAGCTCGACCCGCTCGTAGGTGGTGAAACGCTTGTCGCAGGTGCTGGCGCTGCAGCGGCGGCGCCTGCGCATCGCGTCGCCTTCGTCCGAGGCGCGGGTTTCGACGACCGTGGTGTCCTGGTGACCGCAGTAGGGGCAGCGCATCGTCAGGACACCCGGCCGTGGTGCCGCATCAGCCGCGGTAGACCGGGAAGTCGCGGGTCAGCGCGGCAACCTGCTCGCGCACACGGGCCAGCACGGACTCGTCGTTCGGCGCTTCGAGCACGTCGGCGATCAGGTTGGCGGTCAGGACGGCCTGTTCTTCCTTGAAGCCGCGGGTGGTCATCGCGGGCGAACCCAGGCGGATGCCGCTGGTGACCATCGGCTTCTGCGGGTCGTTGGGGATGCCGTTCTTGTTGCAGGTCATGTGCGCTCGGCCCAGCAGCGCCTCGGCTTCCTTGCCGGTCAGGCCCATCGGGCGCAGATCGACCAGCATGACGTGGCTCTCGGTGCGGCCCGACACGATGCGCAGACCACGCTTGGTCAGCGTCTCGGCCATGGCGGCGGCGTTCTTGACCACCTGTTCCTGGTACGCCTTGAACGCGGGTTGCTGCGCTTCGAGGAAGGCCACCGCCTTGCCGGCGATGACGTGCATCAGCGGGCCGCCCTGGATGCCGGGGAAGATGGCCGAGTTGATCTTCTTGGCGATGTCATCGCCGCGCATCAGGATCAGGCCGCCACGCGGGCCGCGCAGGGTCTTGTGCGTCGTCGTCGTCACCACGTCGGCGTGGGGGACCGGGTTCGGGTAGACGCCGGCCGCGATCAGGCCGGCGTAGTGGGCCATGTCCACCATGAAATACGCGCCGACCGCCTTGGCGACCTTGGCGAACCGCTCGAAGTCGATGCGCAGCGCGAAGGCCGAAGCACCCGCGATGATCAGCTTCGGCTTGTGCTCGTGGGCCAGACGCTCCATCTGGTCGTAGTCGATGTCTTCCTGGGCGTCGAGGCCGTAGGAGACGACCTTGAACCACTTGCCGGACATGTTCAGCGGCATGCCATGCGTCAGATGGCCGCCTTCCGCGAGGCTCAGGCCCATGATGGTGTCGCCGGGCTGCAGCAGGCCGAAGAACACGGCCTGGTTGGCCTGCGAGCCTGAGTTCGGCTGCACGTTGGCGTGGTCGGCGCCGAAAAGCTGCTTGGCGCGGTCGATGGCGAGCTGCTCGACGACATCGACGTGTTCGCAGCCGCCGTAGTAACGCTTGCCGGGATAGCCTTCGGCGTACTTGTTGGTGAGCTGCGAGCCTTGCGCGGCCATGACGGCGGGCGAGGTGTAGTTCTCGCTGGCGATCAGCTCGATGTGCTCTTCCTGGCGGCGCACTTCGGCGTTGATGGCGGCCGTGATCTCGGGATCGATGGCGGCGAGGGTCTGGGTAGCGCGGTCAAACATGGGTAGGCAGTCCTGTCGGTGATGTCCGGCCCCGCCGACCTTGCTTCGCTGGGGAGGCAAGGCGGGGGCTGCCCAGGCGCACGGCAAAGAATCCGCGGCAAGCACCCCGATCCGGGCACTGCCGCGACCACGCTCCCCGGTGGTTGACCCACCTTGGACCTCCGTGGAAGCCCGTGAACGCCAGTTGCGTGGTGCGAGAAGTTTATCAGTAGCTCAGCGCGGCCACGCGGTCAGGTCGGGTCTGCAGCACCGGGTTGGCGCCGTTGCTGGCCGAGGGGCGGCCGCCCTGCGAGGTCGGCGTGTTCAGATTGGGTGCAGGTGCGTCCGCCGGCGCGGACACCGGCGGCACCGGCAAGCGCGCGGTCACGGGCACCGAGCGGCCCTTGATGAGCTGCTGCAGGAACTCCTGCTCCGACAGCACCTTGAAGGCATAGCCGCCGTCGTTGGCCTGATTGGCTGCACCGACGTAATGGCGCAGACCGCCCTCGACCGAACCGGCCTTGGCGATGCAGTCCTTGAGCACCTGCACGCCCACGCGCAGATTGGTCAGTGGATCGAATGCGGCGTGGTTGCCTCCGAAGGCCACGTACTTGTCGTCGTGGACACGGGTGAGCACCTGCATCAACCCCTGCGCGCCGACCGCGCTCTGGGCGAACGGGTTGAACGAGGACTCGATGGCGACGATGGCCAGGATCAGCGTCGGCTCCAGCCCGACCCGCTTGCCCAGCGACCACGACTCCTGCACCAGCCGGCTGACCGGTTCAGGCGCCACCTTGTAGCGGCGCGCCAGCCACTGCGCGACGGCCGCTTGCTGGCGGTTGAGTTCGCTCGGGTCGATGGCGGTGGCCCGGTCCACGGCCGAAAAATCACCCTGGGCGAGCAGGGTCGGTTCGTCCATCTGGGTCGATGCGGCCGAGCGGGCTTCCTGCCGCTCGACCAGCCAGTCCAGCGCACGCTCTTCCAGCAAGCCGCGCACGTCGGCACGACCGCCGATGACAAAGGTGACACTCAGGACAGCCAGCCCGATGACGGCCAGACTGTTGTGGCTGGCGGCCATCAGGCCGTTGCCGAGATCCGCGATGAACACCCGCACCGATTGCACGGTGGCGGACTGGACTCGCTCCCAGGATCGGGATACATGCATGTACATCCTCTTTCGATCACTGCTGACGCCGTGTGGCCAAGGGCCGGCGCCCAGATAATCCCCGTTGCACAACACCGGACAGCCCTCGTTCGAGTGGTTCTTGTCGGTGGGTCAACCCCCATGCAACGGGATCGAAGGGGGCGACTGCGCGGTTCGCGGCAGGCCACAAGCCCCCTGTGTTCGAAAACGGACGAATTCTAGAAGTCGTCCAAATAACCAGTCAACAATAAGAAACACAGTAATGAGACTGTAAATTTATGAAATACCGTGACCTGAGAGACTTCCTGGCCTTGTTAGAGCAACGTAAGGCCCTGCTCAAAGTGAAAAAATCGGTTGCAACCGAATTGGAGATGACCTGGCTGTCCGATCGCACTTTGCGCGCCGGCGGCCCCGCACTCCTGTTCGACAACGCGACGATCCGTGGGAAGGCATCGGCCATTCCAGTTGTGACCAATCTTTTCGGAACGCCGGAGCGCGTTGCCCTCGGCATGGGCGCCGAGCAGGTGTCTTCGTTACGTGAAATTGGTGAACTATTGGCGCGCCTCAAGGAGCCGGACCCCCCCAGAGGGCTGCAGGATGCCGGTAACTTGTTACGAATGGCCAAGACGGTGTGGGACATGAAGCCGTCGCTGGTGCGGCGTCCGGCATGCCATGAATTGATCATTTCGGGTGATGAGATCGATTTGGGACAACTGCCCATCCAGCACTGCTGGCCGGGTGATGTGGCGCCGCTGATCACCTGGGGATTGGTAGTAACCCGCGGTCCACAGTCGGTTCCACGTCCCCGGAAACGGCAAAATCTCGGCATCTACCGGCAACAGGTGATCGGACCGCGCCAAACCATCATGCGGTGGCTGGCCCACCGTGGAGGTGCGTTGGATTTTCGTGAATTCGCACACGCAAATCCCGGAATGCCCTTTCCGATGGCAGTGGTATTGGGTGCCGATCCAGCCACGATTCTGGGGGCCGTGACCCCGGTACCGGACAGCCTCTCCGAATACCAGTTCGCCGGATTGCTGCGCGGCGGTCGCACGGAGTTGGCCGAGAGCGGCGTCGGCGAGGGGGATCTGAAGCTCCAGGTGCCCGCTTTTGCCGAGATCGTGCTCGAAGGCCACATCCCGCCCGCTGCGCCCGGCTTCGAGGGCGTGAGCCAACAAGGCATTCCGCTGAAGGAAAAGGGTGGTTACCTGCATGCCCTCGAAGGGCCGTATGGCGACCACACCGGCTACTACAACGAGCAGGACTGGTTCCCGGTGTTCGAGATCAGCCGCATGACCACGCGCAAGGATCCGATCTACCACTCGACCTACACCGGCAAGCCGCCCGACGAGCCGGCCATCCTGGGGGTGGCCCTGAACGAGGTGTTCGTGCCGATCCTGCGCAAGCAGTTCCCGGAGATCACCGACTTCTACCTGCCACCCGAGGGCTGCAGCTACCGGATGGCGATCGTCAGCATCAAGAAGAGCTACCCTGGCCACGCCAAGCGGCTGATGTTCGGCATCTGGAGCTTTTTGCGCCAGTTCATGTACACCAAGTTCATCGTGGTGGTGGACGACGACGTGGACATCCGCAGTTGGCAGGAGGTGATCTGGGCGATCACGACGCGCATGGACCCGGTGCGCGACACGACGCTGGTCGAGAACACGCCCATCGACTACCTCGACTTCGCCTCGCCCGTGTCGGGGCTGGGCGGCAAGATGGGGCTGGACGCGACCAACAAGTGGCCGGGCGAAACCAGCCGCGAGTGGGGCCGCACCATCGAGATGGACCGGGCGGTGACACAGCGCATGGACGCGCTGTGGTCGGAGCTGTTCAAGACCCCGTGAGCAGCCCGAGCACCTCGTGCAGGGCGTTGTAGACCAGCACGAAGCCGTGCGGCGAGGGCATCCAGTCCAGCAGCGGCTGGTCGTCGCGGGTCACGGCGGCGACCGGTGCCGGGATGACCACCATGCCCTTGCCCGCGGCGTCCCGGAAGGCACGCATCGCCCGCGGCATGTGCGAGGCGTGGGTGACGAGCACGATGCGCTTGATGCCGGCGCTGTCCAGGATCGGCACCATCAGGTCGGCGTTTTCACGGGTGTCGCGCGAGCGCGATTCGGTCCAGCGCAGGCTGGTGCCGTAGTCGTCCTGCACGGTCTGCGCGGCGGTCTCGGCTTCCGAGCGTTCGCCGATCTGCGCCCAGCCGACGCCGCCGGCGTAGCCGAGCGGCTGTCCGGTGCGCCGGGCCAGCCAGACGCCGTAGCGCAGCCGGACCATGGCCTGCTGGGTGAGGCTGGACGTGCCGTATTCGGCGGCCAGACGGTGGCGGCCGGCGCCGAGCACGACGATGGCGGTGGGTGGCTGGTTCGGGCTGCGCGCCAGGGCGCGGACTTGCACGGCGCTCAGGGCCGGTGGTGGCCGCAGCACGCTGTCTTGCAGCCAGTGGGCCGTGCCGACACAGCACATCAGCCAGAGTCCGGCCGTGGACAGCACGGTCAGCACCCCCCCCAGGCGTGGCTGGCGCCGCATCAGCCACACGCTGAGCAGGATCAGCAGCAGCAGACTGGCCGGCGGCTGCACCAGCACGGACAACAAGGGTTTCCAGGACGGATCGAGCAACACGGTGGACAGGGGCGGGCGCCGGGTGGGTCGGGACGGCGCATTCTGCCCGAGTCGGTACCAATTTCCGCAGATTCCTGCGGTTGTCCACAGGTTCAGGGCGCCAGACGCTCGCGCAACCAGCTTCCGTCGCCATCCTGCCGGTAGACCAGCCTGTCGTGCAGGCGCGACTTGCGGCCTTGCCAGAATTCCCAGCGTTGCGGCACGAGCCGGTAGCCACCCCAGTGCGGCGGGCGCGGCGGGTGCAAGCCGTGCTGGGCGGCGGCGCGGGCCGCGTTGGCGACGAGCACGGTGCGCGAGGTGATGGGCTGGCTTTGTGGCGAGGCCCAGGCGCCCAGGCGCGAATCCAGCGGGCGCGAGGCATAGTAGGCATCGGATTCTTCGGCGGATACCTTCTCGACGCAACCCTCGATGCGGACCACCCGCTCCAGCTCGACCCAATGGAACTGCAGCGCCGCCCACGGGTGCAGCGCCAGCTCCTGTCCCTTGCGGCTGTCGTAGTTGGTGTACCAGACGAGTCCGCGCGCGTCGCAGCCCTTGATCAGCACGATGCGCGTGGATGGTCGTCCGTCGGCCCCGACGGTGGCCACCGTCATCGCGTTCGGTTCGGGCACACCGGCCTGGAGGGCCTGTTGCAGCCACAGCTCGAATTGCTGCAGAGGGGCGTGGGCGGCGCCGGACTCGTCGAGTTCCCCGGCTTCGTAGCTTTTGCGCAGATTGGCGATGTGGTCCATGCAGGCGAGTATAGGAATGTCCCGCGCTGTACCAGCTTGTCGCGCCATTTGCCACGCCATTTGTCGTGGATAGCGCTTGTCCTTAAGTGAAGGCACCAGTTCACTTCGGGCTCGATGTGGGTTCCCATGTGGCATGGATGCCACCACCACCATCACCACCGCCGCCAACCTCGATGCCAGGACCACGCCATGAGTCCGTACCGGAGCTTGCCCACCGTGGTGGTGCTGGCCGCTGGGGGCGGCGCACGTTTTCAAGGCGACGGCCCCAAGCTCGGACAGGCACTTGGCCCCGCCAGCGTGCTGGCACACACGCTCGACGCGGTGGTGTCGTCGGGCTTGGCGCTGGTGGTGGTGACGGTGGCGGCGCTGGTCGATGTGGCGCGCAGCGTCGTGGCCTCCCGCGACATCATCCTGTTGCCGCCCGTCGGCTCGGCCAGCCGGGAGCCGCTGGGCGTGGGGTTCTCGATCGCGGCGGGGGTCGGGGCGCGTCCGCATGTGCCGGGCTGGCTGGTCCTGCCGGGTGACATGCCGCTGGTGCAGCCGCAGACGCTGCGGGCCGTGGCGCGCGGGCTGGAGAGTGCGCCGATCGCCTATGCCCAGCACCGCGGGCGCCAGGGGTTTCCGGTCGGGCTGTCGGTGGAGCTGTACTCGGAGCTGATCCTGCTCAGCGGCGAGGAGGGGCTGCGGCGGCTGCTGGTGCGCTATCCCTCGAACGCGGTCGAGGTGTCCGATCCCGGTGTGCTGCAGGACATCAACACCACCGCCGATCTGGAGCACCTGCGGGCCTCAAGCACCGTCCTCGCCTGGCAGCAGTCCGTGTCGGCGCGCCAGGCCAACGAGGCGTGACACTTCGGCATCGCGGATCGACAGGGCCTGCAGGCACTGCGCCGTGCGGTCCAGGTACTCCACCGTGCGGCCGTAGCGGCCCTCGGCATTGCGGAAGATCGCGAGGTGGGCGGCATCGTCGAGCCGGCCGGTGTGGCTGGGGTGGGCCGGGTCGAGCGTGAAGGCCAGCGCCTCGACCGGGCCGCCCGGCGTGTGGCAGCACAGCCAGCGCGGGGTGTAGACGCCGTTGGGCATCTCGCGTTCCCAGAGCGCATCGAGCTGCGCCAGAGCCTCGTCCGGTCGTGCCCGGTGGACTTGCCCGACACAGGAGCCGCCCGGCAGCAGCGCGAACACCAGCCCCGGACAGTCGGCCGAGCCACGGTTGACCCGCGAGCGCATGCGCAGTGCCCGGTGCTGGCCCCACAGCCGGGCGGGGCGGATCTCGGCGGGTTCGAACTGCGGGCGCCACAGCAGCGAGCCGTAGGCATAGAGCCAGAACTGTCCACCCTGCTCCAGCCGCTCGGCGAGTTGCTGGCGCGTGGTCTGCAACAAGGCCAGCGACAAGGCGGAGCAGCCTGACACGGCCGTGGGCGAAAGCGGGGGCGGTGGGCTGTGCATGGGACAGTGTCGCCGCAGTGGTGCCGGTGCGACAAGCCGGGTGTCTCTCGGGTTGCACCAAGCCTCGCTTTGGTGCGCCCCCTTAAACTTGCGCACCTTTTAACGACGAGGAGGATTCTCCATGAGTGACGACGACCGCGACGACAGCCGCAAAGTGGGTCTTTGGGTGGTGTTTACCAGCGTGGCCGTGCTGCTGCTGGGCGTGCTGGGCTTTGCCGTGGTGCGTACCGTGAAAGGCTCTGCCGCACCGACGGCACAGACTGCAACGGCCGCTGCCAGTGCCGCCGACACCGCCGACGTGCTGGTGGACTACACCACCACCACTGCGGCGCTGGCCACCGCGTACTTCGAGTCCGGCTCGGCCGCACTGCAAGCCGATGCGGATCCGGCGCTGGCCGAAACCGTCAAGGCCCTCGCTGCCGATCCGGCCAAGCGCGTGCTGCTGTCGGGCTACCACGACGCCTCGGGCGACCCGGCCATGAACGCCGAGCTGGCCAAGCAGCGCGCCAAGGCCGTGCGCGCCGCCCTGCTGGTGGCGGGCATTCCGCTGAACCAGGTGCTGCTGCGCAAGCCGGAGAGCACCACGGGTACCGGCACCGAGCGGGAAGCACGTCGCGTCGAGATCCGCCTGATCGACGCTCCGTAAGCTTCGGCGCACGCCGCGGAGTTACCGGCCGGTTACGGCCGTGTGACCCCACCCGGACAGCCCGGCACGGTGGACATCCTCCACCGTGCCGGGCTGTTGTCCGTTCTGGACCCTGTCGGTGTCTGGCGATTGAGTTGACGCTGTAACTTAGTTACGCTTTAATCGTGTGTCAAGTTTCAAGACTTCAGATCGACTCCGCCCATGAAATCCCAGATCGCCGACATCACCACCCGCATCCGTGAACGCAGCCGCCCGCAGCGCGAGGCTTACCTTCGCCGGATGCGGGCGGCGGCGGCGCAGCCCCGCGGGGCGGATCGCATGGGGTGTGCCAACGTGGCGCATGCCTTTGCGGCACTGCCGGGTTCGGACAAGTTCCGCGTGGTGGCCGAGAAGGCGCCCAACCTCGGCATCATCACCGCCTACAACGACCTGCTGTCGGCGCACCAGCCCTACGAGAGCTACCCCGCGCTGATCCGCGACGAAGCCCACCGCCACGGCGCGACGGCGCAGGTCGCGGGCGGCGTGCCGGCGATGTGCGACGGCGTGACGCAGGGCTTCGCCGGCATGGAGCTGAGCCTGTTCTCGCGCGACACCATCGCCATGGCCACGGCGGTCGGCCTCGCGCACGACGTGTTCGACGCGGCGCTGCTGCTGGGCGTGTGCGACAAGATCGTGCCGGGGCTGCTGATCGGGGCGCTGCAGTTCGGGCACCTGCCGTGCGTGTTCGTGCCGGCCGGGCCGATGAGCACGGGCTTGTCCAACAGCGACAAGTCCAAGGTCCGCGAACAGTTCGCCCAAGGGCTGGTCGGCCGCGACAAGCTGCTCGAAGCCGAGTCCGCCGCCTACCACGGCGCCGGCACCTGCACCTTCTACGGCACTGCCAACTCCAACCAGATGCTGCTGGAGGCGATGGGGCTGCACGTCCCCGGCACCGCGTTCATCCATCCCCACGCCGGCCTGCGCGAGGCGCTCACCCGCGAAGCCGTGCGCACCGTGCTGTCGATCCGCAAGGGCCAGCGGTTCACGCCGATCGGCGAGCTGGTGGACGAACGCTGCATCGTCAACGCGATGGTGGCGCTGCTGGCCACGGGCGGCTCGACCAACCACCTGATCCACTGGGTCGCCGTCGCCCGCTCGGCGGGCATCGTGATCGACTGGACCGATTTTTCCGAGCTGTCGGCCTGCACGCCGCTGCTGTCGCGGGTCTACCCGAACGGCAAGGCGGACGTGAACCAGTTCCAGGCGGCGGGCGGGCCGGGCTTCGTGCTGCGCGAGCTGCTCGACAGCGGCTGTCTGCATGGTGACGTGCTGACGGTGGCCGCAGGGGGTATGGCGGCGTATGGCCGTGTCCCGGCGCAAGGAGCCGATGGCGCGCTGGTGTGGCACGACCTGCCCGCGACACCGATCGACGACAGCATCGTGCGCACGGCCGCCGCTCCCTTCGGGGCATCGGGTGGTCTGAAGCTGCTGGCCGGCAATCTCGGCCGCGGCGTGATGAAGGTCAGCGCCGTGCCCGAGGACCGCCACGTCATCGAAGCCCCCGCCATCGTGTTCGACAGCCAGGAAGCATTGCATGTCGCCTTCCGGGCGGGCGAGCTGGAGCGGGATTTCGTCGCCGTCGTGCGCTTCCAGGGACCGAAAGCCAACGGCATGCCCGAACTCCACAAGCTCACGCCGCCGCTGGCCGTGCAGCAGGACAAGGGCTTCCGCGTCGCGCTGGTCACGGACGGGCGGATGAGCGGCGCGTCGGGCAAGGTGCCGGCCGCCATCCACGTCAGCCCGGAAGTGCTGGCCGGCGGGCCGCTGGGCAAGGTGCGCACGGGGGATCTGGTGCGCGTCGATGCCGTGACCGGCGTGCTGGAGGCGCTGGTGCCGGCCGAGGAATGGGCGGCGCGGGCCACCGAAGCACGCCCCGATGCCTTGACCGACGACGCCGGACACGGCATGGGCCGCGAGCTGTTCGGCGGGATGCGCCGCAACGTGCTGACCGCCGAAGAAGGCGCCGTGACCTGGCTGTGAACGGCCTGTGCCTTGTGGCTTGTACCCCGTGATTTGACTGACCTTGCAACCCTGAGCCTGTCCATGAACACCCTCGAACTCGCCGCCTGCGGCCCCGTGATCCCCGTCATCGTCATCGACCGCGTGGAGGACGCCGTGCCGCTCGCCCGTGCGCTGGTCGCGGGCGGCGTGCGCGTGCTGGAGGTGACGCTGCGCACCCCGGCTGCGCTCGACTGCATCCGCGCCATGGTCGCCGCCGTGCCCGAAGCCATCGTCGGCGCCGGCACCGTGCGTTCGATCGCCGATGCGCAGGCGGCCAAGGACGCCGGCTGCCAGTTCGCCGTCAGCCCTGGCTACACGTCCGAGATCGGCCGTGCCTGCCTGGACATCGGCCTGCCGCTGCTGCCCGGTGTCTCCACCGCCAGCGAAGTCATGATGGCCAACGCCGATGGCTACCGCTTCCTGAAGCTGTTCCCGGCCACGGCGGTGGGCGGCATCAATTTGCTCAAGGCGTTCGCCAGCCCCTTCCACGACGTGGTGTTCTGTCCGACGGGCGGCATCACGCTGGAGACGGCGCCGCAGTTCCTCGCGCTGCCCAACGTCAAGGTCTGCGGCGGCTCGTGGCTGACGCCGGCCGACGCGGTCAAGTCCGGTGACTGGGCGCGCATCACCCGGCTGGCGGCCGAGGCGCAGGCGCTGCGCGGCTGAAGTTCTTGAGGCGGTGTTCATCTTGCGTCGTTACGATCGCAGGTTGATCGAGCTTCTGAGCGCCAAGCCGCCACCCCACCATGCAATTCACTGACAACACCGACGACCCCGAAGACACCGAATACTCCGCAGCGGAGCGGGCGGCGGCGGCGGCCCGCAGCACCTGGGTCAGCGTGGTCGTCAACCTGGTGCTGACCGTGCTGCAGATCGCGGCGGGCATCCTGTCGAAATCCCAGGGACTCATCGCCGACGGCATCCACTCGCTGTCCGATCTGGTCGCCGATTTCGTCGTGCTCGTGGCCAACCGCCAGAGCCAGCGCGACGCCGACGAGAGCCACCCCTACGGCCACCAGCGGGTCGAGAACGCGGCCTCGCTGGTGCTGGGCACGCTGCTGCTGGCGGTGGGGCTGGGCATGGTCTGGTCGGCGTTCCAGAAGCTGCAGTCGCCGGAAACGGTGGCGCCGGTCGAGGTCATCGCGCTGTGGGTGGCGGGCGCGGCGCTGGTCGCCAAGGAATCGCTGTTCCGCTACATGCTGGCGGTGGCCAAGCGGGTCAAGTCGAGCCTGCTGGTGGCCAATGCGTGGCACGCGCGCTCGGACGCCGCCTCGTCACTGGTGGTCGGCATCGGCATCACCGGCAACCTGCTGGGCTACCCCATCTTCGACCCGATCGCCGCGCTGATCGTCGGTTTCATGGTGGCGCGCATGGGCTGGTCCTTCGCCTGGGAGGCGATGCACGACCTGATGGACCGTGCCGTCGATGAGGAGGAACTCGCCGCCATCCGCCGCACGCTGGTCGAGACACCGGGGGTGAGCGGGGTCCACGACATCCGCACCCGCAAGATGGGCGACATGATCGTGGTGGACGCCCACATCGAGGTGGACGCGACGCTGACGGTCGAGCAAGGCCACGACATCGCCGTCGAGGCACGCCACCGCGTCCTGCAGCTCCACCGCGTGCTCAACCTGATGACGCACGTCGATCCGTGGCACCGCCCGGACCTCGACCACGCCCGAGACTGACCTGCGGCACGGCGCGGTGCTTCTGGTCAGATCCGCAGCGTGGGCGTGGGAAAGCCAAGCTCCGGGTAGCGGTTGCGCACCGAGGCGCTCGCCCAGACCCGCTGCAGGTGGTCATTGAGGAAATCGTCCGGCGGGATGGCCGATGGCCAGCGCGGTGAACTCCTCGCGCGGGCTGGCCTCGCCCGACGCCAGCCGCTCGCGCAGGCTGTGTTCTTCCGGCGAAAGCAGGGTGGGGTCGATGGGCGAGGGCGCCGCATCCGGCCGCAGCGCGATCTGCCGAGGCAGGCGCAGCACCACGAGCTGGTCGCAGCGGCTGAAGGTCAGGATGTCCTCGATGAACACGCCCTCGGCCATGGCGTGGACCACCATCTGCGCGCCGGTGTGGAACAGCGCGGACCGGGCCTCGTCGCGGGCGCTGCGGCTGCGCTGGCGGGTGCCGACCAGGGCACGGTCGTCTTCGTGGACCGCGCCGCAGTACAGGCCCGCGTGCGAGAACTTGCCGGGGATGAACTTGCCGTCGAGGTAGTTCGCATACGCGCGCAGCAGGATGTCGCCGGGCTGGAGCACATCGATCAGTGCCCGCACATCGTCGCCCTTGACCTGGTAGGAGCCGGGGTCGTAGACGAGGAAGAAGGGGAAGCGGAAGACCTTGATGTCGCCGAACACGGTCAGGAACCATTCGGACAGTTGTTGCAGCGCCATGGCGGTGGTTCCCCTTTGGTGTGTGCCGGTGTGTACCAGTGTGTGCAATGTTGCCGGTCGCGAATGGTACCGGTGGGTGCGGCCTCTTTTTCATGCCGGCTTCACGCTCGCTTCATGTCGGCTGGGTTCAATGCCTGTGTCGGTACCCCATTGGGTACCGGCAGATTCTCTTGATCCCACCACGCAACGCCCTCAGGAACCCCATGCACAAGATCCTCGCACTCGTCGCTTCCCTGCTGACCGCCACGGCCACGCTGGCCGCTGACCCGACCTGCACCTCGCCCAAGGACAAGTGGATGAGCCAGGCCGACTTCAAGGCCAAGGTGGCCGCCGAAGGCTTCAAGGTCAAGACCTTCAAAGTGACCAAGGGCAACTGCTACGAGATCTACGGCACCGACAAGGCCGGCAAGAAGGTCGAGATCCACTACGATCCGGCCACCGCCACCCCGGTCGCGTTCCAGTGAACCGCTGCTGCTGACCCATGTCTCTGCCCCCACCGACGCTGTCCAGCGACCCGACCGCTGTCCGGGTCTGGGATCCCTTCGTGCGGATCTTCCATTGGAGTCTGGTCGCCTGCGTCCTGACGAACTACTTCGCCATCGACGACGGCAAGGACATCCACCAGTGGGTGGGCTACACCGCCAGCGCCCTGGTGACGCTGCGGATCGTGTGGGGGTTCATCGGCACGCGCCACGCCCGGTTTGCCGACTTCTTTCCCACCCCAAGCCGCCTGCGGGCGCACTTTGCCGCCCTGCGCGAAGGCCGCCGCGAGCACCATGTCGGCCACAACCCGCTAGGCGCACTGATGATGCTGGCGCTGATGGCCGTGGTGCTCGGTCTCGGGCTGACGGGGTTCTTGCAGACCACCGACACCTTCTGGGGTGAGGAGTGGCTGCAGTCCTTGCACGCGTGGCTGGGTTCGGCGCTCATCGCGCTGGCGGGTCTGCACGCGGTGGCAGCCATCGCCATGGGCCGCATCGAGCGCACCAACCTTGTGGCCGCCATGGTCACGGGCGTCAAGCGCCGCACCTGAACCGCACCGCATCCACCAGACCACTGCCGTGCGCTTGCTGCTGCTGGAAGACGACCCGATGCTGGGTGAAGGCTTGCGCGATTACCTGCGCGCCGAGGGCCATGTGGTGGACTGGTGCGTCTGTCTGGGCGAGGCGGCGGTGCAGGTGCGCGAGCCCTACGACGCCTGGCTGATCGACTGGCAACTGCCCGATGGCAGTGGTCTCGACTGGCTGCGCCGCCTGCGCCAGCGCGGCCTGACCACCCCCGCCCTGATGCTGACGGCCCGCGATCTGCTCAGCGACCGCGTGCAGGGGCTGGACGCCGGGGCCGACGACTACCTGGTCAAGCCCTTCGAGCCGGAAGAGCTGGCGGCGCGGCTGCGCGCCGTGTGCCGCCGCACGGCCGGCACGGGCGGCGAGCGCATCGACTTCGGTGCGGTCCAGGTCGATCTCACCGCCAAGGCGGTCTGGGTGGGGCCCATCCGCGTCGAGCTGACGGCGCGCGAGTGGGCGCTGCTGGAGGCGCTGGTGCTGCGCGCCGGGCGCCTCGTCTCGCGCAACGATCTGGACGCGCTGGTGATCGGGCAGGACGCCGAGGTCAGCAGCAATGTGCTGGAGGTCCACATCTCCAACCTGCGCCGCAAGCTGGGCCGCAACTTCATCGAAACCGTGCGCGGCCTGGGCTACCGGGTCGCGGTCGCGTCACCCGCATGAAGTGGGGCACGCAGACACCCGTCTCGATCCGGCGGCGGATGCTGGCGGCGCTGCTCTGGACCTCGGTGGTCTGGGGGCTGGTGGCGCCGCTGATGGTGGTGCTGACCATCCGCCACGAGATCAACGAGCTGCTGGACGACACCCTGCGCGCCTCGGCCGAGGCGTTGTCGGGTGTGGTGCAGGTGCCGCTGCTCCCCCCTTCGGCCACGCCGGCACCGCCCGGCGGCCTCACGATCAGTCCTGCGGCGGGTTACGTGCGCGGGCGCTTCGCCTGGCAACTGGTGGACCCCGCCGGCGCGGTGTTGCTGCATTCGCCGCTGGCACCCCCCGAACCTTTTCTGCAGGTGTCCCGCACCGGGCTGTCGAACGCCGACTCCGGCTGGCGCGTGCTGGGGGTGGCGGTGGGCGGGCAGGGGCAGATCCTCTACGTCGCGCAGTCGCTGGAGGAACGGTCGGAGGCGCTGCGCGACGCGGCGATCAGCACGATGCTGGCCTCGCTCACGGTGTGGGCGGTCTGTGGGGTCGGGCTGCTGCGCCGGATGCGGGCCGAACTCGCGCACATCGACCGACTCGTGGCCGATGTGCAGCACCACGACCCGATGGACCCCACCCAGTCCTTGCCGCCCGTCACGCGCGAAGAGCTGCGTCCCATCCGCGACGCCATC
Organism: Sphaerotilus sp.; assembly: GCF_013299175.1. Taxonomy (GTDB): domain Bacteria; phylum Pseudomonadota; class Gammaproteobacteria; order Burkholderiales; family Burkholderiaceae_C; genus Sphaerotilus. The sequence continues at coordinate 39,532 of NZ_JAAFKF010000005.1, forward strand.
GACGACCTTGGTGCCCGGCTGGCGGTGCGCGTGCGCAACGAGCGGGCCTTCACCGCCCATGCCGCCCATGCCCTGCGCACGCCGCTGGCGGGCATGGACGCCCAGCTCGCGGTGGCGCTGCGTGAATGCGCCCCCGAACAGCAGCCCCGCCTGCAGCGCGTGCGCGACGCTGCGGGCCGGTTCGCGCGGGTGGTCAGTGCGCTGCTGACGCTGTTCCGCAGTGGGTCGGCGCTGCACCGCCAGCCGGTCGATGTGGCCGCGATGGTGGCGCGGATGCCGATCGCGGGGCTGGAGGTGCGCCTGTCCGACCCGGGGAGTGCCCCCTGGCCGCACGCCGACCCCGACCTGCTGGCCGCTGCACTCGCCAACCTGTTCGACAACGCGCTGCGCCACGGCGCCCGCAGCGTGGTCGTGGCGGTGGCGGCCGACCACCTGCAGGTGTGCGACGACGGACCCGGTCTCGACGACGCCCGGCGCCACGCCCTCCAGTCGGCGCTCGACCGCGAGGACTACGCCGCCTTCACCGGGCTGGGGTTGATCCTGTCGGACCTGATCGCGCGCGTGCATGGAGGCCGTGTGTACCTGGGCTGCAGTCCGCAAGGCGGATTGTGCGTGGCGTTGACGCTGGCGGTGCCCGAGGCGGTCAGTCCGGCACGAACCATGTCCCGATCGGCTGCAGCCGCGCCCCCGGCGGCGCGCTGAACCGCATCAGCCAGGTGCCCTGCGAACCCAGCCGCCGGCCGGGGCCGAGCGTGAAGCGGGGGTAGGCGGTGGTGGTGGCCGCTTCCTCCGCGCTTTCGAGCAGCTCGACCAGATAGGCGCGGCTGACCCGCTGCCCCATGCGCCGCAGGGCGTGGGCCGCCACTTCGCAGGCCGAGTAGGTGTGGCCCTGCAGCCGCAGCAAGGCCGCACTGCGCGCCAGTGGCAGAGGTTGCTGCGGCTGCCCAGGTTGACCAGGTGGCTGCAGGCTGTCCAGCCCCTTGCTGACGTTGGCTGCGATGCGCGGCAGGTGGCGCTCCGCCGGGTCGTAGGGCCAGGTGATCTGGGCCAGCGCACGCCAGCCGGGCGCCAGTGCCTGCGCCTCCAGCTCGATCAGCTCGCCCGACACCAGCACCTGCGCCAGTCCGGGCGGTGGCGGGTGGCGGGTGCTCCAGCGTTGCAGTGCCGCCGCGGGCAGCCACAGCGCCAAGGCATCGCGTGGCCCCAACCCGGCCAGCCAAGCCGGGTGCGTGTCGGGTGGGTGCAGCACGATCTCGGTCTCTGCCGCTGCGCCGCCGCGCAGCCGCTCGGTGAGCCGCCGTGTGCCGATGCGGGCGGACTCGCTCTGCGGATCGGCGACGAGGTGGAGGCTGCGCCAGCCGCCGCGGGGCGCTTGCTCGGCCAGGCGGTCGGCCATGGTGGCCGCGTCCAGGCTGGCGCCGCGGGAAAAATGGAAGGTCCAGTGCGACGGCTGCAGGTCATCGACCGCGGCGGTGTTGGGCAGCACGCACGGCATCGCTTCGCGCTCGCAGTGCTGCTGCACGGCTTGCCACGCACCGCGGCCGTGCGCGCCCGTCGTGCCCGAGACGATGGCGAAAACCGGTTGGGCGCGCTGCAGGGCGGCGAGTTCGTCGGGCCAGTGCTGGGGCTGGCTGCTGAGGGTCCAGCGGTGCAGCACCCATGTCGGGGCGGCCTCGGCGTCGCTGGTGGGCCGGGGACTGCGCTGCGCCAGACACTGCGCGAGCAGCTCCGGGCCGGCCTGTTGGACAGCGGGGGTGGCCGCGCCGGTCTCGATGGTCGCCAGGTGCAAGGTGTTGCCCTGCAGCCCCGGAGCGGTGCCGATTTGCAGCGACGTGGTGTAGGCCGCCAGCGCGCGCACTTCGTCCGACTGCAGCCGGTAGCGCGGCATCAGGGTGTCCAGGGTGCGTCCATCGGGAGCGAGTCCCTCGTTCAGGGCGCGCTGTAGCGTGTCCAGCGTGTAGGCGGGGCGCGATTCGCTGGTCGGCGTCTGGCGTGTCAACCGGGCGAAGACCCGCGCCACACGCGGCCTCGCCTGCTGGCCAGGGGCGAAGAGCACGCCACCGGCGATCGGGGGCACGGCGGTGCTGCCCTCGGCGCCTCCCATGCCGCTGGCGCGGTGGCACTGGATGCAGGCCGCTTCGCGGCCTTCCAGCACCACGCCGCTGCGCTCGGCCCGCACGGGGCGGCGGTCGGCGCGCAAGCCGGCGCGGTAGAGCCGTGCGCCCAGGGCGAGGCTGGCGGGGTCTTGTGCCGCGGCCCGGGGTGGCCACGCCAGCGCCGTGCCCACCAGCAGCAGGGCCATGCAGGACGTTGCCCGGCGCCTCATGGCGGCGGTGCGAACGCCGTGCGGATCAGCTCGTCGGGTGTGGCGTACCCGTCCAGCCGAACCCACTGCCGACTGGCCCTGGGCCGCACGAAGGTCACGGGGGTGTGTCCCATCTTGTCAGGCCGGTAGACGTTGAAGGCGCGCTGCACGGCGTCCACGGACTCGGCGCTGCCGGTGTGGAACCGCCACTGGCTGCCCGCGCCGAACCGCGCCGCGTACTGGCGCAGCCGCGCAGGGGTGTCGTGCTCCGGGTCGATGGACACGGAGACCATCTGCACCTGCCCGCGCCGCGGGCCGAGCCGCTCCTGCACGGCGGCGAAGGTCTGTGACAGTGGCGGACAGACGGTGGTGCAACTGGTGAAGATGAAGTTGAGCAGCACGGGGCGCTGCGCATCGAGGCTGCTGGCCAGGTCGGATTCGCCACCGTCGTGCGCGCGCAGCCGCACCGCCGGCAGCCGCACCGCCAGCAGGCTGCGCACGGCGGCCGTGGGCACCGACACCGGGGTCTGGCACACGTCGTCCATGCCGGGCGCCGGGCTGGGGCGCGCGCTGGCCGCCAGTGCCGGCCCGAGCGCAAGCCACAACACGGCGGCGGCCGTGGTGGTGGTGGCGGCCCGGTCCATCAGGCGACGACGAAGCGCCGCATCATCTCGTGGTCTTCGTGCGAGAGGATGTGGCAGTGCCAGACGAACTCGCCCGGTCGGTCGAAGCGCACCAGAATGCGCGTGATTTCGCCGGGATACGCGACCACGGTGTCCTTGCGTCCGGCCTCGTGGGGATCGGCGGGACGGGCCGGGCCGAGCGTGGTCACGCGGGTCAGCCAGCCGCCGAGGGTGCTGCCCCCCGCGCCCATGGGTTTCGGCACCACCACACCGTCGAAGGGCTGCCGGTTGAGCACGCGGAAAGTGGTCTGGTGCAGGTGGATGGGGTGGGCGTCCACGGTGGTGTTGTGCAGCTCCCAGACCTCGGTGCTGCCGAGCGGGATGTTCTCCGTGACCGGGTCCGAGTAGAAGAAGGTGCCGTGGGCGGGGCTGGTGGGGTTGCCTGCGGCGGGGTTGATGGTGCCCAGCAGGGTCTGCAGCCGGTTGTAGGCATCGACGCCTTCGAGCAGCAGCAGCTTGCGCACCCGCGCGCCGGTGGTGTTCAGCGCCGGCAGCGGGCCATGCACGGGCCGCAAGGTGCTGGGCAGGACGGTGTCCGGGCGCTGCGCATTGAGCGCGAGTGCCACGGGGAAGGCCATGATCTGCCCCGCCGACGCGGGATCGACCGGAAAGCCGAAGGGGAAAGGGGTCGGCGCCGCATTGGTCAGCGTGACCCGCTGCCCGGCCAGCCCCTTGAAGCTCACCACCACGTCGGCCCGTTCGCCCGGCGCGAGCAAGAGGTGCGTCAGTGCGACCGGGGCGTTCATCAAGCCCAGCTCGGTGCCCACCTGGTGGAAAGGCAGGGTGTTGCCGTCGCCACGCCGGAACTGCAGGTCATAGAAGCGCGAGTCCGAACTGTTGAGCAGCCGCAGCCGGTAAGCGCGTGGCTCGACCGCCTGTTGCGGCCAGGGCACGCCGTTGACGAGGATGAAGTCGCCGAAGAACTCGGGCAGGTGCGTGGTGCGCGGTGCGCTCGGGTTGAAGGGGTCGGTCGAAGGGTAGAAGAGCTTGCCGCCGCTGTCGAACATCCGGTCCTGGATGGCCAGCGGCAACTCGTAGGGGCTGGCGGGCAACTGGTTGCGCTGCACCAGCGCGTCTTCATTGGCGTCGCGGATGAAGTAGTGCCCGGCCAGCCCCATGAACACGTTCAGCCGCGTGACGCCGAGCGCGTGGTCGTGGTACCAGAGGTGGGCGGCCTCTTGCTGGTGCTGGTAGGTGTAGGCGGTGCTCCAGAGGCGTCCGCCGAAGTCGGGCTGGCTGTCCAGGTTGCGGTCGGCGGTGGCCCAGGCGTCGGGCAGACCGTCGTGCTGGCTGGGCTGATCGCCGCCGTGGCGGTGGGCCACCAGCGGCACGGGCGCCAGGCCGCCGAGGTTGCCGGGGTTGGCCCACATCAGCGTGGTGTCCAGTGGCAGGCGGTACGCCGCCGGGCGCAGGCCCGTCCCCAGCTCGTTGACGTAGGTGACGCTGATCTGGCTGCCGCTGCGCACCGAGAACGAGCGACCGGGCGAGGTGGGCGGCTGGTTCTGGGTGGCGTAGCCCCAGAGCAGGGTGATGAGTTTTTGCCCCGTGGGCGACACCAGCCCGATCTGGCCGGCGAACTCGCGCACCCGCAGCACGTAGGCGCTGCCACCGGGTGTGGTGGCCTCGAAGGCGTTGAGCGGTGCGCTCGGGTTGGGCAGCGGCTGGACGAACTTGGGGTGTGTGCTGCCCTGCAGCCGCTGCACCCCCGGAAACAGCGCCGCGGCGCGTGGCTGATCGGGCTGCAGTGCTGCTGTCCCGCTGAGTCCGACCCATGCCCACTGCTTCAGGGCGGTGCGTCTGCTGATCATGCTGGTCCCTCGTTGATCCTCGAAGAGGCGAGCAACCAGTGTGAATTTCGTGAACTATTGGGTCAATTGGTGAAGTTTGATGTCGCCATGGATGCGACGATTTCTTTAATTCCGGGTTCAGGAAAAACTATTTCGAACGCTTTTCAAGAATGAAATTGGCTCCGGCGTACTGCCCCAGGGTCTCGGTGAGCACCGGCATCACCTCCTGCAGCACCGTGTGCAGCACGAACGGCGGGTTGATCACCAGCATCCCGCTGCCCAGCATCCCGAAGCCGCTCTGGTCCGGCTCGGCCACCGACAGGCGGACATGGACCCAGCCGCGCTTGGCCTGCGCGTCGGCGGCGGCCTTGAGGCGGTCGGTCATTTCCTTGGGTTCGAGCCGCTGCAGTTGCGGGTACCACACCAGGATCACGGCCTCGGGGAAGCGCGTCAGCGCATCGCGCACGGCGGCGACCACCTTGGCGTAGTCGGTCTTGATCTCGTAGCTCGGGTCGATCAGCACCACGCCGCGGCGCGAGGGCGGCGGCATCTCGGCCTTCAGCCCTGCAAAGCCGTCCGAGTTCATCACCGCCGTCTCGCGCCGGCCTTCCAGCGCGGTCTGCAGCAGCGGGAAGTCGGTGGAATGCAGCTCGTACAGGCGCATCCGGTCGTCGGCGCGCAGCAGCATCTGCGCCAGCGCGGGCGAGCCGGGGTAGCGCGTCAGGCGGTCGGGCTGCGGGTTGAAGCGGCGCACCAGCGCGAGGTAGTCGTTCAGCGCGGCGGGGAGGTTCTTCTGGCCGAACAGGCGGCCCACGCCGTCGTCGTACTCGGCGTGCTTGCGGGCGTGGTTGCTGTCGAGGCCGTAGCCGCCCGCGCCGGCGTGCGTATCGACCAAGGTGTAAGGTTTGTCCTTTTCCGCCATGTAGCGCAACACCTGCGTGAAGACGAGGTGCTTGAGGACATCGGCGTGGTTGCCGGCATGGAAGGCGTGTCGGTAGGCGAGCATGGTGGGATTGTCGCCGCTGGCGGGCGGGGCTTCCTAGAATGCGTGATCCCTTTCACTGTTCGTCCCTTCACCGCCCCGGAGTGTCCATGCCCGTTGCCCAGTCCCTCTACCGCCAGAAACTCGTCAGCGCCGCCGAGGCCGCCACCCGCGTGCGCGACGGCGACACGGTGCTCGTGGCCTCCGCGGTGGGCGAGCCGCCGACGCTGCTGCAGGCCCTCGCTGCCCGCCGCACGGCGTTGAATGGCGTGACGCTGAGCCAGTTGCTGCCGCTGTCGCCGCAGGGCTACATGGCCGCCGACAGCGCGCCGCACCTCCGCCACCGCTCGCTGTTCCTGAGCGCGGCGGTGCGGGCCGGGTTCAAGGCGGGCTGGGCGGACCTGGTGCCGTGTCACTTCTCGGAGATTCCGCGGCTGGTGCGGCGGGGGGAACAACGCTGTGAGGTGGTCATGTCGATGGCCTCGCCGATGGACGAACACGGTTACTTCTCCGTCAGCCTCAGTCCCGATTTCACGATGGCGGCGATCGAGCGCGCCCGCGACGTGGTGCTGGAGGTCAACCCGAACGTGCCCTTCGCCTTCGGGAACTGCCATGTCCACGTCTCGCAGGTCAGCGCGCTGATCGAGTCGGAGGCACCGCTGCGGGAGGTCGGTCTGCCGGCGGTCAACGACATCCAGCGCACGATCGGGCTGCATGTGGCGGAGCTGGTGAAGGATGGCGACACGCTGCAGCTCGGCTACGGCAGCATCCCGGATGCGGTGGTGATGCAGCTCGGCGGCAAGAAGGACCTGGGCATCCACACCGAGATGATCGGCGACGGGCTGATCTCGCTGCTGGCGTCGGGGGCGGTGACGTGCTGGCGCAAGAATTTCATGCCGGGCAAGATCGTCGCGACGTTCGGCATGGGCACGCGCCGGCTCTACGACGCGATGCACCGCAACCCGATGCTGGAGATGCACCCGGTCGATTTCACCAACGACCCCGCCATCGCCGGGCAGAACGACAACTTGGTGGCGATCAACGCGACGCTGCAGGTGGACCTGTTCGGCCAGTGCGGCTCGGAAAGCCTGGGGCCGAACCCCTACTCGGGCACTGGCGGGCAGACCGACTTCATCCGCGCGGCGAACCGCTCGAATGGCGGGCGCGGGATCATCGTGCTGCCGTCCACCGCGAAGGGCGACACCATCTCGCGCATCGCGCCGACGCTGACGCCGGGGACGCTGGTGTCCACCAGCAAGAACGACGTGAACTACGTGGTGACGGAGTACGGCGTGGCGCAACTGCGGGGCAAGAGCCTGCGGGAGCGGGCGCGGGAGTTGATCGCGGTGGCGCATCCAGCCTTCCGCGAGGAACTGACCCACGCGGCGCGGGCGATGGCGCTGGCCTGAGCCACGCGCCAACCGAAACCGCTATCAGGGGAATTGCCAAAGCCAAATGGATAGAGAACGGCCTGAAACCTACAGTGGCCTGCAGCGACCTCACCCGTCATTTGTCACCCACCACCCTCGAAGGAGAGATGCATGACCACTGACTCCCAGTGCCCGTTCCATGTCCAAAAGCCCGCGACCGCTTCCACGCCGTCGAACACGAACACCAACTGGTGGCCCCACCAGCTCAAGCTCAACCTGCTGCACCAGCATTCCCGGAAATCTGATCCGATGGGCGCGGCCTTCAACTACGCCGAGGGCTTCAAACGCCTGGATCTGGACGCTGTCGTGCAGGACCTCCACGCCCTGATGACCGACTCGCAGGCGTGGTGGCCTGCCGATTTCGGCCACTACGGCCCGCTGTTCGTCCGCATGGCCTGGCACAGCGCCGGCACCTACCGCACGCAGGATGGCCGGGGTGGCGCTGGCACGGGCAACCAGCGGTTTGCGCCGCTCAACAGTTGGCCGGACAACGTCAACCTCGACAAGGCACGCCGGCTGCTCTGGCCGATCAAGCAGAAGTACGGCCGCCAACTCTCGTGGGCCGACCTGATGATCCTGGCTGGCAACGTGGCGCTGGAGTCGATGGGGTTCAAGACCTTCGGTTTTGCCGGCGGGCGCGAGGACATCTGGGAACCGGAAGAGGACATCTACTGGGGCGCCGAGAAAACGTGGCTAGCCGACCAGCGCCACACCGGCGACCGTGACCTGGAGAACCCGCTCGCCGCCGTGCAGATGGGCCTGATCTACGTGAACCCGGAAGGCCCGAACGGGAACCCTGATCCGCTGGCCGCCGCCCGCGACATCCGCGAGACCTTCGCCCGCATGGCGATGGACGACGAGGAAACGGTGGCGCTCATCGCTGGCGGTCACACTTTCGGCAAGACCCACGGCGCAGGCGACACGCAACACGTCGGTCCCGAGCCGGAAGCCGCCGGCATCGAGGCGCAGGGCTTCGGCTGGGCCAGCACCTTCGGCAGCGGCAAGGGGGGCGACACGGTCAGCAGTGGTCTCGAAGTCACCTGGACCACGACGCGCCCACCCGCTGGAGCAACAACTTCTTCGAGAACCTGTTCGGCTTCGAGTGGGCGCTGACGAAGAGTCCCGCTGGCGCACACCAGTGGACGCCGCAGCAGGGCGCGGGCGCCGGCACCGTGCCGGACGCGCACGACCCTGCCAAGCGCCACGCCCCGGCCATGCTGACCACGGACCTGTCGCTGCGCGTCGATCCGGCCTATGCGGCCATCTCGCGGCGCTTTCTGGCGCATCCGGAGCAGTTCGCGGACGCCTTTGCCCGTGCGTGGTTCAAGCTGACGCACCGCGACATGGGGCCGGTGTCACGCTACCTCGGCCCGCTGGTGCCGAAGGACGTGCTGCTGTGGCAAGACCCGGTGCCCGCCGTGGACCACGCGCTGATCGACGCGCAGGACATTGCCCACCTGAAGGCGCAGGTGCTGGCCAGCGGGCTGTCCACCGCGCAACTCGTCACGACGGCCTGGGCCTCGGCGGCCACCTTCCGTGGCAGCGACAAGCGTGGTGGTGCCAACGGGGCACGCATTCGCCTGGCGCCACAGAAGGACTGGGCGGTCAACCAACCGGCTGAGCTGGCGCAGGTTCTGCAAGTACTGGCGTCTGTCCAGGGGGCCTTCAATGGCGCGCAGACCGGCGGCAAGCAGGTTTCGCTGGCCGACCTGATCGTGCTGGGCGGCTGTGCGGCGGTCGAGGCGGCGGCGAAGCAGGCCGGCCACGACGCGGCCGTGCCCTTCGCGCCGGGCCGCACCGACGCCACGCAGGCGCAGACCGACGTGGCCGCGTTCGCCGTGCTGGAGCCGGTGGCCGACGGGTTCCGCAACCACGCGCAACCGGGGCTGGAAGGCTCGGTGGCCGAGCGGCTGGTGGACAAGGCCCAGTTGCTGACCTTGACGGTGCCCGAGATGGCGGTGCTGATCGGCGGTCTGCGTGTACTGGAGGCCAACGCCGGCCACACCCCGCACGGCGTGTTCACCCAGCGCTCCGGGATGCTGACCAACGACTTCTTCGTTCACCTGCTCGACATGGGCACGGCGTGGCAGCCTTCGGCCACGACCGGCGGCGTGCTGGAAGGGCGCGACCGGGCCACGGGGGCGCTGAAGTGGACCGGTACTGTGGTGGACCTGGTCTTTGGCTCGAACGCCCAGCTTCGGGCGGTCGTGGAGGTCTATGCCAGCCACGACGCGCAAGCGGTGTTCGTGCGCGACTTCGTGGCGGCCTGGGACAAGGTGATGAACCTGGACCGCTTCGATCTGGCGTGAGCCAGTGACCCTGCGCGGGCGAACACGGCCGCCAGGGTTTCACCACGGATCGGTGGTCACCACAGTCACCGATCGTCCCAAGGATTGATGACGGTCAGCCCCGCCGCTGGCCACCACCAACCCATTGGCCATGGCGACCGCGGCAATGCAGGCGTCCGCGGTTGCGATGCTGCGCCCGGCACACAGCGGCAGCACCTGCTTCTCCAGATGCTCATGCAGTTGAGTGCGGCACTTACCCGCCGGCATCAGCGCCACGCCGATCTCAGCCAGCAGCGAACCCAGCTTGACCCGGCCCTGCGGTTTCACGGCGGCTTCCAGGATGTCGCGCATCTCGGCCTCGATGCTGCGGCCGTGCTGCGCGGCCCGCACGCGGATGGCGCGATGCCCCTCGTCGGGCACATTCCGGATGGTCACGGAAGTCATCTTGCAGCTCCTGGGATTGATGGCGATGCCTGCATGATGCGATTTTCAAGCAGCTTCGCAAACAGATCGACCGCCTCCCGCGTTACCTGCCGTCCTGCATCAACGCCATCAACTCCTCCGCCCGCAACACGCCCGCGACTTCGCTGCCTTCGAGCACGCTGTCCGCCAGCTCACGCTTGTCCTGGTGCAGCGCCACGATCTTCTCTTCCAGCGTCCCCGCCCGCACCAGCCGGTAGACCGTCACCGGCCGCTGCTGCCCGATCCGGTGGGCGCGTCCGCTGGCCTGGTCCTCGGCGGCCGGGTTCCACCACGGATCGGCGATCACCACGTAATCCGCCACCGTCAGGTTCAGTCCGAACCCACCCGCCTTCAGGCTGATCAGGAAGAAGTCGCCATCTCCGCCCTGGAACGCTGCGACCCGCTTCGTCCGCTCCAGCGACGGCGTGGACCCGTCGAGGTACTGATAGCGCAGCCCAGCGGCGTCCAGCGGTTCCTTCAGCAGCGCCAGGAAATCGACGAACTGGCTGAACACCAGCGCCTTGTGGCCGTTGGCGGCGAGTTCGGCCGCCAGTTCCCCGAACGCCTTCACCTTGGCGCCGACCAGCTTGATCTCCGGCGTCACCAGCCGCGGATCACACGCCGCCCGCCGCAGTTTCGTGAGCTGCGCGAGGATGTTCAGGTGCGACTGCCCCGGCTTGTCGCCCTCCATCGCCTTCTCGGCGTCGCGCAGGGCTTGCCGGCGCAAGGCTTCGTAGTGCGCGTGTTCGGTCGCATCGGCGTCCACCAGCATCGTCAGCTCCGTGCGCGGCGGCAGGTCGTCGAGCACCTGCGCCTTGGTGCGGCGCAGGATGAACGGCGCGATCAGCTTGCGCAGCGTGCGCTGTGCCCCGCGATGCCGGTCGCGCTCGATCGGCACGGCAAAGCGCAGGTTGAACGTGCTCGCCGTCCCCAGCAGCCCCGGATTGCACACCCGCATGATCGACCACAGCTCCGACAGCCGGTTCTCGATCGGCGTGCCCGACAGCGCCAGCCGGAAATCCGCGCCCAGCTCATGCACCGCCTGGCTGCGCTTGGCGGTGGCGTTCTTGATCGCCTGCGCCTCGTCGAGCACCAGCGTGTGCCACTGCCGCGCCGCGAAGGCCGCGCCGTTGAGCTGCTGCAACTGGTAGGACACGAGCACGACATCCTGCGGCCCGAGGTCGGCCAGCAGCGCATCGCGGTCCCCCTGTGCATCGCCTTCCGCATACGGCCGCAGCCGCAGCGACGGCGCGAACCGGCGTGCCTCCGCCTGCCAGTTGCCGATCAGCGAGGTCGGCGCGATCACCAGCGCCGGCCCGCCCGCCGCCCGCGCCAGCAGCACCGCCAGCGCCTGCAGCGTCTTGCCCAGCCCCATGTCGTCGGCGAGGACCGCACCCAGCCCTGTCTCGGCCAGCCGCATCGCCCATTGGTAGCCTTCCTCCTGGTACGGCCGCAGCGTGGCTTGCAAGGTGCGCGGCAACACCGGCTCGAACTGCTGCGCCTCCACCAGCCGGTCGATCCGCTCGCGGAACGCCTTGTCGCTGTCCAGGTCTGCGCCCTTGAGCGTCGTATCCAGCCACGCGGCGGCCACCGGCGTCACACGCGCAGCGTCGGTGCGGTGGATCTCGGCGACGCTGGCGAGTTCGTCCAGCCGGCTGCGCAGCTCCTCCGTCAGCGCCAGATAACGCCCTTCGCCCATCGGGATGAAGCGGCTCTTCTCGCTTGCGCTCCAGTCCAGCAACCGACCCAGGCTGACCACCAACTGCTCGTTGAGCGTCACGCCCCCCTGCAAAGCCAGCCACTCCGAGCCGGACTTGACGCTGACCTTGAGCGCCCCGAGGCCCACGCTGTCCACCCGGATCGCCTTGCCCTTGGGCCAGTCCAGCGCCATCACCGCGTTGAGCGTGTGCAGCCGCTCCAGCAGCGCCAGCGCCTGGTCCGGTTGCTCGACCAGCCACGCGGCCGGCGCATCCTTCAGGGGCGGCGACAGCATCGGGCAGGCATCTACCGTCGTCTCCAGGTGCGAGCGTTCGGCGTTGAGGTCACGCTGGACACCGAGCGTCTCGTCACCGACCTTGGCGATCATCCGCGCCCGACCGCTCCCGGGATTGACCCGCGGCCCGTCCGTCCCGAACGGCATCACCACCAGCCGCAGCGCCACCCCATCCCCCTCCGGCGTCAGCTCGGCCCGCAGGCGCGATTCGGCTGGCACGTCACGCGCCGCGGCGGTCGTGTCGCTGTGGACCTGGAACTGCGCGCCCAGGCTGCGCAACACCTCGTCCAATTGCGCCGACGCCGCTTTCGGCACCTCCAGCCCGGCGCCGATGAGCTGCGCTGCCCGCGTCTGCGCGGCGTTCAGCCGGACAAGCCGGGCGTGCTGCGGCCCGTCGCGCAGGATGGTGAGCACGCGCAGCGCGTCGGCTTCCTTCTGGTCGGCGGCACTCGTGATCCAGAGCTGCGGCTCCTGGCGCTCGGCCTTGGGGTCGGTCCAGCGCGGCGGCGGCTGCAGCGCCACACGCAGCCGGTCGCCGAGATCGGTCACGTCCAGCACCGGCGGCGCCTCCGTCAGCGCCACGGCCACGTCTGGCGTGTCGTCGAATTCCACCAGCGGATGCCCGACCAGCGCCACCGCCGCCGCCGCCAGATCGAAGCGCAGGCTGCGGTCCCGTGCGTTGACGCGCAGCGTGCGGGCGACCACGGCGTCGTGCGTGGGCAGCGTTTCGGCCTTCGACAGCTTGGACAGCGACGCCGCCTTGGGCTTGTTCCAGCCGCGCAGGCCGCGTTTTTGCTCCATCGGCGTGATGTCGCTGAGGGCGCCGAAGTCGTTGACAGTCATCACCCAGACCAGCCGGGTTTCGGCGGCGATGACCGTGGTGCCGGCGCCATCCCCCGTGCCACCACCCGCGATGGCGGCGAGGGCGGACAGCGCATTGCGCCAGCCTTCCCCTTCGGCCGGGGTCGCGACAAAAAAGGTGGGCGGCGCCGGGCGGGCCTGGACCACGGCGACGGCGGCGTCGAGCTGGGCGTGCAGGTCGTGCAGGCCGATGCTGTGCAGGCGTTCGCCGAGCACCTGCACGGCTTCGATGTGGTGGGCGTTGAGCGGTTCTGCCTCCGGGCGGTCCTTCAGCCAGGCGCGCACCAACCAGCGGCTGATGTCGAGCTGGTCGATGTGGAGGGCGCTGGTGCGGGGCGTGAAGGCTTGCAGGTCGCGCCGCGCGTCGCCCAGCTTCATTTGCAGGGCCAGCGCGAACACGCCCCAGGACGATTCCATCATCGGCTGGCGCTTGCCGCCTTCGGCCAGACAGAACTTGAGCGCCTTCTGCAGCGCGGCAGGCGTGCCCTGGGCCATCAGCGCCAGGGGGTAGGCCCAGGCGATTGGCATCGGCAGCAGCCCCTTGCGCTTGCCCGACAGCAGGCGCAGCGCCTCCAGCACGGTCTCCATCGCCTCGATGCAGCCTGCCCAGTCGCCACGGCGGAACTGGCGCACGGCGTCGAATGCCTCCGCCATCGCGCGCCAGATGACGATGGTGCTCGCGAGTTCCGGCTGTCCGGTCGGATCGACCAGCGCCTGGAGCACGGTGGCCATGTCGTCGAAGCGGCCCGCGAGCATCAGGTATTCCGCCTGGGCGAGCGACAGCCCGCTGAGGCGCACGGCCCGGTCCAGCGCGGGGTCGGTCTGCGCGCGCTGGCGCAGGGTGTCGGCCATGGCCTGCAGCGGCAGCGCACCGGGGTTGGCCCACCGCTGGACGAGCAGGTCGAAGTGTTCGCGCAGTGTCCTGGCCTGCAGGCACGGATGCATCCGTGCAAACAAGTCGCCGTCGAGCACGTCATGCAGCGACCGCTCCAGCACCGCCTCCCACTCCATGCCCCAGCGGCAGGCCAGCCGCAGCCGCTCCAGTTGGTCTGGCGCCTGCCCGCTGAAGACCGCCAGCCGCGTGACGGCGCAGGCGAGTTCCATGTTCTCGAAGTACCAGTGGGTGGTGCCGAACTGGGCGGCACTGCGGCTGCTGTCGGCGTTCAGCAAGGCGTCGCGCAGGGTATCCGGAGTGTTCCGTTGCAGCAGTGCCAGATACGTGGCGCTGTGGTGCGCCGGGTGGACACGCCAGTGGCCGGGGCGCTGCGGGTGTTCGGCGAGCTGGCCGTCGGCGGTCAGCGCCACCACCGCCTCGCGTACCTGCTCGCCGGTGTAGCGTTTGCCGTCCCGGTTGGACCACGCCAGTGCGGCCAGCAGCGTGTGGACCCAGGTCCGGGTGCGGTAGGACATGCCCAGTGCGAAGGCATGGAGGACATCGCGCTGCTCGCCGGCGGCGCCGCCTGGGGCGGTGGGTGTGGAGTCGGTGGAAGGCATGGCGGCGGATTCTGCCTCGTTTGGGGGGTGTGACACCCGGCTTGCGGGATACCGTTTTCTGCCGAACGGTCTGGTCGGGGCGCAGCGGGGCTGTTGGTCGCCCGCTGCATGGGGTGGACCTTGGAACGCTATATTTCCAGCCACCTGAATATGGGGGGTTTCAGCGATTTTGTCGATAAATTGGCTGTACGCAGACCTGTCCATCGCCAATACAGGGGGAACACCCAACCATGGGGCTTTGCTGTGGTACCCAAAACGACCACCCGCCGAGCGTGATGTATTCCAAGTTGTTTTTTCAGATTCGCGCTAACAATTGCTTTCATGCGGGTCAGTCCAGAATAAATCTGGCATGGGGAAAACAATGAACACAGCGTATACAGCGCATACCGCCGACACCGTGCGCAATGGCGCGGTGGTGTCGATCGTGCTGCCGGTGCAGGGCACGGACGCGGCACTGGACCGGGTCGTGCAGAGCGTGCGGGCGCAGACCGAGCAGGACTGGCAGTTGTACCTGGTCGAGCCAGCCGGCGCGCGTGGCCGTGCCAGCCGCTGGGCGGCGCACGACGGGCGCATCCAGGTGCTGCGCCAGGAGGGGTGTGGTGGCCGCGCTGCGGCGCTGCGCCTGGGCTTGCAGCACTGTCTGGGTACCTACACCGTGTTCCTCGATGCCGAGCATGTCTGGGCGCCATATTTCCTGGCGCTGACGCGGGCCTTCCTGGATGCCTTCACGCTCGAAGACCTCGTGTGCATGGCGTCGGTCACGCCTGCGGGCCAGCCGGCGGCTGTTTATCGCCGGGCCGATGTGCGGGGGCATGGCCGTCTGGACGCCGTGCTGGACCCGTCGGCGCTGCGTGGCTTGCCGGACGCGGTGGCCGGGGCGCTGTGGCAACAGGGCGAGCTGGCCCGGCACCTGCGCTGGGGCGAATACACGCGGCTGGCCGTGACGTTGCTGCGCACGGAGGAGGCCGAGCGGCTGCTCCCGGCGTTGTACGAGGACACCGAGGCGCTGGAGTACCGCCTGCAGGCCCGGCTGGCCGCCCGCAGTGCGGTGAATGTGCTGGCGCTGCCCGGCGCGGTGTTCCATGCGGCGGGGGTCTCGCCCGAGGTGGCGCGCCAGCGCGAGATCGATGCGCTGGCGGTGTTCGACGAGGTCCATGGCCGGCAGTGGGAAACCGACCCGGAAGTGGCCCGCCTGCGCCGCGAGCGGCTGGCACGCATCGACCAGCGTGCGCCGCTGGGTGCCCTGGGCGCCCTGGGTGCGGTGGTGGCACGGTGTCTGGGCTGGTCGCGCCAGGACCGGCCCGCCCGCGCGCTCCCCGCGGACCTCGGTGGTCCGCAGGTCGGGCACCCCCACTGATGCCTCCATTGATACCCACCATTGATTCAGGCGCCTTGAAACAAGGGGGTTATGGTCGATCTGGACCATTGGCGTTCGAATTGAAGTCCGAATATGTGACGTATTTTTGATGGTATTTCTGTGCTTGGTTTGATAATCAAATTCATAAGGTGTCGATTGGATTTGAAAGTACAGCGTGAATAATTGCCAGCTTGCCCCGGTCTGTTTGTTTGTGTATGCCCGTGAAGCATTGACGCGCCGGACGGTGGAATCTTTGCTGGCCAATCCGGAGGCCAGCGCGAGCGAGCTGCATGTGTTCTGCGACGGACCCCGGCCCGACGCCGATGCACGGACCCGCGCACAGGTGCAGGCCGTGCGCGACTACGTCCGCGGCATCACCGGCTTCGCCCGCGTCGTGCTGCACGAGTCCGCGGTGAACCTGGGGCTGTCGCGCTCGGTCATTGGCGGCGTCAGCGAGATGCTGCGCACGCACGAGCGGGTGATCGTGCTGGAGGACGATCTGGTGCTGTCCAGCGGTTTTCTGCGTTTCATGCACCAGGCGCTGCAGACCTACGCCGACGTGCCGCAGGTGCTGAGCGTGTCCGGTTACGCCCACCCGATCCACCACCGGCCAGGCCCGGAGCCGGCGCAGGACGCCACCTTCGGCCTGCGCGCCAGCTCCTGGGGCTGGGCGATCTGGCGCGACCGCTGGGAGCAGATCGACTGGGCGGTGACGGACTACCCGCGCTTTCGCTGGAACCTTGCCCAGCGCCTGCGCTTCAACCGCGGTGGCAGCGACCTGTCGCACATGCTCGACCGCCAGATGGCCGGCAAGATCGACTCCTGGGCCATCCGCCTGTGTTTCCACCAGTTCCGGCACGGGCTGGTGGACGTGTTCCCGCGGCAGTCGCTGGTCGAGAACATCGGCTTCGGCGAGGGGGCGGCGCATTGCCGGCACGATGTGCGACCCCCGCACGCCGTGTGCCCCTCCGAGCCGCCGGCGGTTTTTCGACTGCCGACCGAGGTGTGTACGGACCCGGACGTGCTGCGGCAGTTCCGTGGCTTCAACAGCCTGTCCGCGCGGGCGCTGCGCACGCTCAAGCGTTGGTGGCTGGACGGTTTGGCTGGATGCGGGGCAGCCGGGCGGCCGCCCGCTGTGCCACACGCCACAGCGGTTGCAGCGCCACGCGCGGCGCGCCCGCATCCCCTGGTGCGGCATAGCGCCACCGGCTGAGGGTGTCCAGCGCCGCGGCCAGACGGTCGAACTCGGCGGCGGCTGTGGCCGACAGACCACCCGCACCCACACCCGCACCCGTATCGCACTGCGACCGCAGATGGACCAGCAGGCCCGCCGTGGCCAGGTGCGCCGGCACCGTGTAGCCACGCTGGCGCAGGATCTGCTGCAGGCGCGCATGTCCGCGCAGCCAAGGATCACGCCGACGCGGCGGTGACCGCCACGCCACCCAACCCGCGCCGACGCCCACCAAGGCCGCGAATCCACCAGCCAGCCAGCGCCCCAGGGTGTGCAGCGCGACGCCTTCGCCGAGCAGGCCGGCGAGGAGATCCTGCTGGCGGTGCGCCGAGTAGCCCAGGATCCACTGGTTCCACTGGTGCTCCGCCGCGCCCCAGACCGCCTGCATCTGCGCGACCCACTGCGGGTCCAGTGCCACCAGATCCACGAGTGCCAGCCCGAGTGGCCCGCGTGCCGCTGTCAGCCGCTCGCCACGCTGCACACGCTCTGGTGCCACCGCTTCGGTCGGGTCGAGCCGCACCCAGCCGCGGTCGGCGTGCCAGTACTCGACCCAGGCGTGGGCATCGCGCTGGCGGATGTCGAGCACGCCGTTGAGCGGGTTGACCTCGCCGCCGAGGTAGCCCGTGACGATGCGCGCCGGGATGCCCCAGCGGCGCAGCACGACCGTGACCGCGCTGGCGTAGTGCTCGCAGAAGCCGGCGCGCGTGTCGAGCCAGAACGTGTCCACGGGGTGTTGTCCGAGCAGTCCGGGCGCCAGGGTGTAGACGTAGGGCTGCTGGCGGATGTGGTCGAGCAGCCACTGTGGATGCCGGTCGGCGCTGGGCTGGGCGTCTGCCCAGGCCAGCGTGCGCGGATGCTGGCCCTCTGGCAGCACGAGGTATGGGGTCCAGCGCGGATCGGCTGGATCGACCGCCGGCGCGGATGCGACGCGGGGATCGTGCAGCGGGGTGTCCAGCGTGGCCGTGGCACGCAGGCGCATCCGCTCGGTGAGCGGTCGCTGCGTGGGCCAGTAGCCCTCCGGGTGGTGCCACCAGGGCAGGTCCGGCTCGGCGTCGGGCCGTGTCGGGGGGGTTCGGGCGTTTTCCAGCAGGGGCAGCGTGCCCAGGCCGAGCGGCTCCACGGTCATCTCGTAACGCACCTTGGGTGCTGCGTTTGCGTTTCCGTTTCCGTCTGCGGGTGGCGCTGGCAGGGGCACGAATCCTGCGCCGCTGCCGGTCTGCCGCTGCCAGCCACTGCCCTCGGGTGTGCTCAGCACCGGCCCGCGGAAATACCGCAGCGCGGTGGCCGGCACGGCGCCCTCGAACTGCAGCCGCAGCGCCAGCGTGTCGTCCTGCGCCAGCTCGGCCACATCGCCCAGCGCGAGGTGGTCCGACAGGCCGGTCTTGCCCACGCCCGACCCCGATCCCGGTACCGTCCACAGCGGCGCGACCCGCGGAAAGAACACGAACAGCATGACCACCAGCGGCACGCCGGTCAGCAGCAGCCGGGCTGACAGGGCCAGCGCCTGCCGCAGCGGCGCCCTGTGCACCTGCACCTCGGGCACCTCCGGCAGGTGGGCCAGCACCAGCGCCGCCATCAGCAGCCACACCGCCACCCCCATCGCCAGCGCCGTGGCCAGCGACTGCGAGTGCAGGAAGTTGGCCAGCACCAGGAAAAAGCCGAGATAGAACACGACCGTCGCATCGCGGCGCGCCCGCAGCTCCAGCGTCTTGAGTGCCGACATCACCACCAGCAGCGTCACGCCCGCCGACGGCCCGAAGAGCGATTGGTGGCTCGCCAGCGTACCGGCCGTGGCCCCCAGCAGCGCCAGCACCAGCAGCCAGCGCGACGGCAGTGCGCCACCCCGCCACGCCAGCCAGGCCCGCCAGCCCAGCGCCGCATACGCCAGCGCGGCACACCATGGCGGCACCTGCACCAGTTGCGGCAGCAGCGTCCACGCCAAGACGGCCAGCAGGAACAGCGTGTCACGCGGCTCCCGTGGCAGCCGCGCCCAGCCCGTGCTGAAACTCATGCCATCCCCCACCAGGCCAGCGCATCCAGGCAGTGCCGCCGGTGGCCGGGGCCAGTCCCCGCCTCGGTGCGCAGCGCACCCAGGCTCAGGCGGTAAGGCTGGCCCAGCGCGTCCGCCTCCAGCACCCAGGCGCTCAGGCGACGCAGGCGGGCTTCGGGATCGAGACCGTGCAGCCGGTCGCCGTCCAGGTGCAGCTCGCAGGTGGCCCGCGGCGGCGGCACTTCACGCACCAGCAGCCCGCCGCCGGCCGCCAGCCGCTGCGCCGAGCGGCGCCAGAGCACCTGCGACGGCCGGTCCCCGCGCCGCCAGGGCCGCACGCCATCGTCGTCTCCCGGTTCGGGCAGCAGGCCGTGCTGTCGGGCGGGTGTCTCGGCCGGATCTGCGTTGTCGTCGTCCAGGTCCAGTGTCAGCGGCAGTGGCGGCGCATCCACCTCGGGCGCCGGCCAGGCCAGCGGCTGGTGTGCGATGCGCCACACCGTCCAGACCCGGAACAGCCCGAGCGGAAAGCGGCTGGACAGCTCCAGCGGCGGTAAGGTCTGCGGCCCGCGCTGCACCAGGGTGCGTGGCAGGCGGTGCAGCGCGTCCGGATCGGTGGTCCAGGCGAACGGGTGCGGTCCACCGTCCGGTTCCGGCGTGTCGCGCCAGCGCAGCACCAGCCCGTGGCGGCCCAGCCGGGTGGGGTGGCGCCAGCCGGTGGCAGGGGATCCGTCCTGCAGCACGAGGTCCAGCACGACCGTCTCGCCGACGAAACCCGGCGCGCTCGCCTGCACGCGCAGGTGCAGCCCGCTCAGCGTCGCGTGCGTGGCGTGCAGCGCGACCAGCCCGGCGCTGGCGAGCGTGAAGGTGAGCAGGTGGCCGAGGTTGAGCTGGTAGTTGACCGAGGCCAGCAGCAGGCACAGCAGCAGCACCCCGTAGAACCAGCCCGACACCGTCGGCACGATGTAGAGATGGCGGTGGTCGAGCCGCACGGTGTCGGTGCGCGGGTGGCGCCGATTCCACCAGGATTGCCAGCGTTGGCGCACCTCAGACCAGCCGCACCGCGTCGAGCATCGCCCGCACCTGCGCCGACCGGCTGCGCCCGGCGCCGCTGCGCGGCTGCAGGCGGTGGGCCAGCACCGGCACGGCCAGCGCCTGCAGGTCTTCCGGCGTCACATGCGTTCGCCGGGCGAGGAAGGCCCGCGCCCGCGCCACCCGCAGCCACGCCAGCGCCGCCCGTGGCGACAGCCCCTGCGTGAACCACTGGCCGTTGCGCGTGACGGCGACCAGCGCCTGGAGGTAGTCCAGCAGCGCCGGCGCGGCGTGGACGCGCTGCACGGCCGCCTGCGCCGCCAGCAGCTCCTGGGCGGACATCACCGGCTGCAGGTGCCGCACGGCTTCGCGCCGGTCCTGGCCTTCGAGCAGCGCCCGCTCGGCCGCGGCGGACGGGTAGCCCAGCGTCAGGCACAGCAGGAAACGGTCGAGCTGGCTTTCGGGCAGGGCGTAGGTGCCGAGCTGCTCGGCGGGGTTCTGCGTGGCGATGACGAAGAACGGGGCGGGCAGGGCGCGTGTCTGGCCATCGAGGCTGATCTGGCGCTCTTCCATCGCTTCCAGCAGGGCGCTCTGGGTGCGTGGGCCGGCACGGTTGATCTCGTCGGCCAGCAGCACCTGCGTGAAGACCGGTCCTGGATGGAAGACAAAGCCTTCGCGCGTCGGCGCGTAGACACTGACGCCGATCAGGTCGCTGGGCGTCAGGTCGGCGGTGAACTGCACGCGGGAAAAGTGCAGGCCGAGCGAGGCGGCCAGGGCCTGGGCGAGGGTGGTCTTGCCGACGCCGGGCACGTCTTCGATCAGCAGATGTCCGCTGGCGAGCAGGCAGGCCACGCTGTCGAGGATCTGGGCGTGCTTGCCCACCACCACGGTGCCGACCTGATCGACCAGACGTTCCAGCGGTGTCAGAACAGCGAGGGGCGGATGGTTCATCATTGGTGCTACCTTACCCGAACTTGCACGCACCGAAACGACGCTGGAGGGACCACACAGGGGCAGCAGACGCCCGCTGTGCCAGACGACATGAGCACTGCCTTTTATACCCACCCCGACTGCCGCGGCCACGACATGGGCGCCGGCCACCCCGAATGTCCCCAGCGGCTCGACGCGATCGAGGACCATCTCCTTGCCACCGGGCTGGACATCGCGCTGCTGCGTCCCGGTGACGTGCCGCTGGCCCGGCACGCGGACCTGATGCACGCGCACAGCGAGGGCTATCTGCGCGAACTCGACGAGTTCCTGCAGCAGGCCACCGCGACCGGCGAACACCGCGCGCTCGACCCCGACACCACCGTCTGTCCCGGCACCCGGCAGGCGATGCTGCGGGCGGCCGGCGCGGCGGTGGCCGCCACGGACGCCGTGATCGACGGCACCTACCGCAACGCCTTCTGCGCCATCCGCCCGCCCGGCCACCACGCCACGCGCTCGGCGGCGATGGGGTTCTGCTTCTACAACAACGTCTGCATCGCGGCCCGCCATGCGCTGAACGTGCGGGGCCTGCAGCGCGTGGCGATCGTCGATTTCGATGTCCACCACGGCAACGGCACCGAGGACATCATCGCGGGCGACGAGCGCGTGCTGATGGCCAGCTTCTTCCAGGACCAGCTCTATCCGTACAGCGGCGGTGTGCCGATGGGCGACAACATGGTCAATGTGCCGGTGCCGGCCTACACCCGCGGCATGGAGGTGCGCGAACTCGTGGAGGCGTACTGGCTGCCGCGGCTGGAGGCGTTCCGGCCGGAGATGCTGTTCATCTCGGCCGGCTTCGACGCCCACCGCGAGGACGATCTCGGCCAGCTCGGGCTGGTCGAGTCCGATTACGCCTGGATCACGCAGCGGCTGGTCGATGTCGCCGACCGCCATTGCCAGGGCCGCATCGTGTCGTGCCTGGAAGGTGGCTATGCCCTGAGCGCGCTGGCGCGCAGCGTGGCGGCCCATCTGCGGGTGCTGGCCGACGTGTGAACGGGTCTGTCCAGGTGGTCGCGCGCGGTCAGCGCGCGGCAGTTTGCGGGTTGTCGTGCAGCGGCTCGGTGGCGTATTCGATCTCGATGCGCAGCCGCGAGCGGATCGGGCGCCCGTCGAGTTCACCGGGCGTGAACGGGCTGTGGAGGAAGGTCTGCCGCGCCGCGTCTTCGAGCACCGGTGGCAGGCCGCTGTCGTCCGCCTCGTCGATCCGCACGCGCTGCACCACGCCCCGGTCGTCGATGAACAGCGTCAGCACCGCCCGGAAGCGCCCGGCCGGCGCCAGCTCCGGGTAGAGCAGGTCGATGGACTGCTGCGGTACCGGCGCCTGCGTGAGCTGGCTGCGGGGCAGATAGGCGGCGTCCGGATCGGCGGCGCTTGTGGCGATTGCGGGGATGGCTGGTGTGGCGACAGGGCCGGCGCCGGTCGGCTCCAGGCGGTCCAGCTCGGCGGGCAGCATCCTGGTCTGCGCGGGTGCGGCAGCCGGCTGTGCGGCCCAGCCGGTCACGGCCCGAGCCTGCGGGCGGGGCACCGGGGGTGGACGGATCTCCGACAGGCGGACCTGGACACCGGCGGGGCGGCCGATGGAGGTGGCGGAGGTGGCGCCACCGCTGGCCGTGGTCGGCACGGGCGACGTGCCGCACAGGATCAACCCGGCGTGCAGCACCACCGATCCGCCCACACAAGCGGCCAGCACCGCACTGCGCATTCCCGCCACCGCCGCCTCAGTTCAGCTCGCGCCAGGCCGCGCGCCGCAGGGTGTTCGAGCGGTTGCGGATGCCCAGGCCGGCGGCCTTGAGCTGGGTGCTCTGGTCGCGCTTGGTGAAGAAGGCGCTGACGCGGCTGGCGCTGTCCATGACCCGGCCGACGCCGACGATGAGCGAGGTCGAGACCTCCACGTCCCGCACATCGCCCGAGGGCACCAGGAACTGGTAGAGGTAGGAGCTGCCGCCGTTGCCGCAAGGGTCGCCATTCGGGATGGTCGAGGCGAAGGCAATCAGCCCGGACGCCAGCGGAATGCCGTCGAGCGATACCCGTTCGCCGCTGGACTGGTCGAGGTCCACGTACCAGCCGTTCTGGGCATTCCAATCGACCGACTTGGCCTCGTCCATGCGGCGGCTGGCGTTGAGGGTCTGGCGCACCAGCTTGGCATTCGGGTCGCGCAAGGGGCCGAGTCCGGTGCTGCCCAGGGTGTCGCGGACCGAGTAGACGGTCTGCAGCCCCGTGGAGGTCAGGTCGGCGTTGTTGACCAGCCGCCCGGTGGCGAAGGAGACGATGGTGATGGGCACGTTGTCGGACACCAGCTCGGTGAGGACCGGTTTGCCGGTGATGGGCTGGGGCACCTGGTTGGGTCCGAGCGCCTGGCCCAGCAAGGTGGCCTCGGTGCCGGCAGGGGCCACGCGGTCGTCGTGGTCGAAGCGCCAGAGGTTGCCGAGCATGTCGCCGGCGTAGAAGCGCAGGGCCGTGTTGTCCGTGTCGCTCGGCACCCAGGCGTTGAGGCGGCCGAGGTTGTTGGGCGTGGTGGTGTCGCCGGCCGGGGTGATGATCTCGCCCGCACCGGAGCGCAGCTTGCCGGTCAGGGCGTCCAGCAGGTAGAGCCTGCCACGGCCATCGCCGACGTTGTTGATGCCCGAGGTGAAGGCCACCAGCCAGGTGCCGGTGGCGTCCTTGGTGATCACGGGATTGCCGAAGGTCAGGCCGAGGTTGGCGTCCGAGAACTCCCACAGCAGCGTGGGCGAGGCCGGGTTGGTGATGTCGAGCGCGTAGTAGTAGCGGCCACCCGCCCCCATGCCACCGACGAGGAGGGTGCGCCACTGGCCGTTGGCGTACACGTCGCCGATGGTGGGGGTGGCGTCCAGCAGGTTGATGTGGCTGGCGTCATAGCCCACGTCCGCGAGCCGGCGCAGGTGGGGCAGCACGCCCCGCGGCACGAAGGCCCACAGCTCTTCGCCGCCTGCGGGGTCGGTCTCGTTCTCGCCGACCTGGAAGGCGTGCAGCATGCCGTCGTTGGCCGGGGCGTAGACCATCTTGGTGCGCAGGCGGTTGTCGGTGACGAACTGGGTGTAGCCGGCATCGGCGTACTTGAAGGGCGGCTTGGCGACGTAGACCGGCGCGGCGTTGACGAAGTCGCCGAGCCGGGAGGCGCGGTTGCGGAACACCTGGTTGTCGGGCACGGACACGCCCATCTGGAGCTGGGTGTCACCGCGCAGGAACTGCACGAGGTTGTCGCCGTTGGCCTTGGCCAGGGCGGCAGGGGTGAGGCGGCTGCACTGCGCCAGCGGACGGGTTCCGGCGCACAGGGCATCGAAGTCGGAGTTGTAGCCCAGGGCCAGCAGGTTGGCGTAGGTGAAGTCGAGCAGCCGGCCGGCACCGTTGCCGAACAGGATGCGCCGCGGGCGGGTGGCGAGGTCGCGCGTGTCGAGCTTGGCGCTGGCACTCCAGACCGCCTTGCCGTCGCTGGTGTCCGGGGCGATGAGTCCGGCGGTGATGGCGTCGGTGGTGAACTGGAAGGCGCGCAGGTCGCCGTGCCAGGTGGGCGAGTTGCTGTAGCTGGGCAGGAAGACCCAGTTGTCGCCGGTCACTGGCGTGAGCGAGCTGGCGGAGGCGGCGGCACTGGAGCCGGCGTCCTTGATGATCTCGTTGAGCGTGGTGCCGATGGCGTCGGACAGGGTCTGTGGGTCGGTGGCGGAGAAATACTGGCCGCGGCCGTTGACGGCGGCGTGCCAGAGGTCGTCGATGTGGGTGGCGTTGGTCTGGTTGTTGGTGAGCGTGCCAGCAGGGACGGGCCACTCCTTGCCGTTGCGGCCGGCCGCGATGTCGGCGTAGTCGCCGGTGGTCTGCGTCAGGTAGTTGCGGTCGTAGGACAGCGTGCCGCGCACACCCAGGCCGACGGTGAAGGTGTTGAGGTGCTGGTGGGTGGCGGGGTCGCGCTTGGTGGTGGCGACGTTGTTGGGGAAGTCCGCACGCAAGTCGGTGGCCCAGAAATACTGGGCCACGTCGGCCAGCGAGTCGCTGTCACCCCCACCGCTGCTGCCGGTGCTGTCCTTCATGGGGCGGGGTTGCGCGCCGTCCTGCTGGCCGATGCGGGTGCTGCCGTCGAGTTGCAGCGGGCCGTAGGTGCCGGTCTCCAGGCCCGGCCAGCCGTATTCGCCGGTGTTCCAGTAGCCGTCGGTCGAGAGCAGGGCGTAGTTGCGCTGGCAGGAATACTGCATCGGGTCCAGCCGCTGCCCCGGAATCTTGTTGGCGAAGTAGCGGCCGGTCTTGGACAGCGCGCCCCGCAGCGGGGTGAAGCCGCCGTTGGTCTGCGCGGTGTAGAGCAGGTTGTAGAAGCTGCTGCGCTGGGTGCTGGTGAAGTCCTGGACATCCAGGAAGGTGGTGCTGGTGACGCTGTTGTCGCTGATGACGGTGAAGCCGACGCGGTAGCCGTCGCCGATGTGGCGGAAGGCTTCGCCCGTGGCCGTTCGCATGAGCAGGCGCCGGGTGCGGTAGTAGGTGTGCCAGTTGGCGTACTTCTGGCGCAGCACGGCGTCCGAGCTGGTGTCGAGCATCACCTTGGTGAACTGGTCCGACGCCACCGTGCTGCTCAGGGTGCAGTCCTTGTAGAAGGGCGTGGTGGTGTCGAGGTCGCCGTTGGGCAGGTAGGTCCACGACATCGGCGCGAGCTTCTTGTCGTTCTTGTAGACGTAGTAGTAGCTGCCGCTGAGTGAAACCGTGCCGGAGACGGGGTTGAAGCCGTCCAGGGGCGCGGTGGTGAACGGCACGTCGGGGAAGGAGCTTCCGTCCGCCCGCACCGGCGGCAGGTAGGGCAGCGCCGGGTTGAAGGCCAGGCCATTGCACTGGGTGGAGCGGTAGCCGTAGTTGTCGATCACGCCGTTGCCGTCGAAGATGGCGGCGTCATCGGGCATGTAGGACAGCGCCATCGAGCCGGAGTCGTCCAGGATGAACATGATGTTCGGCTTGACCTGGGACAGCGAGGCGCTCAGTGGCACGTTGGACACGTCGATCAGCGCCGCGTGGGCGCGACCGACCGCCCCGCAGGCCAGCAGCGTGGCAATGGCCAGCAGGCCGAGAAGGGGACGGCGGGTGGGCAGGCGGTTCATGGCGGTTCAGAAATGCACCAGCGTTTCGGTGGTGCTGACCGTGTTGCGCGCGCCCTGGGCACGCACGACGATGCGGTAGTACTCGGCCACCGTGCTGGAGCCGATGCGGACAGGGTTCTGGCTGTTGATCTCGCCGCGTTCGCCCGTGACCAGGCTGGTGGCGTTGAGCGGGCGGGGGCACTGGTTGGTGCCCGTGGTGGAACTGCCGGCTTCGGAGCACAGCCGCACGATGAAAAAACGCGCCGTGATCTGGTTGGCCAGGGATTTCGCGCGTGCGGGCAGGCAGTCGGCCGGTGACGGACCGCGCTGCGAGCGGCAACTGTCGTTGTTCCAGTCGATGGCCACGCGGGTGGGGGCGGTGCCGGTGGAGGTGGGGTCCAGTCCCGGCACCAGATGCGCCCAGTAGCCTTGGTCGCGCTGGGTGGTGTTCAGGCCATCGGGGTCGGTTCTCTGCCGCTCTTCGAGCCAGAGGATGGCGAGCCGGGTCGCTTCGTCGGCGGCCAGCAGGGTGTCTTGCTTGAAGCTGAGGTTGCCCAGGATGGTGGTGCCGGTGTCCACCGAGCGGATCAGGGTCACGGCGGCCAGCGACAGCGCCACCACCGTGACCATGGCGAACAGCAGCGAGGCACCACGCTGTCGGCGTGGACCCAGGGCGGAGGGAGGTGTCGCAAGGGGGGTCATGGGCGGCTCACGCGGGTTGCCACAGGAGGTTGCGCAGAGGGATCACGGTCTCGAAGACCTTGTAGCGGTAGTTGCGCCAGTCGTCGCCCGTGCCGAGCGGGGCCTTGTCGATGCGCAGGGGTTTGGCCGTGACGCCGTCCGGGTACCAGACGGGGAGGGTGGGTGTGACCCAGTTGGGGACCGCGGACTGGGTGGGACGTTGCTCGTTTTGCGTGCTGCGGGCCACCACGGCCACGCGCACCGCCACCACGCGCTGCCAGCCCTTGGCCGTGGTGGGCGACACCGGGGTCCAGACATCGGCGACCTGGTCGGCGACGGCGCTGGTGTCGATGCCGTAGACGGCCTGGAGCTGGACGATCTGCGGGTAGAGGTCGTCGGCGGAGGTCTGGCCGGTGCCGCTGTTGAACGAGATCTGGCGCAACTGGTAGGGGGTCTGCGAGGCCGGGGTGTCGCACCGGACGTCGGACAGGCCGGTGATGCAATAGCGCCGGCTGACGAGGCTGCCCAGATCCAGCAACACGCTGCCCGCGGCATAGGACAGGTCGGTGCTCTGGACGCCGGGGAAGACGGTGGTGGTCAGGTCCTGGTTCCAGGGACCATCCGCACCGGCATCGTGGAAGAGCTGGTTGCTACCCGGTACCGGATCGGCGCTGACATTGAACAGGCTGCAGTAGCGGGCCGGGTCGGTGGGGTCAGGCGTCGGCGTGGGCACGGCCAGCATCAGGTCGCCCTTGTGGTGGCCCAGGCCGGTGTTGTTGCCGATGACGAAGACGTTGCTGCCGCGCAGGTGGTTGTTGGCGACGCGGGTGGGCAGCGCGAAATCGGTGTGGTTGCTCATCAGCACGTCGATGCTGTCGGCCGTGCCGTCGTCGCCGCCATCGGTGATGACCACCGGGGCCAGCGTGCGCTCGAAGCGGGTGGCCATGCCAGCCCGCTGGCCGACGATGCGGCAGCCCGTGGCGCCGCCCTCGGTCATGCCGTAGCCGCTGGTCTGCACGTCGCGTTGCAGGGTCTGCAGGGCGAGCGCGCCGTTGACCTGCGCATCGGAGCCGGCGGTGATGGTGCGCTTGCGGCCTTCGTAGACGGTGGTGACTTGCGCGATGACGAGCACGGCGAGCAGGCCGATGACCATGCCCACCATCAGCTCGATCAGCGTGACGCCGCGCTGACTGGCAGCAGCCGAGGCGGGGGCGGGGAAGACGGGAGACGCGGTCATGTCGCTCGGAGTCGCTCGGGTCAGGGCTGCTGGAGGGGGTTGGGATTGACGGCGGTGGTGGTCTGGAACTGGTGGGCGTCGTCGCTGGGGGCTTGCCAGGTGAGCTTGACCGTGACCTGTCCGGGATCGGTGGCCGAGACCTGTGCCTGGCCGACACCGGTGGGCAGGCGCTCCTTGACCCGCTCCAGCCAGCGCTGGCAAGGCGGGTGGCCGGCGCATTTGCTGGTGTCGTAGAGCGCAAGATTGCGGCTGTCGGTCCACATCAGGCCGACGAGGTCGCTGGCGAGGTAGGCGGCGTCGGCGCGGTACTTGGCACCGCTGGTCGCGCGCGTCATCGATGCTTGCAGACCGACCAGACCGAGCACCGCCAGCGCGAAGATGAGCAGCGCGATCAGGGCTTCGAGGAGCATGAAGCCACCGGTTGTCCGGCGGTGCGGGTACGGGTGCGGGCGGGTCACGGGCATTCCTCGGTTCAGTTGACCAGACAGCGCCGCGTGTCCCGCGGGTCGGTCGCCGCGGGGTCGCAGGTACGCACCGTGCCGCCCGCGTTGAGCATCACCTGCAGCGTGCGGGCGGTGCTGCTGCCCGGGTGGCTGACCACGATGCAGCGGATCGGGGCGGGCAGGGACTCCGCCCGGCCGTAGCCGTTGAACAAGACCTGACTGACCGCCGTGAGGTTGGCGCAGGTCTCGTCGCGGCTCTGCACCCGCACACCGGGCGCACCATCGCCGCGGGCGTGGCGGGCGAACAGGCGCGGGCCGGTGGGGCTGTCCAGCGTGTCGCCGCAGTGTCCGGCGGGGTTGTTCATGCTCACGACCCACGACGCCGAAGTAGACGACAGGGTGCAGTTGTTGTCCAGCGTGCCCGGCTGCGCGTCGTTGGCGACCAGGGAAAACAGCACCGGCTCGTTGCGCCGCACTGCCTCGGCGCGGGCGCGGGCCAGACCGCTGCTGATCGATTCGGCGGCGTTGCGGATCTCGGTGTCGAGCATCCAGTCGCGCACCACCGGTGTGACCGCCATCAACAGCCCGCCCAGCACGGTCAGCGTCACCATCAGCTCGATCAGCGAAAAGCCGGATGCGCTGCGTGCGGACCCCATCGCCACCACGCTCAGCACTCCGAGCCACGCTTGAGCCAGCACGCCTTGCCGGTGACGGCATCCCCCTTGAACTTGACGGTGCCTTGCTCGCCGGACTCGTTGAGCGTGTACTCGTGGCCCTTGGTATGGCCGCTGGTGCCGGTGGCGGTGAGGGTGTAGGCCTGGTTGCCGTTGTTGCCGCTGAGCTTGCAGGCGTAGCTGAACTTGGCGCCGGTGGCTGGCTGGTCCGAGAAGTTGATCCTGCCTTCGCCGCAGGTGTTGGTGCCGTACTGGCGGTTGTCCTGGTAGAACTGTTCCATGGCCACGCGCTGGCTGGCCAGGGTGCTGAAGGCTTCCGGCAGCTCGCCGCGGCGGATGTAGTCGCTGTAGGCTGGCATGGCAATCGCAGCCAGGATGCCGATGATGGCCACGACGACCATCACCTCGATGAGCGTGAAGCCGCGTGTCTCCGACAGAGGGGGCTGCCGGACAGCAACGGTGAGCGGGGATGCGAAGGCAGTGGCGGAAGCGGGCAGGGCCATGTCGGCGGGCGACCGGGGAATCGCGCAAAAATGAAAGGATGCCCCGATCGTAGGTGCCACGCGCCTCGGCGTCACGCGGGCGGCCCGCCGTTGATCGGCCGCAGCGGGCCGTTCGTCGGCTGGGCGGTGGGCTGG
>NZ_JAAFKF010000050.1 GCF_013299175.1 Sphaerotilus sp.
CACCCCACTGACCTGCACCGAGAGTTCCTGCAACTCCCCCACGATGTCGCGGTAAGCCAGATGCCGCCGCTCGTCCTCCGGCGGCGGCGCCTCCGTCGTGACCAGCACACCGTGGTCCGGCATGGCGCCCAGCCGCTTCAGGCGACGCAACCGTTCTGCCCAGCGCCCACCGTGTTCGTAGATCTGCTGCGGGTCGGGCTGCGCCAGGTCCAGCGGCTTGATGGCGGCCAGCGTCTGGCCGTCCTGGCGGTGGACCAGCGGAAACGGCACCTGATAGTCCGGCGTGCCGACCTCGTCCGCGCGGAACAGTGCGTTCAAGCGCCGGTCCTGCTGCAGCGCCTCGCGCACGAGTCGCACCATCGCGTCTTCCCGACGGCTCTTGGTTTCCTCGCTGCTGCGCTGCACATAGCGTGCGAAGACCTGGTCCAGCAATTGCCGCGGATCCTCCGTCATCGCCACCCGCAGCGGCGCGTAACGGATCATGGTTTCCCGAGGCTGCACGAGATCCTGCACCAACCGTAACGCCAGCGCCTCTTCCCGGCACCCGCTGGCGAACTGCTGCTGGCGCAGGTGGTCCCGCAGATGCGCCAGTTCAGCCTCCACCTCGCGCCGCACCTGGGTGAACAGCTCGCGGTTGAATTCCTCGAAGAAGTGCGTGATGCGCCGGTAGCGGGTGATCAGCCGGAAATCGAAGAGGCCCAGCGCCGGACATGCCACCACCACGCCCATGTTCGCGAACTCGCCCGAGTCCGACTGCGGCAGCAGGCGCACGAGGGTGTAGTGGGCGATGTGGCGGGCCATGGTGGTTTGATCAGGAGGAAGGGGCGCTGTGCCAGAAGTCGGGCTGATCGGCACGGTGCAGCACGGACTGGATTTCCTGCAAGGTGATCCGGGGCGTACCGTCTTCCGTGAACACCCAATTGTGCGGCAGTTCACGCCAGAACTCTTCTGCGCGGGCGGCCACGGCTGTGAACCGCTGCGCGTACTCGGCTTGTCGCACCAGGTCGTTGGTGATCGTGGGCCACTCGGCGCGAAAGATGTGCAAATCGAGGAAGCTGCCGGCGTCGAACTGGCGATCGAAGGCGTTGTTGTGGTCGATCACCACGGGCCGGCTTGCTGTGCTTTGCCACAGCAGGTTGGGTCGGCCCGCCGTGTCGCCCAGTTGCCGGTCCTCGTTGCGAACCCACCAGTCGAAGGCCAGCAGATCGCGGCGAAAGTCTGCGTGGCAGTGCCGTATCAGTGATGGCTCGAATTCGTGAACAGAGGTGGCGACTCGGGAGCCGAATGCCAGTCCTGGCGCCAGATCGTGATCGCCATAGGCCTTCACCAGCCCCTCGTCGAGTTCCACTTGCGCAAACGGCGCGATCGGCAGGCCAAGTGCCTCGGCGAGCCGACCGGCGATCCACTCGCACACGACGGAGCGCCAGTGGGCACCGACGCTCTTGACGTAGTAGTGATGACCGTCGTCAGCCAGACACCGAAAAGGCCGGGTGATGCCCTGGTCGGTGCGGCCGAGGATTTCGATGATCAGAGGAGGGGCCATGACGGACCCCCTCGTCACGCATCGATGTTCGCCGCCCTCAACGCATTCGTCTCGATGAACTCCCGCCGCGGCTCCACCTCATCCCCCATCAGCATCGTGAACACCTTGTCCGCCTCGATCGCATCCTCGATCTGCACGCGCAGCAGGCGGCGCACGGTCGGGTCCATCGTGGTTTCCCACAGCTGGCTGGGGTTCATCTCGCCCAGGCCCTTGTAGCGCTGGCGGCCGACGGCGTTTTCGGCCTGCGTCATCAGCCAGGCCATCGCGGCGCGGAAGTCCGCGACCTTGATCTGCTTCTGGCGCTCGCCTTCACCGCGCTTGGCCACCGCGTCATCGCTCAGCAGGCCCTTGAAGGTCACGCCCGCCACGCTCAGCGCCTCGTAATCGGCGCCATGCACGAAATCGGCGGTGATGACGCTGCTCTTGATGTTGCCGTGGTGGCGGCGGCTGATGCGCAGGAAGTGCTTGTCGGTGCGCGGGTCGATCTCGGCGCTGACCTCGGCGTCGTGCAGCGCCGCTTTCAGGGCGTCCGCGCTGGTGGTCGCCGC
The DNA here is from genome assembly GCF_013299175.1 of Sphaerotilus sp. Taxonomy (GTDB): domain Bacteria; phylum Pseudomonadota; class Gammaproteobacteria; order Burkholderiales; family Burkholderiaceae_C; genus Sphaerotilus. Next base: position 2,092 of record NZ_JAAFKF010000050.1, read on the forward strand.
TTCCGGCGTGTCGAGGTCGAGCGTCAGGCCGTCGCTGATCGCGCGCAGGGCCTCCACGTCCATCCAGTTCGACAGCCGCGCGATCACGTTCGTCGCCAGCAGGTACTGCCGCGCCAGCTCCTCCAGCGCCGCGCCGCTGATCGGCTCGCGGCCCGCGCCCGGCTCGACGATCGCGCTGTCCAGTGCGACCTTCAGCAGGTAGACATCCAGCTCGCTGCCGTCCTTCAGGTACTGCTCGTGCTTGCCGTGCTTGACCTTGTAGAGGGGAGGCTGCGCGATGTAGATGTGGCCGCGCTCGACCAGATCGGGCATCTGCCGGTAGAAGAACGTCAGCAGCAGCGTGCGGATGTGCGCGCCGTCCACGTCCGCGTCGGTCATGATGATGATGCGGTGGTAGCGGAGCTTGTCGGGGTTGAAGTCGTCGCCGCCCATGCCCTGGCCGATGCCGGTGCCGAGCGCCGTGATCAGCGTCAGGATCTCGTTGCTCGACAGCAGCTTCTCGTAGCGGGCGCGCTCGACGTTCAGGATCTTGCCGCGCAGCGGGAGGATCGCCTGGAACTTCCGGTCGCGCCCCTGCTTGGCGGAACCACCGGCGGAGTCACCCTCCACGATGTAGATCTCGCACAGCGCCGGGTCTTTTTCCTGGCAGTCCGCCAGCTTGCCCGGCAGCCCCATCCCGTCGAGCACGCCCTTGCGGCGCGTCATCTCTCTCGCCTTGCGGGCCGCATCACGGGCGCGGGCCGCATCGACGATCTTGCCGCAGATCGTCTTGGCGTCGGTCGGGTTCTCCAGCAGCCAGTCGGTCAGCAGCCGGCTCACGATGTCCTCCACCGGGCCGCGCACTTCGCTCGACACCAGCTTGTCCTTGGTCTGGCTGGAGAACTTCGGCTCCGGCACCTTGACGCTGACGACGCAGGCCAGCCCTTCGCGCATGTCCTCGCCGCCGATCTCGACCTTGGCCTTCTTGGCGATCTCGTTGTCGTCGATGTACTTGTTCAACACCCGCGTCATCGCCGCCCGCAGACCGGTCAGGTGCGTGCCGCCGTCGCGCTGGGGGATGTTGTTGGTGAAGCAGAGCACGTTTTCGTTGTAGCTCTCGTTCCACTGCATCGAGACTTCGACACCGACGTTGGTGTTGTTGTCGCTCATCTTGTCGCCGCGGGCGTGGAAGATGTTCGGGTGCAGCACCTTCTTGCCGGTGTTGATGAACTCGACGAAGCCCTTCACGCCGCCCGCATAGGCGAAGTTGTCTTCCTTGCCGTTGCGCTCATCCACCAGCCGGATCTTCACGCCGTTGTTCAGGAAGCTGAGTTCGCGCAGGCGCTTGCTCAGGATCTCGTAGTGGAAATCGATGTTCGAGAAGATTTCCAGGTCGGGCAGGAAGTGGACCTCGGTGCCGCGCTTGTCGGTGTCGCCGACGAGGCGCATCGGGCTGGTCTCGAAGCCGTCGCGCAGTTCCAGCACCCGGTCCTGCGGCACGCCCTGGCGGAACTCCATGAAGTGCGCCTTGCCCTCGCGGCGCACCGTCAGCCGCAGCCACTTCGACAACCCGTTCACGCAGCTCACGCCCACGCCGTGCAGACCGCCCGAGACCTTGTAGCTGTTCTGGTTGAACTTGCCGCCCGCGTGCAGTTCGGTCAGCGCGATCTCGGCGGCCGAGCGTTTCGGCTCGTGCTTGTCGTCCATCTTGACGCCGGTCGGGATGCCGCGACCGTTGTCGGTGACGCTGATCGAGTTGTCCGAATGGATCGTCACGACGATGTCGTCGCAGTGCCCGGCCAGCGCCTCGTCGATCGAGTTGTCCACCACCTCGAAGACGAGGTGGTGCAGGCCGGTGCCGTCGCTGGTGTCGCCGATGTACATGCCCGGCCGCTTGCGCACGGCTTCCAGCCCTTCGAGGATCTGGATGCTGCCTTCGCCGTAGGCGGCGGAGATTTCGGCGGCGGTCTGTGCCGGCGGCTCAGGGGTGGTCGGCTCCGAAGGGATGGGCTGCTGGTTCTGCTCGGTCATGTCACTCACTCAAATATCCAATCCACTCGGATGCGCTCGGATGTGCTCGGATCCGGTCTGCGCAAAGACTCAAATCCGCATCGGCATGACGACGTACTTGAAACCCGCCTGCTCGGGCACCGTGAACAGGGCGGAGCTGTTCGCATCCTGCAGCGACAGCGTCACCAGTTCCTGGTCCATGTTGGACAGTACATCCATCAGATAGGTGACGTTGAAACCGATCTCGATGGACGGGCCGCTGTAGTCGATCTCCAGCTCTTCCTTGGCCTCTTCCTGCTCGGCGTTGTTGGACGCGATGCGCAGCAGGCCCGGCTCGAAGTTCATCCGCACGCCCTTGAACTTCTCGCTGGTCAGGATGGCGGCGCGCTGCAGGCTGGTCAGCAGCGGGGCGCGGCCCAGCGTGATGTGCTGCTTGTGGTTGCGGGGGATGACGCGGTTGAAGTCGGGGAACTTGCCTTCGACCAGCTTGGTGACGAACTCCATGCCGCTGAAGCTGAAGCGCGCCTGGTTCGCGGCGAAGCACATCTCGATCCGGGCGGCCTCGGTTTCGCTGCCGTCCTTGGCCGGCTTGGCCTCCTTGGCGCCATCCTTGAGCAGCCGCTGCAGCTCCAGCACGGTCTTGCGCGGCAGGATGACCTCCTGCTTGGGCATCTCCACGTCCAGCGTCGCTTGCGCGAGGGCCAAGCGGTGACCGTCGGTGGCCACCAGCGTCAGCGTCTGGCCTTCCGCGACGAAGAGGATGCCGTTCAGGTAATAGCGGATGTCGTGTACCGCCATCGCGAAATGGACCTGGTCGATCAGGCCCTTGAGCGTCTTCTGGGGGACGCTGAACGTCGGGCCGAAATCGGCGGCTTCCTGCACGAGCGGGAAGTCGTCAGCGGGCAGCGTCTGCAGCGTGAAGCGGCTCTTGCCACCTTGCAGCGTCAGCTTGTTCTGCGCGGCGCTGAGCGAGACGGTCTGGTCCGGCGGCAGCGTGCGCAGGATGTCGATGAGCTTGCGCGCACCGACCGTGGTGCTGAAGTCGCCCTTGTCGCCGTCCATCGGCGCACTGGTGCGGACCTGGATTTCCAGGTCGCTGGTGGTGAACTCGCACTGCCCGGCGCGGCGGCGGATCATCACGTTGGCCAGGATGGGCAGGGTGTGGCGGCGCTCGACGATGCCCGAGACGGACTGCAGGGCGGCGAGGAGCTTGTCCTGAGGAGCTTTCAACACGATCATGATGTGAGGGGCTTTCAGCCTTTGAGGGTCTGTTCGAGGACGTGGAGCTGCTGGTTGAGTTCGGTGTTCTTCTGGCGCTCGGCAGCGATCTTGCGCACAGCGTAGAGCACGGTCGTGTGGTCACGTCCGCCAAACAGTTCCCCGATCTCGGGCAGACTTTTCTGGGTCATTTCCTTGGCCAGGTACATGGCGATCTGGCGCGGCCGGGCGATGCTGGCGGGGCGCTTCTTGCTGTACATGTCGCCGACCTTGATCTTGTAGAAATCGGCCGCCGTTTTCTGGATATTCTCGACGGAAATCTGTCGGTTCTGGATCGACAGCAGGTCTTTCAGCGCCTCGCGGGCCAGCGCGATGTTGATGTCCTTGTGGCTGAAGCGCGAATACGCCAGCACCTTGCGCAGCGCCCCCTCCAGCTCCCGCACGTTGGCGCGCACGTTCTTGGCGATGAAGAAGGCCACGTCCTCGGGCATCACGCTGCCTTCGCCGATGGACTTCTTCATCAGGATCGCCACCCGCATCTCCAGCTCCGGCGGCTCGATCGCCACCGTCAACCCGGCATCGAAGCGACTCGTCAGGCGCTCGTCGATGTCCACCAGCCCCTTGGGGTAGGTGTCGCTGGTCATGATGATGTGGGCGCGCTTGGTCAGCAGGGCCTCGAAGGCGTTGAAGAACTCCTCCTGCGTGCGGTCCTTGCCGGCGAAGAACTGCACGTCGTCGATCAGCAGCAGGTCGAGCGAGTGGTACTTGGCCTTGAGTTCGTCGAAGGTCTTGCGCTGGTAGTTGCGCACGACATCGGAGATGAACTGCTCGGCGTGCAGGTAGAGCACGCGGGCGTCCTTGTGCTCCTTGAGCAGCGCGTTGCCGACGGCGTGGATCAGGTGCGTCTTGCCCAGGCCGACGCCCCCGTAGAGGAACAGCGGGTTGTACATGCCGCCGGGCGAGCCGACGACGTGCAGCGCGGCGGTGCGAGCCATCTGGTTGGCGCGGCCGGGCACGAGGGTGTCGAAGGTGAGGGCGGGGTTGATGCGGCCGCGGGTGCTGGCTGGCGCGGCAGGCGGCGGCACCTTGGGCAGGATGAGGGCTGGTGCGCCGAGCGCGGCGGCTGCCGTGGGCGAGGAGGCGGTGGCCGCGGTCGGAGGATGTGCGAGCACCGATGCCGCCGCCGGGGACTCTTTGCTGCCCGAGGCAACGCGCTTGCGGCGCGATGCCACCGCCGCTGATGCCTTGGCCAGCGCGGAGGCCGACGCGATCGCACCACTCGACAGCGCGGCCGTGGCTGGCGGAGCGGGTGGTTCGGCGGATGGGGATGAGTCCGGTGCGGTGGGGGTGCGGCGTGCAGCGGGTGCGCGTGGGACGGGCTTGGATGCGGCGGCGGTTTGCGCAGGGACCACACCCTCCGGCAGGGTGAGCAGCGCGTGCAGCGCGGGGATGCTCTGGACCTGCATCCCGCCTGCGCGCGCGCGAGAACGGGCCGAGCTTGCACGGGCCGCGCTGGCCGGTGGTGCCTCGGCCCGCTCGGTGGGCAGCGGCGGGAAGTCGATCATGGACATCTGCACCGGTGCTGCAGGCGGCAACGGGGCGGGCGTCGGTGGTTCCGGGGGGCGGGGCGCGGGATCGCTGGCATTGCCCAGGGACAACTCCAGTCGCACCGGCTTGCCGGCGATCTCGCTCAGCAGCCGCTCGATCCGCACCGCGAATTGCGAGCGGATCCAATCCATCTTGAACCGGTTGGGCACACGCAGACCCACGAGGTAGCCTTCACCCGCCGCCGACACCTCGGCTGGCGGCAGTGGGCGAAACCACGTGTTGAACTGCTGTGCCGGCAGCTCGGCGGCGAGGCGCTCACAGCCTCGTTGCCACAGGTCCATGTGCATGTTCTAAAAATTGTGGACAACTTCAGGAGAAGGGGCGCGATTGTATCGACATCACACTGTCCAGGGTTGCGGTTATCCACAGTTTCGAGCGGGGGGTCAATCCCCGCGCGCGCCTGGGCTGTGCAGAGTCAGGCGTTGACTTTTCAGGGTGTTTTTGCTGTAATCGTGGGTTTCCCGAATTGGGGCGCCAGAGGGGTGCCCGATCGGATCAGGCTCAAGATCGGGCCCAAGCCAAGGCTAGAGGATTCAAGATGAAACGCACCTACCAACCGTCGAAGGTTCGCCGCGCCCGCACCCATGGCTTCATGGTTCGCATGAAGACCCGCGGTGGCCGCGCCGTGCTGAATGCACGCCGCGCCAAGGGCCGCAAGCGCCTGGCGGTCTGAGCCACGGGGCGTCCGGCGTCCGTTGCGACGCGGTGAGCGTTGACGTATCCATGGCCCTGATCTCCCTGGATGGGGCCGCGCAGTTCGAGTCTGCCATGGCCGTTCGGCCCATCGCACGCACTGCCCATTTCATGGTGCATCACCTCGCAGTTCCCAAGTTGTCAACAGGCCGTGCTGCGGTCTTGCCCATGCAGAACGCTGTGGAGCAACCTGTGGACAACTCTGTGGATGACCGCCTGAAAGTGGTCACGCTGCGGCTGGGTCTGGTGGTGCCCAAGCGGCACGCTCGCCGCTCCGTGACCCGCACGCTGGTCAAGGCGCAGATCCGGGCGGGGGTTCGGCGCCACCTGGAGCATCTGGTCGCAGGCGACTGGGTGATCCGCTTGCGTGCGCCCATCGACCGCAAGCAGTTTCCGAGCGCACGCTCGGAGGTGCTGGCGGACTTGCTTCGTGCAGAAGTGGATGTGCTGTTGGGCGATGCAGCCCGACGGGCACGCCGCGCCGTGGCTCAGGCCATTCCTGCCGGGGTGGCCTGACGGCTGCTTTGCCGCACGCGGGTACGCTCAGCCATGTCCGCTCCGCACGACCACGCTCCGCACACTTGTGACCCGCCGCCAACGCGCTTGCGTCGGCTGCAGGGATGGCCCCAGCAGGGGCTGGTCGCGCTGGTGCGCGGCTACCGGCTGTTGCTGAGTCCCTGGCTGGGGTCGTCCTGTCGTTTCGAACCAACGTGTTCCGCCTATGCGCTGGTGGCGCTGGAGCGGCACGGTGCCCTGCAGGGCGGTGCGTTGACCGTCGGACGCATCGCCCGCTGCCACCCCTGGTGCGCGGGCGGGCATGATCCGGTCCCTGCGCAGTCGCACCGACTGTTTTCCTCCTTTCGAAAGACTTCTGTATGAACGATACGCGGCGCGCCGTGCTGTGGGGCGTTTTCTCCGTCTCGCTCGTGATGCTGTGGGATGGCTGGAGCAAGCACAACGGGCAGCCGTCGATGTTTGCCCCGCCGCCGCCCGCGGTGACTGCGCCTGCGCAGGCAGGTGCGGCCGGTGTGCCCGCTGGGGTGGCCGCATCGGCTGCCGCGGTGTCGGGTGTGGCGGCCTTGCCGACCGCAGGCGCCGGGACACCGGTCTCGCAGAAGATCGAGGTGACCACCGATCTGGTGCAGGCCACGTTCGATACCCGTGGTGGCTCCGTCGTGCGGATGGCCCTGCCGCGTTACAAGGACGAGCATGACGCGACCAAGCCGGTCCTGCTGTTCGACCAGTCGGCCGAGCGGGTCTACCAGGCCGACTCCGGGCTGATCCCGCGCATGGCGGGCGAGCCTGCGCTGCCCAACCACCTCACGGTGATGACGCTGCTGCCCGGCCCGCGCACGCTGTCCGACGGACAGAACACCTTGACGCTGACCTTCGAGTCTCCGGACCAGGGCGGTGTGAAGCTGCGCAAGTCCTACACCTTCACCCGCGGCGACTACGCGGTCAAGGTGCGCCACGAGGTGGTCAACGGCACGGCGGCTCCCATCGCACCGCAGCTCTACTTGCAGCTCGCGCGGGATGGCACCGTGCCGTCGTCGTCGATGTTCATGGGTCCGACCGCCTTCACGGGTCCGGCGGTGTACACCGACAAGAGCAAGTTCCAGAAGGTGGCGTTCACCGACATCGAGAAGGGCAAGGCCGACCACGAGAAATCCGCCGACAACGGCTGGATCGCGATGATCCAGCACCACTTTGTCGGCGCCTGGCTGGTCGGCAGCCAGCAGGAGCGCAGCTTCCAGACCAAGCGCGAAGGCACCAACCTGTACTCGGCCTCGATGACGCTGCCGCTGGCACCGATCGCCGCTGGGGCCACGCAGGTGGTCGAGACCACCCTCTACGCGGGTCCGCAGGAAGAGAAGAAGCTCGAAGCCCTGGCCCCTGGGCTGGAACTGGTCAAGGACTATGGCTGGGTGACGATCCTGGCCAAGCCGTTGTTCTGGCTGCTCGACAAGCTGCACGGGCTGCTGGGCAACTGGGGCTGGTCGATCGTGGCGCTGGTGGTGCTGCTGAAGATCGCTTTCTACTGGCTCAACGCCAGCGCCTACCGCTCGATGGGCAAGATGAAGGCGGTCAACCCCAAGGTCCAGGAGATGCGCGAGCGTTTCAAGGACGACCCGCAGAAGATGCAGCAGGAAATGATGCGCATCTACCGCGAGGAGAAGGTCAACCCGCTGGGCGGCTGCCTGCCGATCTTCATCCAGATGCCGTTCTTCATCGCGCTGTACTCGGTGCTGCTGGCGTCGGTCGAGATGCGTGGCGCCCCGTGGATCGGCTGGATCCATGACCTGAGCGTGCAGGATCCGCTGTACATCCTGCCGGCCCTGATGACCGCATCCACGCTGTTCCAGACCTGGTTGAACCCGACGCCGCCGGACCCGACGCAGGCCAAGATGATGTGGATCATGCCGCTGGTGTTCAGCGTGATGTTCCTGTTCTTCCCGGCGGGTCTGGTGCTGTACTGGTTCGTCAACAACCTGCTGGCGATCGCACAACAGTGGATCATCAACCGGCAGCTCGGCCTCAATCGCTGAGGCAGGCAGGGGTTTACCCGCCATATCCGGTCGGGTTCCCGGCAACGTGGAATCCGGCCGCGACAAGCCCCACAACTCGAAACGGTTGATGCAATCGGGGTCTTGAGACCGTCACATTTGCCCTGCATCATCCGTTCTGCGGGGTGAGACCCAGGGGTGTTGCAGCAGGCTTTCAGAGCCGCATGAGGGGCCGGGAGGCTCGCTGCAACAGTCGTGGCTCCGGGGGTTGAATGCTTTTGTAGCTGGCTCCCCTCCGCGCGAATCCTGCAACGCCCTGTCTGGCTGGTCCGACAGGGCGTTTTTCTTGGTGATGGCGTGGCTCGGCGAGAATGCGCGCCATGCTTGCCCGACACCAGGATCCCATCGCCGCCATCGCCACCGCACCCGGACGGGGCGCGGTCGGCATCGTCCGGGTTTCCGGCCACGGCCTGCTGCCGCTGGTCCAGGCGCTCACCGGCCGCACGCTGGCCCCGCGGCACGCCACCTACGGACCCTTCCTCGGCGCGGATGGCTTGCCCATCGACCAGGGGCTGGCGCTCTACTTTCCCGCGCCGCACAGCTACACCGGCGAAGACGTGCTGGAGCTGCAGGCCCATGGCGGCCCGGTCGTGCTGCAGTTGCTGCTGGCCCGCTGCCTGCAGGTGGCGGGTGAGGGCGTGCTGCCGGGTCTGCGGCTGGCGGAGCCGGGCGAGTTCACGGAACGGGCTTTCCTCAACGACAAGCTGGACCTGGCGCAGGCCGAGGCGGTGGCCGACCTGATCGACGCCAGCACCGAAGCGGCTGCCCGCAGCGCGGCCCGCTCGCTCTCCGGCACCTTCTCCACCCACATCACGGCGCTGCGCGACCGGCTGATCGAGTTGCGCATGCTGGTGGAGGCGACGCTGGATTTCCCCGAAGAAGAGATCGACTTTCTCGAAAAAGCCGATGCCCGTGGCCGGCTGGACCGGCTGGCCCTGCAGCTCGCCGCCGTGCTCGACACCGCGCAGCAGGGGGCCTTGCTGCGCGAAGGGCTGAAGGTCGTGATCGCCGGCCAGCCCAACGCGGGCAAGAGTTCATTGCTGAACGCGCTCGCCGGGGCGGAACTGGCCATCGTCACCCCCATCCCCGGCACCACCCGCGACAAGGTCAGCGAGACGCTGCAGATCGAGGGCGTGCCCATCCACATCATCGACACCGCTGGCCTGCGCCCGGACGAAGAGGCTGGCGACGAGGTCGAGCGCATCGGCATCGCGCGGAGCTGGGGTGCCATCGCCGAGGCGGATGCCGTGTTGCTGCTGCACGACCTGACGCGCTGCGACGATCCCGCCTACGTGGCAGCCGACCGTGCCATCGAGTCCCGCTTGCCCGAGCGTCAGCGCCAGCGGCTGGTCCATGTGTTCAACAAGGCCGATGCCGCCCCAGCGGGGTGTGCGGACATGGCCTTGGCGGCACTGGCAGCGTTGTCCGAGGACAGCAGGGGGCTGGCCCTGTCTGCCAAGACCCATGCGGGGCTGCAGACGCTGCGCGAGACGCTGCTGGTGCTGGCGGGCTGGCACGCCTCGCCGGAAGGGGTTTTCATCGCCCGTACCCGCCACCTCAAGGCATTGCGGCAGGCACAGCACCACCTTGCGCAGGCCCGTGGCTGGGCGGCGCAGGCCGACACCGCACTCGACCTGCTGGCCGAGGAGCTGCGGCTGGCCCACGACGCGCTGGGTGCCATCACCGGCGCCTATACCCCAGACGACCTGCTGGGTGACATATTCACGCGCTTTTGCATCGGCAAGTAGTTGGTACTGTTCAGTTTGCGTATTTGTTACCATCCGAATCAGCGCAAGCCGCAGCACTCTGGCATGTTCGGCCCTCGGATGGGAATGCCACCATCAGCAGGAGTGCGCCATGGGAATTGATGATCTGATCGAGGCTGTCCAGTCTTACAAGGCGGACGACGCCTTCCGTGCGCGCCTGGATCTGGCCCAGTGGCGCCATTTCGCGGCCTACTTGACGGCCTACCAGTTGCGTGCAGGCGACCTGCTGATCAAGCAGAACGACTGCGACCGCGCCGCCTATTTCATTGGCCAGGGCACATTGCAGGTCTACGTCAGTGGTGCCGCACCTGGCACCAGCCGCATCGCGCTGATGCGACCCGGTGTGCTGGTGGGCGAAACCGGGCTGTTCAGCGACCAGCCGCACTCGGCCAATGTCGAGGCCATGACACCGGCCATCGTCTGGGCGCTGCACCTGCCGCGCTTCGAGGAGCTGACCGCCCGCGTGCCGTTGATCGCCAACGAGGTGTTGCGGGCGGCTGGGGCGGTCCTGGTGGCGCGGCTGCGGGCGAATCTGGCGCTGCGGGTGGCCGTGGCCTGAGCGCGGTGCCGTGTGTCAACGCTGGAGCAGGCGGCTTTCGGCCAGCGCCAGCGTCTCCGGCAGGCCGCTGAGCACCAGCACATCGCCGCCGGCCAGCACCAGCGCCTCGTCCCCCGTGGCCACGACCTGACCGCTGGCCCGGCGCACCGACACCACCGACACCCCCATCGCATGCAGCGTCAGGTCGCCCAGGCGCAACCCCACGCTCGGCGCGCCGGGTGGCAGGCTGACCGACTGCAGCCGCGCCTGCTGCAACTCGCCCACCGTGTCGTCGTCGGCGCCGTGGAAGTAGCCGCGCAGCAGGCCGTAGCGGGCGTCGCGCGCATCCTGCGTGATGCGCAGGACGCGCCGCATCGGCACCCCCACCAGCGCCAGCGCATGGCTGGCCAGCATGAGCGAGCCTTCCAGGGCTTCCGGCACCACCTCGGTCGCCCCGGCGGCGCGCAGGCGTTCCAGGTCCGTGTCGTCCGGGGTCCGGACCACCACCGGCACATGCGCCGCGTGTTCACGCACATGCTGCAGCACCCGCAGCGCCGACGGGGTGTCGTGGTAGGTGATGACCACCGCGGTTGCCCGTGACAGGCCCGCCGCGATCAGGCTCGGCAGCTTGGCCGCGTCGCCAAAGACCACGCTCTGGCCGGCCGCTGCGGCTTGACGCACGCGGTCGGGGTCGAGGTCGAGCGCCATGTAGGGGATGTGTTCCTGGTCGAGCAGCCGCGCCAGGTTCTGGCCGCTGCGCCCGTAGCCGCAGATGATCAGGTGCGCCTCGGTGCGGATCGCGCGTTTGGCGATGGTGGTGAGCTGCACCGACTGCATCAACCAGTCGGTCGCCGACAGGCGCATCACGATGCGGTTGCTGCCCATGATGAGGAAGGGCGTGGCCAGCATCGACAGCACCATCGATGCCAGCACGGGGCTCATCCACTGGCTCCCGACGAGGTGGACCTCGGCCCCGAGCGTCAGCAGCACGAAGCCGAACTCGCCTGCCTGCGCCAGGTACAGGCCGGTGCGGATCGCCACCCCCGGCGCCGAACCGAACAGGCGTGCCAGCACCGCCACCGTGCCCGCCTTGGCCAGCACCGGCGCCACGCTCAGTGCCAGCACCAGCAGCCACTGGTCCAGCACCGGCCGCCAGTCGAGTTTCATGCCGATCGTGATGAAGAACAGCCCGAGCAGCACATCGTGGAAGGGCCGGATGTCGGTTTCCACCTGGTGCTTGAACTCGGTCTCGGCGATCAACATGCCCGCCACGAAGGCACCCAGGGCCAGCGACAGCCCCGCGTGCTCCGTCAGCCACGACAGGCCGAGCGTGATCAGCAGGATGTTGAGGATGAACAAGTCCTCGCTCTTGCGCCGCACCACCAGCGTCAGCCACCAGCGCATCACCCGCTGTCCGCCCCACAGCAGGACGGTCAGCAGCACGACCGCCTTGGCCAGTGCGCTGCCGAGGATGGGCCACAGGTCGTCGCCACCATCGGCCAGCGAGGGAATCAGCACCAGCAGCGGCACCACGGCCAGATCCTGGAACAGCAGCACGCCCATGACATTGCGGCCATGTTCGCTCTCCAGCTCCAGCCGCTCGGCCATCATCTTGACGACGATGGCGGTGCTCGACATGGCCATCGCTGCGCCCAGGGCCACCGCACCTTGCCACCCCAGCTCCCACGGCTGACCGAGCAGCCTGAACAGCAGCGCCAGCAGCGCATTGCCCAGCGCTGCGCCCACGACCGTGAGCACCACCTGCCCCGCACCGAGGCCGAAGACCAGCCGCTGCATGTTGCGCAGCTTGGGCAGGTTGAATTCCAGCCCGATCACGAACATCAGGAAGACGACACCGAACTCCGCCAGGTAGCGGATGCCGGCCGAATCCCGCGCCAGGGCCAGCGCATTCGGCCCGATCAGCACGCCGACGATCAGGTAGCCCAGCATGGCCGGCAACTTCAGCAGCCGGCAACCGACCACGCCGAGCACCGCAGCGAGCAGGTAGAGGAGCGCGAGATCGAGATTGCTGGCCATGCACCGTCCTAGAATCGCCCTATCCTAATTCAGCCTTGGCCCGTGCCCTGGCCCGAGATTCCGTGACCCTTGCCCACGCTGCTTCCCCCTTCGATGCCGAGCGGGCCATCCGCATGGCCTGTCAGACGCTGCGCATCGAGGCTGAGGCGCTGTTGCAACTTCAGGACCAGCAGGGGGCCGGTTTCGCGGCGGTCGTCGAGACCATCCTGCGCAGCACGGGCCGCGTGGTCGTGATGGGCATGGGCAAGAGCGGGCATGTCGGACGCAAGATCGCCGCGACGCTGGCCTCGACCGGCACCCCCGCGCTGTTCGTCCACCCCGCGGAAGCCAGCCACGGCGACCTCGGCATGGTCACGCGCGGGGATGTGGTGCTGGCGATCTCCAACTCGGGCGAGAGCGACGAGCTGGCCGCGATCCTGCCGGCGCTCAAGCGGCTGGGCGTGACGCTGGTGGGCATGACCGGTCGGGCCGACTCCACGCTGGTCGCCCACGCCGATCTGGTGCTCTCGAACCGCGTCGCGCAGGAAGCCTGCCCGCTCAACCTCGCCCCCACGGCCAGCACCACGGCGCAGCTCGCGCTGGGTGACGCGTTGGCGGTGGCCTTGCTGGACGCCCGCGGATTCCGCGCCGAGGACTTTGCGCGCTCGCACCCCGGTGGTGCGCTGGGCCGCAAGCTGCTCACGCATGTCCACGACATCATGCGCAAGGACGCTGCGGTGCCGCGGGTCACGCCCGAGGCTGGTTGTGTCGAGATGATGCGCGAGATGAGCGCCAAGGGGCTGGGCGCCACGGCCATCGTGGATGCCCAGGGGCGGGCGGTCGGCGTGTTCACCGATGGCGACCTGCGCCGCGCCGTCGAGCAAGGCACCGACCTGCGCACGCTGACCGCCGCGCAGCTCGTGCGGGGCAGCCGGCCGCGCAGCGTGCGCGCGGACGCACTGGCCGTCGAGGCCGCCACGCTGATGGAAGAAGCCTGCATCACCACGCTGCTGGTCCACGACGCCGAGGGCCGCCTGATCGGTGCGCTCAACACCAACGACCTGATGCGCGCGAAGGTGATCTGACCATGGCTGCACTGGTGTTCTCCACCCCTGCGTTGCCCCCGGTCTGGCCACGCCCGGTCACGCCGACCGTGCAATTCCCCCCCGAGCTGCTGCTGGCCGCACAGCCCGTGCGGGCAGCGGTCTTCGATGTCGATGGCTGCCTGACCGACGGGCGCATCTACATCGGCGAGTCCGGCGAGACCGTCAAGGCGTTCAGCACGCTGGACGGCCATGGCATCAAGCTGCTGGCGCGTGCGGGCATCACCCCGGTCGTGATCACCGGACGCGACACGCCAGCGGTGCGGCGGCGCTGCGCGGACCTGGGCATCGTCCACGCGCTGCATGGCATCCACGACAAGCTCGCCGCGGCGGAGCAGGTGCTGCAGACGCTGGGGCTGGGGTGGGGCGCGCTGGCCGTGATCGGCGACGACTGGCCTGACCTGCCACTGATGGTGCGTTGCGCCTTCGCCTGTGCGCCTGCGCAGGCCCATGCCGAGGTCAAGGCCGCGGCGCACCACGTCACTGCCATGCCGGGTGGGCAGGGCGCGGCGCGCGAGTTCTGCGACCTGCTGCTGATGGCGGGTGGGCACTATGCGCGCTTGTTGGCAGGCCATCTGACCACGCTGGACGGCGCGGCGCGCTGAGACCCGCACCGTGGCTCCCCTCGACGACGACGATGTCACCCCGCTGCCGCTGCCGCCGTTGCTGAACCGCTTGCCGGACGCGGCCGCCGGGCATCCGGTGCTGCCACGCAGCGTGCGGGTGCGCCATGCGCTGCTGGGCAACCTGCCGCTGGCCCTGATGGCGCTGCTGGCGGCGGCGACCTGGTGGCTGGTGCAGAGTACCCCTGCACCGGAACAGGACCACGCGCCCTCTGCGGTGCGCCACGAGCCGGACTACGAGATGCACGGTTTTTCGGTGCAGCACCATGCCTCGGCCGGGCCTGCACGCGGGGTGATCGAGGGGGATGTGGTCCGACACTTCCCCGACACCGACACGCTGGAGGTCGATGGTGTGCGTCTGCGCTGGCGCGATGATGAAGGCCACGCGCTGCGCGCCACGGCAGCGCGGGCTGTGGCCAATGGCATGGGGGATGAGGTGCGGCTCAGTGGGGGGGCGACCGTGGTCCGCGATCTGCTCCCATCCGAGGACGCGCCTCTGATCTTCACCAGCGAGGAACTGGTGTTCGACCGCCGCGCGGACCAGGTGCGCAGTGCCCGTCCAGTCAAGCTGCAGCAGGGGCGCAGTGTTGTCGAGGCTGCGGCGCTGGTGTACCACCACGCCGATGGTCGGCTCGAGTTGCTGGGAGCGGTCAAGGGGCGCTTGCCTGCGCGGCGCTGAACATGGCCGCCGAATGTGAACAAGGCGCCAGATCTTGCGATCTGGCGCCTTGTTGTTGTGCGCGAACTGGATGTTGATCAGGGCATCAGTGAACCGACACCCTGTCGCGATCAGTAGCCGCCGCCGCCGTAGCCGCCGCCGCCACCACCGTAGCCGCCACCGCCGCTGCGGCCACCGCCACCACCGGTACCGCCGCCACCTTCACGGCGACCGCCACCGCCGTAGGGGCTGCGGAAACCACCGCCGCCACCGCCGCCACCAGGGCCACCAGCACCGCCGCCGCCGCCACCACCGTAGCCACCACCGCCGCCGCCGCCACTGCGGCCACCGCCGCCGCCAGCACCGCCGCCACCGTAGGGGCTGCGGAAGCCACCCGGACGCTCTTCACGCGGGCGGGCTTCATTGACGACAATGGCACGGCCACCGATCGCTTGACCGTTCAGGCCATTGATCGCGGCTTGCGCTTCGGGATCTGAACCCATTTCGACGAAACCGAAGCCCTTGGAGCGGCCGGTTTCGCGGTCCATCATGACCTTGGCGGAGCTGACCGCACCGAATTGGGAGAACGCGTCGTTCAGATCTTCGTCGCGGACGCTGTAGGCGAGATTGCCCACATAGAGTTTGTTGCCCATGGAAGAGCGCCTTTCAAGAAACAGGGTACATGATGTACCAGAGGACCATGTGGCGGAGCTACAGCCAGCACTCATTCCAGGGAACAGAGAAAAGGCGCCGCGTCCAATCACGAGGGTTCATTATGTATGACGGTCAAGCCGTGTGAGCATCCCTACAGCAAGAAGTGTTGTAAGGCTGCGCAGATTTTTTGATCCGGTTTGCGGCAGAAGGCGGCAGTTCAGGGGTAAACCCCGAATACCGGTGGGTGCAGAATCGGCGGATGGACCTGTTCAAACCCCTGGTGGCGCTGCTGGCCATCGTCAATCCGATCGGTGTCGTGCCGTTCTTCATCCACTTCACGCAGCACCTGACGCCCGAGCAGCGTCGGCGCACGATCCGGGTGTCGAGCTTCTCGGCGTTCCTGGTCATCGCGATCAGCGCGCTGGCGGGTCTGAAGGTGATCGAGTTCTTCGGCATCTCGCTGGCGTCGTTCCAGGTGGGCGGGGGCACGCTGCTGCTCATCAGCGCGTTGCAGATGCTCAATGCACAACCGGCGGAATCGCGCTCGGACGATGTCAGCGACGGCCAGCAGCGTGCCGATGCCGGTGACAGCATTGCCGTGGTGCCGTTGACCATCCCGCTGCTGACCGGGCCGGCCACGATCTCGACCATGGTGATCTACGCCGACCAGGCCCGCCACTGGTGGCACCTGGCGGCACTGGTGGGCTATGGCGTGGTGGTCGGGGCGGCCACCTTCCTTGCGTTTTCAGCCTCCGGTGCGATTGCCCGGCTGCTGGGCAAGACCGGCATCAACGTGATGACGCGCCTGATGGGCCTGATCCTCGCCGCACTGGCCGTGGAGATCATGGCCGAGGGGCTGGTCAAGCTGTTCCCAATCCTGGCATCGCGCGTGGGCGGTTGAGCGGCACGGTGGACTGGCGTTTTGACCGAGTGCCGCACGCCGCACTTGCGCTTAGAGTCCGGGGCCACGGAGACACCCCCACATGCCCAGTTTCGACTACATCATCATCGGCGCCGGCACCGCAGGCGCCCTGATGGCCAACCGCCTCAGCGACGCCAAGGGACTCAGCCGCGTCCTGCTGCTGGAAGCCGGCGGCCACGACGACTACCACTGGATCCACATCCCTGTGGGCTATCTGCACTGCATCGGCAATCCGCGCACCGACTGGCTTTACCAGACTCAACCGGATCCCGGGCTCCACGGCCGCACGCTGCGCTACCCGCGCGGCAAGGTGCTGGGTGGCTGTTCCAGCATCAACGGCATGATCTACATGCGTGGCCAGTCGCGCGACTACGACCAGTGGGCTGTGCTGACCGGCGACGACTCCTGGCGCTGGGACCAGTGCCTGCCGTACTTCCGCCAGCACGAGAACCACTGGCGGCTCGACCCCGCGCAGGCCGCCCAGACGCCGGATGCGTTCAAGGCGCTGCACGGCCACGGCGGTGAATGGCGTGTCGAGAAACAGCGCCTGCGCTGGGACGTGCTCGACGCCTTCGCGGAGGCCGCACAGCAAGCCGGCATCCCCGCCACCGACGACTTCAACCGCGGCACCAACGAGGGCGTGGGCTACTTCGAGGTCAACCAGAAGGCGGGTTTCCGCTGGAACACGGCCAAGGCGTTCCTGCGCCCGACCTGCTTCGGCCGCCCCAACTTCGAGATGTGGACCGGTGCCCATGTCCGCCGCCTGCTGACCGAGCGCGCTGCGGATGGCTCCCTGCGCTGCACCGGCGCTGAGGTCGTCACCCCGCACGGTGTCGAGACCGTCACCGCCACCCGCGAGGTCATCCTCTGCGCCGGCAGCATCGGCAGCGTGCAGATCCTGCAGCTCTCCGGCATCGGCCCTGGTGCCTTGCTCCAGCAGCACGGCATCACGGTGCAGCACGACCTGCCCGGCGTCGGCGAGAACCTGCAGGACCACCTGCAGATCCGCTCGGTCTACAAGGTGCAGGGCGTCAAGACGCTCAACACGCTGGCCGCCACGCCCTGGGGCAAGGCCAAGATCGGGCTGGAGTACCTGCTGCGCCGCACCGGGCCGATGAGCATGGCGCCGTCGCAGCTCGGCGCCTTCACGCGCACGTCGGACGCCTTCGTGTGGCCGAACATCGAGTACCACGTCCAGCCGCTCTCGCTCGACGCTTTCGGCCAGCCGCTGCACGCGTTCAACGCCATCACGGCCAGCGTCTGCAACCTCAACCCGACCTCGCGTGGCCGGGTGCAGATCACGTCGCCGCGCCACGGGGATGCCCCGGCCATCGTGACCAACTACCTCTCGACCGCGGAGGACCGACAGGTCGCGGCCGACTCGCTGCGCGTGACGCGGCGCATCGTGGCGCAGCCGGCCATGCAGCGTTACCGGCCCGAGGAGTTCAAGCCCGGCGTGCAGTACCAGAGCGACGAGGATCTGGCGCGGCTGGCGGGCGACATCGCCACGACCATCTTCCACCCGGTCGGCACCTGCAAGATGGGCCGGGCCGACGATCCGACCGCGGTGGTGGACACCCGTTTGCGGGTGCGCGGCGTGGCGGGTTTGCGCGTGGTGGACGCCAGCGTGATGCCCACGATCACCAGCGGTAACACCAATTCGCCGACGCTGATGCTGGCGGAACGGGCGGCGCAGTGGGTGCTGGCCGACCGCCTTGCCTGAACCCTCCCTGATTCCTGCCCGGATCCGGACAGACGCACGGCGTTACATGGGTGCAACACGCCATGTTGGTGCGGGAAAGCCCGGATATGTCCGCCGATCCCCAGCCCCTACATTTCCGCCACTCGCAAACGCAGACCCTTGGTGGCTGCGTGCAGGAGCGAGGGACTGAGGAGACTGGTTCACCATAGCGTCATAACAGGGCCTGCCGCCGAACAAGACCCAAACAGGCAGAGTCCACGCTCCAAGAATGCAGCGCAACCGCGCGATGAGACAATTCGAAGGCACCGGCGATCCCGGTGCCTTTTGTTTTTCAGGGGGCGCAGGAGATGGATCTGGTGTGGGTGACGCTGGCGTCGGGGCTGGCCGGGTTTGTCGATGCGATCGTCGGCGGTGGGGGGCTGATCCTGGCGCCGGCATTGTTCGCGGTCTATCCAGCGGCGCCACCGGCCACGCTGTTCGGCACCAACAAGGGCGCTGCCGTCTGGGGCACGGCCTGGGCCACGGTGCAGTACGCCCGGCGCGTGACCATGAACTGGACGACGCTCGTGCCCGCCGCGGTGGCGGCCCTGTGCTGCAGCTTCGCCGGGGCGTGGCTGGTGACGCAGGTGCCCGCCACGGGGCTGCGGCGGGCCTTGCCGTTCATCCTGCTGGTGGTGCTGGTCTACACGCTGTTGCGCAAGGATCTCGGGAGTCGCCACACGCCCGGCACCTGCGCCCGCTGCGAGGCGGCGAAGGCCACGCTGATCGGGGCGGCTGTCGGCTTCTACGATGGCTTCTTCGGCCCTGGGACAGGCAGCTTCTTCGTGTTCCTGTTCGTGCGCGTGCTGGGCTATGACTTTCTGCATGCCTCGGCAGCGGCCAAGCTGCTCAACACCGCCACCAACGTGGCTGCACTGACGCTGTTCGCCTCGACCGGGCATGTGTGGTGGCCCGTCGCGGCGACGATGGCGGTGGCCAACGTGGGGGGCAGTCTGCTGGGGGCGCGGCTGGCGCTGCGGCACGGCGCGGGCTTCGTGCGCGGCGTGTTCATTGCTGTGGTGGGGGCGCTGATCCTGCGCACCGGGTGGGATGCGCTCCGGCTTGCAGGCTGATCCCGGTCAGAACCGGTAGCGTTCGCCCCGCGTCAGCGCGAAGACGGGCAGCGGCAGATCCAGCGCGGCGAGCTGTCCGGTGACAGCCGCCATCTCGCCGGGTTTGACGTGGGTGATCGCGACCGATGTGTCGTTGTCCACATCCAGGTGGCGCAACTCGGCCGCCAGCATCGAGGGCGAGAGGTGGCGGCTGATTTCGGCCAGTGCCCGCTCGTCGTCGTTGAACGCGGTTTCGATCACCAGTTGCGCGATCGGCCTGCCCCGCAAACGCTCCCACAGTGCCGGGTTCGGGCCAGTGTCTCCCGTGAAGACCCACAGACCGGACGGCGTGTCCACCGCAACGCCGCAGGCCGGGACGGTGTGCCAGGCGGGCAGCACCTCGATGTCGAGTCCGCTCAGGTGCAGCCGGTCGCCGGTCTGGAAAGGCACCAGCGTCAGGATGGGCTGGTCACGGCGTGGCAGCCGGGTGAAGTCGGGCCAGATCACGTTGTTGAAGACGTGCTGGCGCAGCGCGTCGAGCGTTTCGGGTAGACCATGGACCTGGATCGAACGGAACGGCGTCATGGCCAGACGGCGCTGCATGACGCTGTCCGCGATCAGCGGGATGCCCAGTACGTGGTCCAGGTGCGAATGGGTCAGCACGATGTGGTCGATGGCGGCCAACTCGTCCAGGGTCAGGTCACCCACGCCGGTTCCTGCATCGACGAGGACGTGCTCGTCCAGCAGAAAAGAGGTGGTCCGGTTGTCGAGGGCGATGGAGCCCGAGCAGCCTAGGACACGCAGAATCATCGGGTTTCCATGTGAGGACTTGCAACAGAAGCGGCCATGCTGCCCCGCACCTCACCCCTGCGCAAGCGAGTCCCTGCGCACTTCCGCACTGCGCGCGCCCTGCCGTGCAAGGCAGCGGCGGTCGATGTGAACAAGCACACGGGCCGGTCTGACCCGTCAGGGCTGCATGAACTGCATCTGCGTGCCGGCGAGTTCGATCACGTCGCCGTCCTTCAGATGCACGGGGTCGGATTGCACCGGCGCGCCGTTGACGGTTGGTCGGGCGTTGCCCTCCACATGGGCGAAGACGTAGCCGCCGGGGCGCTTGGTGATCGAAGCCACTTGCACGCCAGGCTTGCCGACGGTCGTCACCACCTTGGTGAGCACGACTTCGCGCCCTGCCGCGGCCCCCGAGAGCACCCGGATCGACGCCTGCGGCACCGTGCCGGCCGCCAGTCCGCCGAAGCCCGAGGGCGGGAAGGCACTGGGCATGGTCGGCGCAGTGGGGCGTCCGTGCAGTCCGGGCTGGTTCTGGCCCGGCTTGAGAATCATGGTCTTCTCGTAATCGGAGCTGTCCTCGACCAGATACTTGATCTTGTATTTGCCGATCTCAATCGTGTCGTTGTGTTGCAGGAGCTGCTTCTTGATCGCCCGACCGTTGATGTAGGTGCCGTTGGTGCTGTTCTGGTCTTCGATGTAGACATCCTGACCGACCATCTGCAGCACGGCGTGCTCCCCGCTCACGGCGAGGTTGTCGATCACGATGTCGTTGTAAGGACGCCGGCCCAAGGTGGTCTTGTCCTTGGTGAGCTGAACTTCCTTGATGACAACACCGTCCAGCGAAACAACAAGTTTGGGCATGAGCAACCTCTGAAGCTTGGCGTCTGGGATCTGGTCCCTGGATCTCAGCGCCGGAATGGCCACCACGCTTGGCCTGCACCGGGCAGGGCGTGAACGGCTACCAGTATCACAGCGATATTATCCCGCCCGCCCGCCTGATTGGCGGCATCGATCAGGGCCTGTGCTGCTTTGTCGATGTCGGTGTGCTCGGCCAGCACGGCGGCGATGCGCGGGTCGTCGAGCATGTCCGACAGACCATCCGAACACAGCAGGAACCAGTCGTCGGGATGGACGGCGTGGACATGGGCTTCGAGCAGCACCACGTCCTCTACACCGACCGCCCGCGTGACCAGATTCTTCTGGTGGCTGTGGGCGGCCTGTTCGGGCGAGATCAGGCCGGCGTCGATCTGCTCCTGCAGCAGCGAGTGGTCGCGGGTGAGCTGCATCAGGCGGCCGTCGCGCCAGCGGTAAGCGCGCGAATCACCGATGTGGCCCAGCAGCAGCCGGCCGCCGCGGAACACGCCCACCACCAGCGTCGTGCCCATGCCGGCGTACTGCGCCTCGGCGTGGGCGGCGTTGAAGATGGCACGGTTGGCGTTGTCCACGCACACATCCATGGCCCGGCGGACTTCACGGTCGGCAGTGTCCGGCCCGGCGTCGCGCAGCCATTGACCCAGTTCGCGCTGGAGGAAGGCGGTGGCCATGCCGCTGGCGACTTCGCCAGCGTTGTAGCCGCCCATGCCATCGGCCAGCACGATCAGGCCGGCAGACTCGTCCATGGCGACCGAGTCTTCGTTGTTGTTGCGGACACGACCTCGATCGGTCGCGGAAAAGAACTCGAAAGTCATGGGAAAGACACGCGGGCGGTCCATGGGTCAGCGGCGTGATTGTGACGTGGCGACTCTCGGATCGGGCATCCGCGCGGTGTGCGGGAATGGTCCCGCCGCGTATTCTTCCACCGAACCCAGCACGGGGAAGTCGTGGTGCTGCGATCTGTTGCGCTGCAGCATGGAAGAAATCAGGTGCAGATCGGTGGCGAGTTCGAGTCCGTCCGGATAGCGCAGCTCCGGGCGCTTGTCGAGCAGGATGCCCAGCACATCCGCCAGCGCCTCCGGCACCGAGGGGCGCAGGCTGCGCACATCCGGGGCCGGCGTGTTGGCGATGGCCCCCATCAGGGCCGTCACCGTGTGGCCCGACAGCGGCAGCTCGCCCGTGAGCATGTGGAACATCAGCACACCCAGCGCATACAGGTCGCTGCGGCCATCGACCTGGCGCCCGGCGATCTGCTCGGGCGACATGTAGGACGGTGAGCCGAGGATCAGGCCGGTGCGTGTGCGACTGGCACCGGAGATGCGTGCGATGCCGAAGTCCGTGACCTTCACTTGCCCCCGGACGAGATCGATCATCACGTTGGCGGGCTTGATGTCACGGTGGACCACGCCGAGCGCGTGGGCGTGGGCCAGCGCGGTGGCGACCCGCGTACCGATGGCCACGACAGTCGCCAGCGGCAGCAGGCTGCTGGGGCGCAGGTGCTGGGTCAGGTCATGGCCGGTCAGGCGCTCCATGGCGATGTAGGCAACGCCGTGTTCCTCGCCGGTCTTGAGCACGCGCACGATGTCGGGGTGCTGCAGCCGGCGTGCGGCCTCGGCTTCCAGGTGGAAGCGTTGGCGGGCTTCCTGCAGCGCATAGCCCTCGAACTCGCGGGCCAGCGCCAGCGTCTTGACCGCCACTTCCTGGCCAGTGTCGGTGTCGTGGGCGAGGTACACCCGCCCCATTGCACCACGGCCGAGTTCGCGGCCGAGCCGGTAGGGACCAAGCTGGGGCAGCGTGGGCCACGTTTCCGGTGCGGTCAGCGTGGCGCTGGCCAATACCTCTTCGCGCGAGAGCGGCTGTGTTTTTTCGAGGGCCAGGAGCGCGGATGCCTCGTCGGCGAAGTCGTCCTGGTCGCGCGGGATCGGGCGGGTTTCCGCGTAGGCGCTGTCGAAGCCCTCGCGGTCCAGGGCTTCGGTGTCCGGGCCGATTTCAGTGTCGGTGTCGAGATCACCGCCATGCACGGGAGGCACCGCAGGCAGGGGTCTGGGGACAGGGACAAGCGTGGGCGCGGGGGTGGTGCGGACCTCCAGCGGCATCACGTCGAAGGTGGTGATCACCGTGTCGGCCATGGCCGCATCGACCAGCGCGGGGTGGGACAGTGCCCGGTGCCGGACAGCGTGGCGCGCCCATTGCCCATGCAGGTACAGACCCACCCAGGCGCCGATCAAGCCCCCGATCGGCAGTGTCAGCGGCATCCAGATCCGCGCCTGTCCCAGCACCACATGCGGCACCGCCAGCAGCAGCAGCCCCGCCACGCCCGACAAGGCCAGCGCCGAGCTGCGTGTCATCCGCGGCAGTCCCCGGAGCGTCCAGCCCGCCACCCCGGCCAGCACCAGCCATGGCAGCCACGCCGCCCAGCCCGGCTGCTGCACCCAGCGTCCGCCGAGCAAGGCCGAGGTGATCCGGGCCAGCGCCTCGGCGGGCGGGACCAGGTGGCCATCGGGCAGGCGCACCTGGCGGGCGGTGCTGCCGGTGTCGTCGGGAGCGATGATGGCGATGCGGCCCTGCAGCCGGGCCACGGCGGTGGGGCTGTCCAGCACGTCCTGCGCACTCACCGTCAGGATGCCCGACTGCGCGGCGGCGCCCGGTGCCCACAGCGGTGCGAGCTGGCCTTGTGCATCCACGGGCAGGGTGCGTCCGCCCAGGC
The DNA here is from genome assembly GCF_013299175.1 of Sphaerotilus sp. Taxonomy (GTDB): domain Bacteria; phylum Pseudomonadota; class Gammaproteobacteria; order Burkholderiales; family Burkholderiaceae_C; genus Sphaerotilus. The sequence goes on from NZ_JAAFKF010000050.1 coordinate 25,606, forward strand.
GAGGCGGTGCGGCCTGCAGCCCGGTGTCGATCTGGGCGGGGGTCAATCCGCGGTGCATGCCCGCCGCCAGCGCCGCGAGCGAGCTGACGCGCCAGGTGCCGACTTGCCGCTGCAGCGCGTGGCGTCGCAGCACATCGTCCGGGTCGGGCTGGAGTTCCGCATGGCCCACACCGGCCGCGGCGTCGCGCAGCAGCGGCAGCGGCCAGGGGGCGGTCAAGGGCGCACCGGTGGGGGTCTGGCCCTGCGCGCGCGGGGCCAGCGTGGAGGGTGTGCCGGTCGGCAACGGGGCCAGGTTGAGCAGCGTGTGCTGGTGGCGCTCCAGGCTGGCGGCCAGCCGGGCGTCCCCGTCGAGGTTCAGCTCGCTGCGCTCCAGCATGGCGGGCAGCTCGGGGTAGCGTGCCAGCACCGGGTCGGCGGCGATGGTGGCGTGCAGGTGCTGCAGCTCGGCCAGCGCCCGCTCGCTTTCATGACCGAGAAAGGGTTCGGTCTCGACGACCACGCTCGCCTGCCCCAGCCGGTCGATCAACCGGGCGTGCAGGTCGCGTGACCACGGTGCGCGGCCGTGGCGGGCCTGGCTGGCCTCGTCGATCAGGACGAGTGCCACCTCCGAGGTCGGCACCGGCGCCATGTGGCTGGTGATGGCGCGGTCGAACAGCCACTGCTGCGCTGGCCGGGCCAGGTCGGTGGTGGCGTGCAACAGCGCGGCGACACCCACGAACAACAAAGCCCAGGCCCTGTCCTGTTTCCAGAAGGCGGGGCGTGGGCTGGTCATGGTGGTGGGTGGAAATGTGCAGTATCGGCCAGACAGTATCGCAGCGCCACGCGGTGTCGGCGCTGCCGGGAGGTCAGACCGATGGCGCTTCGGCCGACTTGTCCGCTTCCTGGCGTTTGGCGAGCTGCTTGCCCACCACCACCACCGCCGCGGCGAAGAACAGGCTGATCGGGATTTCGAGTCCGTGCAGGTGGGCATGGACCCAGTCGATGATCGACGGATCGGTCATGCCCATCTCGGCGGCCACGAAACCCAGCAGGGCGGCGCCGACCGTGATGATGATCGGGAAGCGTTCCATCAGGTGCAGCAGCAAGGTGCTGCCGAAGATGATCAGCGGGATCGACAGCCCCAGGCCGGCGATCAGCAGCGGGATGCGCGCTTCGAGGGGGGCACTGTCGGCGGCGGCGGCCACCGCGATGACGTTGTCCAGGCTCATCACCAGGTCGGCGACCAGGATGGTGCGGATGGCGGTGCCCAGTGACGAGCTGGCCTTGATGTCGCCATCGCCGTCCCCTCCGGCCAGCAGTTGGATGCCGATCCACAGCAGCAGCACCGAGCCGATCAGCTTCAGGAAGGGGTATTGCAGCAACTGCACCGCGAACAGCGTCAGCACCACGCGCAGCACGATGGCGGCGCCGCTGCCACCGAAGATGGCGGCTTTTTGCTGCTGGGGTGGCAGGCCGCGGGCGGCCAGTGCGATCACGACGGCGTTGTCACCGGAGAGCAGGATGTTGACCCAGATGATTTTCATCAGGGCGATCCAGATGGCGGAGTCGGCGAGGTTCATGTCGGTGTGGAAAGCAAGGTAGAGAAGTCACGCAGTGTCTGGCGGTCTGCGCGGGTCGTCAGTGCGTGAAAGTACGAATCTGTACGCAGAGTGGGCTGCAGGGTGCGCGATTTTGGCAGACCCCACCATGGAACTCCTTGGCGCATGCCTTCTCAATGCCAGAGGCAAGCAGTACCATTGCCGCGCAGTGCCGATCCCACGGGCACATCACCATCCAAGACGGAGAACACACACATGGCAACTGCCAAGAAGGCCGCCGCGAAGAAGGCCCCCGCACAAATAGCCGAAGTGGCTGTTGCTGCACCTGTTGCAGCACCGGTGGTCGAAGCCCCCGCGGCCGAGGTCAAGAAGCCCAATGCGGCCTTCATGAAGCCGATGACCCCTTCGAAGCTGCTCGCAGCCGTGGTGGGCAAGGGCACCATGCCCCGCACCGAAGTCACCAAGAAGGTCTGGGAATACATCAAGAAGCACGACCTGCAGGATCCGGCCAACAAGCGCATGATCAACGCCGACAAGAAGCTCAAGGCGATCTTCGGCAAGGACCAGGTCTCGATGTTCGAGATGACCA